>PSRJ01000108.1 GCA_003175985.1 Terriglobia bacterium
CCTGGAAACCAGACTTATACGAGCCATGTCTATGGCCTTGCGGGCACATATACTGTAACCGTGAGTGCTACCGACACGGCCGGCTTGACTGCAGTGAGGACCCACACCGTCACGGTAAAACGCCCCGCTGTGTGAGTGGCTGATCCGGAATCGAACAAGCGGAATAACAGAGCTCGCATCGAGGCGCAACCCCCCAGCCGCACTTTCCGCGCTCATCAAGGTGCTGCGTCTGGGGGCCGGCTGACGGCATCGCGGTATGAGAAGTTCGCGCTCGCGGCCTGGCAGCCCCTGCACACTCAAAAGATAAGCTTCAGGCCGAATTGAATCTGCCGCGCCGCCGTGTTCCCGGCCAGGGTCGTGATCTGCCCCGCGGTGGGATTGGGATTTGCGCAGCCGGCGCCGCTTGCCGTGCAGGCGCCGGCGGCCCCGGCGGTGAACAGCGCCGTGTTCGGCTGGCCGAATTGCGGATGGTTGAAGAGATTGAAGAATTCCGCGCGGAACTGCAGCCGTACGTGTTCGCGGATGCGCGTGTCTTTGATTGCGCCAAAATCGAATTGCGCCAGGCCCGGCCCTACGATTGTGTTCCGGCCCACGTTGCCAAAGGTGCCTGGAGGCTGGAGGGTGAAACAGGCCGCATTGAACCACTGGCTGACTTTACCCACCGCCACCTGGCAGCCGGGCACGTAGTTGGGGCGTGGAGCGCCCGTGGGCACGTAGCCGAAACCGGCCAAATCGATTCCGTCGGCAACCGTGAGCGGCAATCCCGTATTCCACGTCGCGATAGCGGTAAGCTGCCATCCCTCTACCAGGCGATTTCCGTGAAACGGCAGGTTCAGCAAACCGTTCGCCCGAAACGTGTGGGTGGTATTGAAGTAACAAGGTCCCCGATCGTAGCCGGAGCGGTTGAACGGGTTCTCGTAATTGCTGGGCGAGTTCCCGCCGTTGATGCTGCCCAGCGGACTGCCGCCGTCATCCAGACAATGGGAAAACGTATAGCTCACCTGTGCCTGTATGTTGCGGCTGAACCGCCTGTCGAGGCTGGCTTGCAGCGAGTTGTACCGCGAGGTGGTTCCGATTACCCCCATTTGCAGAAAGCCCAGATTCGGATTCAGGCGCGGGTTTCCGGCAATCCGGCCGCCCACTACTGTGGCGAAGTGCGGAACGCCGTTGGAATCGTATGTCACGCTGGGAGGATTCTTTTCCTGCTGCGTAATCAGGTCTACGCCGTGGGAGCCGACATAGCCGACTGTGAGCACGGTGCTCGGAAGAATCTCATGCTGCACGTTGAGGTTGTACTGAATGATATAGGGAGCCTTGTTGATGTAATAGTCCCACCCCGGGCTGACGGTAGTGCTGGCCGAGGCGCGGGAGAAGTCGGGGATCGGATAAGTAGGGCCGCTTGCCGTAAACGAATCCCAAGGCTTCACCGCGGTGTACATCGGGTTGTATTGCGCGGGAAAAATGGGGCTGTGATTGATGGCAAAGCCGCCGCGCAGAGAAGTCTTGTGATTCCCGAAAACATCGTATGCCAAACCGAAGCGCGGGTCCAGATTCCGCCACGAGGGATTGTCGCGGTTCGCATGCGGCACGTTGACCAGCCCCGTGCCGTGCAGGTAATCCGTAACGGTGTAAAAGGTGTTGTGGCGGGCGATCGGGTTGGTGGTGAAATCCCAGCGCAGTCCTAAATTCAGCGTGAGGCGGCTTGTTGCCTTCCAATCGTCCTGCACGTATGGCGTGAAATCGATTTCCCGGTAGTCGCGATTGTAGTAATACTGCGAGCCGGCCGGTGTTCCCGTAACCGAGAGCGCGGTGCCGGCCAGAAAATTGGAGAGGCTTTGGAAAGTCCACACCGAGCCGCTGCGAAACGGGTAAAAGACGTTGGAATCCAACCGTACGATCGACGCGCCGAAGTGGAAATTGTGCGACCCTTTGGTCCAGACCAGATCGTCCGCCTCAGTGAACTTGTTCTGGAGTTCACCGGCGGGGACGAAGAAACTCTGGCCCAACGTGGTTAAGCCAGTGATGCCGACGTCCGCATCGGGCCGGTTCGCGCCCGGAAAGAATTGCAGCGCTGGAAACGAACTCGTAGCGTAGTCCGCCGTGTTGGGACGCGAGAAGCTGACACGCGCGCTATTGAGCAGAGTGGGGGTAACCACGCGTCTCCATTCGATGGTCGCGAAGTGATCGAAGCCTTCGTCGCGCTCCGGCCAGAAAGGCAGAAACCCGGACGCGGCATTGCCATTGCCGCCGGTGTATGGGTCGATGACGTGCTGCTTATCGAAGAAATACCGCGCGAAAAACGAATCCTTGGCGGAGAGCACGTAGTCAAAGCGCGAGAGGAAGTAGTGCTCGTGCGCCGTCTGGTTGGCCACTTGCGTCGCCTGGCCGGTGCCCAGTGAAGTGCCGGCGATCGGCCTGAAGTTGAATGTGGGCAGCGGGTAAATGGCAAGCGTCTGTACGATTGCGTCATAGGTCGCGGGATTCGTTGCACGCGCAAAGCTGGGGATGCGGCTGTTGGCATCCGGAACCGTGGCGATACGCGTTTGGGCCAGCAGTTGCCAGACGCCCTCGTAGTTAACAAAAAGAAACATTCGGTCTTTCTTGATTGGGCCGCCGAGGCTGCCGCCGGGCTGAAACCGGCGGAACGGAATGGTGGACGGATCGAAGAAGCCGCGCGCATCCAGAGCGCTGTTGCGGAGAAACCCGTACAGGGAGCCGTGGTATTGATTCGTGCCCGATTTGCTCACTGCGTTGACCACGGCGCCGTTGCCTCCGAATTGCGCGCCATAGGTGTTGGTCAAGGTCTGGAACTCCGCCATCGCTTCCATCCCCAACGAAGTGCCGGTGATGGTGCCGATACCGCGGTTGAAGAAATTGTTGATCGATTCGTCGTCTTGCAGAATCACGTAGCCTTCCGGCCGGGCGCCCGCCGCGGAGGGCACTGCTGCCCTGCCCTGGCGCGCATTGGGGGCCATGGTGTTGATCAGCGATACGCCCGGAGAAAGAAAAATGAGCTGCTCGAAGTTGCGGCCGTTCAGCGGCAGTTGCGTCATCTGCTCCGTGCTGATCAGGGAACTGAGCGCCGCGTTGGTGGTTTCCACTTGCGAAACCTGCCCTTCGACAGTGACGGTCTGGGTCTGCTGCCCGACCGGGAGCGCGAAATCGACCACGCGCTGCGCTCCTACCGTGAGTGTGATGCCGCGGTGCACTACGGTGGAGAAGCCCGTCTTGGAGGCTTGCACTTCGTAATCTCCAACGCCCAGATCGGCCAGATTGTACCGGCCCTGGGCATCCGTTACCGTCGCTTGGGTGCCGCCGGTACCGGCGTTCCTGGCGCGGACCGACGCTTCCGCGATGGCTGCTCCCGAGCTATCGGTCACAGCACCCAAGATCGAGGCCCCGGCGACTTGAGCGTGGATGCGAAGAGGGCCGGAAAGGTAAAATCCAATCAGCGCGGCGATCCCACACGCCGATGCGCGAACAAAGCGCGGCAGGACTCCAACCATACGATCCCCCTATCTGCTGCGGAAAGCGCAGTGCGAGTATTCTAATGCGGCGGAATCGAATGTCAAGCCTTTTTACCCCTTGCCCGGCAAAAACCGTAAACAGGCAAACCAGGCTTGATTGTAAGATGACTCTGAACGCCATGAAACCTATCAGACTGACCCTATTCGTCTGCCTTAGCGCGCTTGCGCGGCTCTCCGCGCAGGACCTTACGATCACCAACGCCCGCATCGTCACAGGCACCGGCGCCGTCATCGATCGGGGATCGATCGTGGTGCGCGGCGGAAAGATCGTGTCCGCCGCCGCCGGCGCGCCATCCACCCCCAGCGGCAGGACCATCGACGCGAAAGGCATGACCGCGATGCCCGGCTTTATCGACGGGCATCGGCACATCAATACCGGGCCCAACGAGAAGGAGCAGATGCAGGCGCTTCTGGAAGCCGGGTATACGACGATTCTCTCGGGCGGCGGACCGGCGGAGGGAAACATCACACTCCGCGATCACATCGATAAGGGAACGATCAACGGACCGCGCATCATCCCGTCCGGGTCTCTGCGCCTGAACAACAACACTCCGGACACGGCGCGGGCCGAAATCCGCAAGATGGCCGCGATGGGAGTCAAGTTTACGGGAGAGATCCTCCTCACGCCCATCCCAGGACCAACCGATCAGGAGTTGCAGGTGCTCCGCGCCGTCCTGGACGAAGCGAAAAAGGCTGGCGTTGTGGTGCAGGTCCACGCCGTGAGTTCGCCCGCCATGGTCGCCGCAGCGCAGGCCGGGGTGCCCCTGCTGGTTCACCTTCCGAATAAGGACTGGGTAAGCAAAGAGGACGCAAGAAAGGTGGCCGCCGCAGGCACCAAGGTGTTGGGAACGGTCAGTTTCGGATCACCCGTATTCGGCGTGTTCGCCGATGACAACAAGGCGCGATTCCGCGACGGCAAGCCCTGGCCCGAAGGCATCATCGACGGCGTGCGCCTGGGCGAGGAAGCGGGATACATGCCGGTGAATGCACGCACGGTCTGGGATGCCGGCGTCGTCCTCGGCTATTGCACCGACACCACCTACGATCCGAAGGCCGGGCTGGATCATGAGCTGAAGATGCTCAACGTGATGTTCTCGATGCAGGATCTGGTCAAAATGATCGGCCCGAATACGGCCTCGTACATCCAGATGGGCGACCAACTCGGGACGCTGGAGAACGGGAAAATCGCCGACATCATCCTGCTTGACGGCAATCCTCTCGAAGGCTACTGGAATTGGCTGAAAACCAAAGTGGTAATCAAAGGCGGAGTGGTTGTCGTAAACAAGACGTAGCTACTTGTTGCCGCCTTTCGCCTTCTCCAGTTCCATTGCCTTGCGGATGTGGTCGTTGTCGGGGTTGTTCTCGATGCACTCGTATTCTTCGACGCGAACGTCGATGGGACGCCGCAGCACGGAACCGGTAACCCACGGCTTGGTTAAGGCTCCGGGATCCTCCACGGTAGCTTCGTACGAGATCGTGTCGTCGGAGATCATCTTGTAGCGCTCCACCACATGCAACTGCTCGGAGTGGATGCTGCCGGTGCCGCTCAGCCAGGTTTTGTCGTTAAATCCGGTGACATCCACCACGAGTGTGTCGCCTTCCCAGCGGCCTACCGAATCGCCCATCCAGGTAGGCGTCAGATCGTCCGGATGGCGCAGCTTCTCGTCGATCGGAATGCGGCGCCAGGCGCGAAAGGACTCGTACAGGATCACCACTTCCTTGGGAGTCTGCACAATCTCCAAAGGCATGGGCATGCCCACAATCCGCGGGACACCGGGCAGCAGACAGATCGACGTGGGATCATCGAGCACGGTCAGCGTTTTCTGCCTGGCGGCGGCCCAGGGCTGGTAAGGGATCGGCTGGCGCGCCGGCGGGCGGATGGGAGCGGGCGGCAACGGATGCAAGGGAGGTGCTCCGGGCTCGCCGTTGATACTTACGCCTCCGGCCTGCCACGTACCCGTCATATCCGGCTTTCCTTCCGCGGTGCGCGGAAACGGCTTCAACTTGGCGGCTGCCGCCTGATTCTGCTGAGCCGATGCCGGCCGCAGCGTCATTGCGCCCACAGCCGCGGACAGGACGATGATTGAAATCGGGAACTGTCGTCTCACGCCGAAACCTCCCTTTGCACTACTGCCCTATCGGGCCGGCGAACTTCTTGGAGCCGTCCGGGAACGTGACTTCGCGGCCCGCTCCCGTGGAGGAGCCGTCCTTGGACTTATACGCCGTGACGGTGATTTCCTCGCCAATCTTCAATAGGTCACGCGTGAAACCCGTCCGCTTCAGCGTATTCGGAGGATAGCCTTCCAGCGCCCAATTGGTGGCGCTGCCATTCGCATCCTTCACATCGATATAGATATAGATGTGCGGGTTGGTCCATTCCACCTTGGTAACCACACCTTTCAGTGTGACCATCTGCTTGCCGTCGTATTCGGCCGCGAACGAGTGATGGGCCCACACTGGCGCGGCGGCCAGGAGCAGAGCAAGAACCCCCATCACAAAAAGAAATTGCGCTTTCATTGACTTCGGCTCCGATCGGAAAAGCTATTGTAAACAGGCGTCTGCGGTATGATACCGCGCGGTTTTCCGGGAGCGCAACCTGACTGGTTCGCTTGTGCGTGCAAAAGCGATAAATTGATCGGGGTCAACGCCAGATTGTGGTATCGGAGCGTAGGGACACGCGCGACGTGCGCTGGCTTTTTGAACCCCGGGAGGCATACAATGCCCCTTATCTCCACATGCCCCGAACACAATTGCAGAGACGGGAAGGGGCCGCTCCGGCGGGCGCTCGCCCGGGACTGGGTTATGCCTGGTACGTCGTCTTCGCCCTGACCGCGATCTATATGTTTTCGTTCGTGGACCGGCAGGTGCTCAGCCTGCTGGTGGGCCCGATCAAACGCGATCTCGGCGTGAGCGATACGCGTATCGGACTGCTGCAGGGCCTGGCGTTCGCGCTGTTCTACACGCTGATGGGTTTGCCTTTGGGGCGTATGGCGGATACGCGAAACCGGCGCAATCTGATCGCCGGCGGCATCGTGGTGTGGAGCCTGTTTACTTCTCTGTGCAGCCTGGCCCGCAGTTACTGGACGCTGTTTCTGGGACGAATGGGCGTGGGGGTTGGAGAGGCGACGCTATCACCGGCCGCCTACTCGCTGATCGCCGATTATTTTCCAAATGAGCGCCTGGGAGTAGCCATCAGCGTCTACTACATGGGCGTGTTTTTCGGCGCGAGCCTGTCGTTTCTGGTAGTCGGGATGACCGTGGATGCGCTGGCGCGCACACCGATCATTACATTGCCGCTGCTCGGAGCGATTGCCTCCTGGCGGATCACATTCCTGATCGTGGGCCTGCCAGGCCTTCTTTTCGCGATGCTGGTGTACACCATCCGGGAACCGCTGCGGCGGGATCTGCGGTTGACCAGCGAGGGGCTCCCCTCGCGCCTCAGCTTTGGTGAAGCCGTGGCCGAAATGAAGCGGCGCTGGCAAACCGTGACCGGGCTCTCGCTGGGCGCGATCTTCCAATCCGCATGCGCCTACGGCCTGCTGGCCTGGGCGCCGGCCTTCCTCCAGCGCACGCATGGGTGGAGCGCGGGGCAGGCGGGGCGGTCCCTGGCGCTGATCCTCGTGTTGTTCGGCTGTAGCGGGATGTACGTGGGCGGGATTCTGGCCGACCGGTGGTATCGCCAGGGCAAATGCGAAGGGCCATTACAGGTGGGCGTCTGGAGCGGCCTCGGCACGTTTTTCCTCCTGCCGCTCGCGCTACTGCTGCAGCGCGTGGAGTGGACCTTTATCCTGCTGGCGCCGGGAGTATTTTTTCTGGCCTTGCCCATGGGAACCGCGGTAGCCGCCTTGCAGCGCATTTTCCCAAATCAGGTCCGCGGCCTTGTTTCCGCGCTGTTCCTGTTTTTTCTAAATCTGGGCGGCCAGACGCTGGGGCCGCTGGGCCCGGGGTTTCTGAACGATCACCTGTTTCATAACGACAAGATGATCGGTCCTTCCATGGCGTTGACGATCGGATTCGCGGCGATCCTGATGCAAGTGGCATTTCTGGCCAGCTATGCGCCCTATCGCCGGGACTATCGCGAGATGCGCGCTGCCGCCGCCCGCTGAGGCGGATAAAATGTGTAAAAGTTTAGCGGCTTTTTTTCGCAAACAAAGAAGTTAATGCGAAAAAACCGGCTAAGTTTTTTCACCAACCCAGCAGCCTTTCCATCTCCCCCGCCAGCTTTTCCGTTTGCGGCAGGATCGCCGTCTCGAGCTGCGGATGATAGCCCACCCACGTATCGAGCGCGCCCACACGCCTCACTGGGGCATCGAGCTGGCCGAACAGCTCATCCGCAATCCGCGCCGCGATCTCCGCGCCATAGCCCCAGGAAATCGTATCTTCGTGAGCCACCAACACGCGGCTGGTTTTCTCCACCGACGCACGCACCGCTTCCCAGTCGTACGGCGCCAGCGATCGCAGATCGATGATCTCCACGCTCGCCCGCGGATTCCGTCGCTCGATCTGCGTCGCCGCCAGCAATGCCCGCTGCACCAGTGCGCCATACGTAATCACGCTCAGGCTCTGGCCGGGCTTCACGATCTTCGCGCGCCCGAACGGAATCGTGAAATCCTCGCCCGGATGCGGCGACCGGTTATACGGCTCGCGGTAGAGGCGCTTATGTTCCAGGAACATCACCGGGTCGTCGGAACGCAACGCCGTCCGCAGCAGACCGCAGGCGTCCAGGGCATTAGAGGGCATCACGACCCTCAAGCCGGGAATGTGCGTGAACTCCACTTCTCCGCACTGGCTGTGATAAATGGCGCCGCCGTTGAGATAGCCGCCGATCGGCACGCGCAGCACCGCCGGGCACGCAAAAGCGCCGTTCGAGCGCCAGCGCATGGTGGCCAGCTCGTCGCGAATCTGCATCATGGCCGGCCAGATGTAATCGAAGAACTGTATTTCGGCAACGGGCTTCAAGCCGCGCAGCGCCATGCCGATCGCTCGGCCCACGATCGCGGCTTCCGCCAGCGGCGTATTGAAGCTGCGTTCCACCCCGAACTCGATTTGTAAGCCGGCCGTTGCTTTGAATACTCCCCCTTTGCCTTTGACGTCGCGCAGATTCGTTTCCCGGCTACAATCCGCCACGTCCTCACCGAAGACCAGCATGCTGGAATTGCGCCGCATCTCCTCGCGCAACGTGGCGTTCACCAGGTCCACCATCGTCATCGGATCGCCGCGGAAGTGCGGTTCCGCTTCAAATTCCTGCGAAGCCGGGTCGACCTTATCGGAATACAAGTGCCGCAGGGCCGAACTCGCGGCGGGCGGATTCTCGTGCAAGGCCTGCTGTGTGGCCTGATGAACCTCTTCGTCGATTTCGTGCACGATCAGTTGCAGCCGGTGCCGGTCGATGATGCCCTGATCCACCAGGAATTTCGGGAACACCAACACCGGGTCGCGCTCCGCTTCCTGCTGCCGCTCGGCCGGAGTCTTGTATAGCCGCTCATCGTCGGAGAGCGAATGCGAATACGGGCGGGTCACGCGGGCGTGTACGAGCGCTGGGCCGCGTCCTTCGCGGCAGTACTCCGCCGCCCGCTTCATCGCGCGGTAGGAGGCCAAAAAGTCCGTGCCATCCACCTCTTCCCGGAATAGCCCCGGGAAACCGGATACCAGCGCGGAGATGTTGCCGCCCGCCGTTTGGCACTCGACCGGGACGGAGATGGCATACCCGTTGTCTTCCACCAGGAACAGCACGGGCAGTGCCTTGAGCGCGGCGATGTTGAGCGCTTCCCAGAATTCACCTTCGCTGGTGGCGCCATCGCCAGCGCAGACCAGCGTGATCTCGTCATTTTGCTTCTGAAATCGCGAGGCCTCGGCACATCCCACTGCCTGCACGAACTGCGTTCCCGTGGGCGAGGACGCGCTGACGATGTGGTACGCAGCATGGCCCCAATGCGAAGGCATCTGCCGGCCGCCCGAAGCCGGATCGGCGGCCGCGCCCACTGCCGCCAGCAGCATTTCGTAAGGCGTCATGCCGAGAGTGAGGCACAACGCCCGGTCGCGGTAATACGGGAAGATCCAATCGTGTCCGGGCCGCAAAACCATGCCCGCGGCCACCTGCACCGCCTCGTGCCCGGCTCCGCTGATCTGGAAGAAAATCCGGTTCTGCCGTTTCAGCACGATCTCGCGGTCGTCGAGCCGCCGCGCCGTATGCATGATCCGGAACGCACGCACGAGCTGATCGGAATCGAGCCCCTCGTATTTTTCCCCACTCCGGGTTTCCGCGGCTGTGGTCTGCGTGGCCACTACTGTCAGTGTAAACGACAGGTTTCAAATCGACGCCAGCTTCGCCGCGCTGATGGCCTGTCCCACGTGCCGCTGGATGTGCTCGGCGATGTGGGTCAGCAGCCCAACCACAGTGGTAGGCAGGCGCTTGCGCCCAACGTACCGAGATTCTGCCAGCCGTTCAGGATCCAGGGCCCGCACGATGGTTTCGGCGCTGGCGAACGCTGCGTCCAACTCCGCCAGCAACTCCCCGGCTCCTTCGCTTCCCGCAGTCTCTTCCGCCCGCAGCGCCGCCATCTGCCCGGCACTCAGTTCCCGGCCCTGGAGGTAAGTCATCAGCCGGTCGGTACTGCCCGCGATGTGCCGGATGTGGAATCCCACCGAGCCGAAGCCATGCGGCCTCGCCCACATCTGCGCGGGAGTCAGTTCCCGGGTGTACTTGGCTAAATCCTCCCGCGCGTGCTGAAACGTATAGAGAATAGGCGCCAGGAACGGAGGAACACCCTCGATGGGGCCGCGCAGCCAGGGTTCCGGGAGACTGGACATATATGGAATATCACCCAATTGGGTGAGGCAAGCAACTCCGGAAGCCTCATGGAAGTGTGCAACATCAAGATTCTGAAGGAATTCCGGACATGGAACCTGGGGTGCTGGCGGATTTGAGGACAAAAAGGACTCGTTTAGCTGGAATGCAACTGACACGAGCTGCCGATTATGCGATCCGGGTGATGGTCCACCTGGCATCGGTTGCGCCGGGAACGCGCACGAGCCGTTCCGAACTGGCGGAAGCGGTTGCCTGTCCGGAGCAATTCCTTTCCAAGGTATTGCAGAATCTGACTAAGAGCGGGATGGTGATCTCGTACCGCGGTAGTACCGGCGGCTTCGAGCTGGCGCCGGGGCATCGCAACGCTTCGGTCCTGGAAGTGGTCGAAGCGGTCGAGGGTCCCATCCGGCTGAATATTTGCCTGGAAACGCAGAATGCGTGTACACGGTCCTCGTGGTGCCCGGCATTTTCCGTGTGGCAGGATGCGCAACAGGCGATGACGGATGTGCTGCGCCGCGCCCGTATCGCAGACCTGGCGCGGACCATGGCCCTCCAACGGCCCAACCCGAATCACCCGGTCGAAGAACCCCAATGGACGTGAGAATTGACATGCCCCGTACACAAGTAAAGACAGAGAGCGCGGATCTTTCCGCATATATCGTGCTGGCTTACCTGTTGGTGGGAGGCGGCTCGATCGTCTATTTCCTGCTACACATGCAGGGAGCGGGAAGTATCGCGGCAGCCGCCGCGCAGGCCTCCATCAGCCTGGTGTACGGAGTGACGGCTCTGATTGTGGTCTTCGGCGTGGTGATTGTGGGCTTATCTTTGCGCGGCCGGAGTTGACGCGGAGCCAGCGCTAAATCTCCGTATCAAACCGCAGACTACCGCTCCCTGACGGTGGCGGCTCAGGAGGCGTTTTCCTACCAAAAGTAGGTAGCCAGAATCCGCGGCGGTCCGGGACTCCCTCTCACAACCTTGGTGCCCAGGACGACTTGCACATTCTTGCGTCTCCAATCGGGAGGCGCGTATCGGGCAACTTCGTCCAGCCGGGAGCCCGTCAGAAATTCTCCTGCCGAAAGCGTGCCGTACTTTGTAATTCCCGCAACCACAATTACGGTTTCACCCGTGGTCGGATCGGAGACTCTCGAAACGATAGAGTAGTCCTCGGTCAGTTCCAGATACGGAAGGCGCCCATCGACCTTCCAATCGTTGCGGTTGGGGTTCTGCTCGTCGCGGATGCTCAAAATGTCGGACACGAGATCTTGCTGAAAGCGATACCGGAGCGGACCGGTAAGGCGGAGAGTCCAATCATTGTCGAAGGCGCCGATGAGTATAACGGGGCCCTGGCGCAAGTCGGCCAACGAAATCTGCGGGGAATACAGCGTCCGGAATCTCTTGCCCTTTTCCGCCAGCAGAGCCGTAAGGCGGCTCAGCGTGACCGCGTCAAAAAACGCCACCCGGTCCCGGTTATGTATTCCGAGAACCGTGGGCGGGGCTGTCGAATCCGCCAAAGTCTGCCGCGCATCCTCGGGTACGGCGGGGCCGATGCACAGCGTAATCGGATTGGCGCTGGCACTTACCGGGGCCCAGAACTGTTCGAACCCGCTTTGCGGCGACCAATTCGCACGGGTCCAGGCAATTGCAGCAACGATGACCGTGACAACGGCCAAGGGCAGGATTCCAATGCGCCAAAGACGGCGCTTGGGAGGAATTGCTCCAACCGCTTCCGGGGTTTCGAGGGAACCGTCCGCAGGCTCCTGCGCGATGTGCAATGCCCAGTTGTTTTCCCGCTGGGGAAGCCGGCGGAATTGAGGGACATAGGAGCCCGCCGGCAATTCGATACGGATTTCGCCTTCCCGATCCGATTCGACGTAATACTGTGCAAGACGCTTCCTCACCTCCCCGGCGCTGGTACGGACAGCGTGATCCAGATTGGTGTCATAGTCGGGTTTGCGCCCGAAGACCTCGATCCCGATCGTTCGTTCCTTTAGAGAATCTGCCCGCCCTTCAAGGGTTCTTTCGACGACGTGCTTCAAGAGCGCGGGATACCGTTTGCTGTTTCGAAACTGGGGGTGAGCCAGAATTCGTTCCAACTGATTTCTGATCTCGAGCCGGTCGGTTTCGCTGGAAGGGAAACTTCCGGTAGAGCGGGCGCTGCGCTCCGCAGCATTCATATAGGGCGTTCCTACAGCGCGCAGTATATCACCATTCCACCGTCCTGGATGGGTATGCGACGCCCTCGGACAACGCTGAAATTACAGGGGTTCTCAGCGAGGACCGTCTCTGCCTTGTATCGCACTCCGGCAAGGTCGAGAATGCCTGACAGATCCGTAGGATTGGACTATTCAGGAAGAAGGAAATCGCATGACAATGAATCGCCTGTCGATCATGGGCGCAGCTATGCTCGTTTTCGTCACTGCCGCGACGCCGCAAGAACGCCGCCTGCGCGCCGGCGCCGCGAAGGTCGACATCACACCCCCGCAGAGCGAACTGATGTTGTCCTCAGACTTCGTCCACGACCCCCTTTTCGTCCGGGCTATCGTGGTCGATAACGGCGCCACTTGCGCAGTACTGGTCGGGCTCGACATCGGCGGGACGGATGACGCCATCATGGGCGCGGCACTCCCTCGCGCCGCGGCGTCTTCCAAGTGTCCCGCGGACAACTTCCTGATTTCCGCCACCCACACGCACAGCGCCAGCACGCAGGGTTTGGGCGTTGCCCCGGCGGCGGCAAAGCGAGTCGCCGACGCCATTGTCGCGGCCGTGGACCAAGCCAAGAGCCGCCTGGCCCCGGCGCGGTTCGGCTTTGGCACCACGAAGGTCGACTTGAACGTCAATCGCGATTTGTATGCCCATCAGACCTGGAGCCAGGCGCCCAACCCGGACGGCCCCTCCGATAAGACGCTTGCAGTGGCGGCTCTTATCGGCGAGGACAATGTGCCGATCGGCGTGTACATGAACTACGGCATGCATCCTATCAATTTCTATCTGAGCGGCGTCATCAGCGCCGATTTCCCGGGCGCGGCCTCCCGCTACGTCGAGAGATATTTTTCCGAGCGGACGATCGCGGTCTTCAGCCAGGGGACCTCCGGCGACCAGAATCCGGCCCTGATGGCGCGGGCTCTCACGCGCATCCGCAATGGCGAGGGAGCCCAGGTGGAAACGGTCACGCGCAATGTGCCGCTGGGACAGGAATCCACCCAACCCCGCCCGAACTTTAATCCGGCGGCGGCCGCTTCCTCGCGGCCTACCATCACCTCCGAGCACATGGCTGCTTATAAGGAAGCCATCGAGAGAACCAACGAACTCGTGACCATGGAAGGCAGTCTGATTGGGGCATCGGCCATAGAGGTGATGCGAGATCGGATGGACTACCTCTCCAACGCGGCCATCTGGGGCGGCCAAACGAAGTTCACCTGCGCGGGACGCGACCGCCTCGATGCCGCGAATCCGGCGCGCGAAAACGTGTTCCCCGGTTATAAGGAAGGCGCGGACGTCAACCTGAAGGTCGGAGTGCTGCGCATTGGCGATGTGGACTTCGCGTCGATCAACGGCGAGGTCTACAGCCCGATCGGCATGCGCTTGAAGGCGAAGGCGCCCTCTAACAAAACCATCGTCGTGACCTTGGCCAACGGCCGTGCCAATTCCGGGTATATCTACTCGGACGACGCCTACAACCACCTTAGTTTCCAGGTGATTGGTTCGCGCCTGCAGCCGGGTTGCGCGGAAGATAAGATCACCTCCAACATCATCGATTTGGAACGAAAGTCAGGACAATGAACAGAGGTTTCGCAGCAGCGTTCGGTCTGGTGAGCGCCTTGCTTGCGCCTGTCATGGCGCAGAGGCATGCGCAGCAGTCACAGCCTGCTGGTCCATGGATGGACAAAAGCCTGTCGCCGGACCGGCGCGCTGAGCTCGTCGTCGCGCAGATGACGCTCGAAGAGAAGATACAACTGGTTCACGGCACCGGAATGGAAGACTTCGGACCGTCGCCGAGCCCGGACCTGATCCGCTCGAACGGAGGCGCTGGATTCGTGCCGGGCATTCCACGCCTGGGTCTGCCTGACCTGAACATGGCGGATTCGGCCGTCGGAGTGGCGCGCTCGGGGCGTCGTGGACGCTACGCCACTCCCCTTCCCTCAGCCCTGGCGCTGGCAGCTACATGGGACGCCCGCATGGGCTATGCTTACGGTTCACTGATCGGACGCGAACTGCGCGATCAGGGCTACAACGTTTCGCTCGGCGGCGGTGTCAACATCGCTCGCGAGCCGCGCAACGGACGCAATTTCGAATATCAGGGTGAGGACCCGATCCTGGCAGGCAAGATGGTGGCCCAGTACATCCGGGGCATCCAGGACCAAAACATCCTCGGCGATATCAAGCACTACGCTCTTAATGACCAGGAGACCGGGCGCTATTTCGCCAACGTGAAAGCCGACAGGCGCACGATGCGGGAAACGGACCTGCTGGCCTTTGAAATCGGAATCAAAGAGGGCCGGCCCGGCATGGTCATGTGTTCGTACAACCTCATCAATGGCGATTACGGCTGCGAGAACGACTACACGTTAAACCAGGTATTAAAGAAGGCCTGGGGCTTTCCGGGTTTCGTCATCTCCGATTGGTTCGCCACCCACAGCGCCGAGAAGGCGGCTCGCGCAGGCCTTGATATGGAACAGCCCGGCGACCGCTATTTCGGTACAGCCCTGAAGGAGGCGATACAGAACAGAGATGTGCCGACGTCCCGCCTCGATGATATGGTACGCCGCATCCTGCGCTCGGAATTCGCCACGGGCATCGTGGACAACCCGCCGGCGCGGAAGGTGCCGGACGTGATTGGCGGCATGGAGGTCGCGCAAACAATCGCAGAACGCAGCATGGTGCTGCTAAAGAACGCCGGTGGCGTGCTGCCGCTCGACCCTGGAGGCCTGAAGCGCATCGCGGTGATCGGCTCGCATGCCGATGTAGGCGTGCTCTCAGGCGGCGGTTCTGCACAGGTCGACCCGCCAGGCGGAAATGCCGTGCCGCCTCCGCCGGTGCAGCAGAAGTCCGGCGAGACGGATCTGGAAGCCATATTCGGAACCGTGGTGTGGCAACCTTCTTCGCCGTTGAAGGCCATTCGCGCCAAAGCCGGCCGAGCCGTGGTGGAGTACGAGGGCGGGAGCGAGATCGCCGCGGCGGCGGCCGCCGCTAAGCGCGCCGACGTCGCCATCGTTTTTGTAAACCAGCCTTCCACCGAGGGCCGGGACCTCACTCTCACGCTGCCGGACAACCAGGACGCTCTCGTGAGCGCGGTGGCGGCGGCGAACGCGCGCACGATCGTGATCCTTGAAACCGGCGGCCCGGCCGCCATGCCGTGGATTGGGGAGGTGAGCGCGGCCGTGGAAGCATGGTTCCCGGGGATCCGCGGCGGTGAGGCTATCGCCAACCTTCTGTTCGGGGACATGAACCCTTCCGGCAAGCTGCCCGTCACCTTCGCAAAGAACGAAGCCGATTTGCCCCATCCAAAGCTTTTTGAACCGCCCGTGAAACGCGGGCCGCTGGAAGGCATTCGGGAAACCGTGCCACCCTTTGACGTCGATTACCAGGAAGGACTGAAGGTCGGGTACAAGTGGTTCGACGCCGAAAACAGGGAGCCCCTGTTCCCGTTCGGCCACGGCCTTTCGTACACCAATTTCGCGTATTCCGGCCTGAAAGTCACACCCCAAGCGATCGCCTTCACAGTCCGGAACACAGGGAAGCGCGCGGGTATCGAAACCGCGCAGGTCTATACAAGCCTTCCCGCGGCAGCCAACGAACCGCCCAAACGGTTGGTGGGCTGGGAGAAGGTGGAACTCCAACCAGGCGAGTCCAAGACCGTAACGATTGCCGCCGATCCGCTCTATTTTTCGATATTCAATGTAGAGAAGGATTCCTGGGAAGTAATACCCGGTACCTACACCATTCGCGTGGGTACTTCGTCCCGGGATTTGCCACTATCCGGGATGGTGGCGCTCAGCAAGTAACAGGAGACTTCCAATGAGAACGGACTACAGCAAACGGCGCATCGTGCTGATCCTGGCGGCTTTCGCCTGCCTGGCCCTCGTCCCGGCCCTTGTCGAAGCACAGAGCTTCTTCGGCGGTATCGTAGGCACCGTGACGGACCCGACCGATGCGGCGGTGCCGGGCACCGTGGTGACTTTGACGAACACCGCAACCGGAGAAACCAAGACCGTCGAGACCGATGCCGCCGGCAACTACCAATTCCTGAATCTCATTCCCGGCTTCTACAAGGTGGATATCGAGCGACAGGGCTTCAAGCGCTTTTCGCGCGACCAGATTCAAGTGGTGGTGCAAGCCTCGCTGCGTGTTGACGTACGACTGGACGTTGGAGATGTCGGCCAGAGCGTCGAGGTGAGCGCGCTGGCGGTCTCTCTGCAAACCGAGAATGCCACACTGAGCCAGGCAGTCGGGGGACGCAACGTTACCGAAATGCCGCTCAACGGGCGCAACGTGTACAGTCTGATCGCGCTTGTTCCGGGCGTGGTGATGGAAGGCGCCACTCCGCAAATCGGCGGGGGCATGGCTAACCAGAACGCCACGTACGTGGATGGCGTGCCCATGAACACTGCGTACTTCAACCAGACCGCGGCTGCGCCCACGCAGGATTCGGTGGAAGAGTTCCGCGTACAGACGAATGCGACCAGCGCGGAGTTCGGCCGTTTCGCCGGCGGTGTCGTCAGCCTGACCTCGAAATCCGGCAGCAATGAATTCCACGGAACGGCCTACGAGTTCTTGCGGAATAAAGTGCTGAACGCGAATACGTTCTTCAGCAATCGCGCGGGCCTGGTGCGGCCTCCGTTCACGCAAAACCAGTACGGCGCCACTTTCGGCGGCCCTATCCGCAAGAACAAGACGTTCTTCTTTGGCAGCTATGAAGGGTTCCGCCAGCGCCAGGGCGCGACGTTCGTGTTGAACGTACCCACCGCCAAGATGCTGGCCGGCGATTTCAGCGAATTGCCAGCCGGCGTGACCATTCACGATCCGCTTTCGTCGTCCAACGGCGCCAATCGGACGCCATTCACCAACAACGTGATCCCCGCGAACCGGCTGGACGCGACCGCGCTGATCCTCTCCAAAAGGTTGTGGACCGCTCCCAACCGCCCGGGCCTGACCAACAACTGGGTAAATAACGCCAGCGCCGGCCAGAACAACGACACCTTCAACATCCGCGTGGATCACAACGCCAGTGACAAGCAGCGCATGTTCGCCCGTTACAACCTGGGGCATCCCTACAGTCTGCGAGTGGCGCCGTACAATACCGACATTTATTACATTGGCTCGCGCCCCAGCTTTCTGACCACCGCAGTCTTCGGCGATACATACACGTTTTCGCCGACGATGTTCCTGGACGTCCGCGCGTCTTTCCTGCGCAACCACAACTTCCGGTATCCCGATCAGCTCGGACTCGATCTGACCACCATCGGATGGCCCGCCATCTACAATCAGCAGGACCTCACGAGAACGCTGCCGCAGATCTGCGCCACCAACTACGACTTCAGCTATGCCGGCCAGGGCGGATATTGCCAGGGCAATCCGC
The DNA here is from genome assembly GCA_003175985.1 of Terriglobia bacterium. Lineage (GTDB taxonomy): Bacteria > Acidobacteriota > Terriglobia > Bryobacterales > Bryobacteraceae > PSRJ01. Next base: position 17,912 of record PSRJ01000108.1, read on the forward strand.
AGTCCGTCATCATCGTGACCAATAACGTTTTCGATCTTGCGCCCAGCCTGACGAAGATCAAAGGCCGTCACACTATGAAATTCGGAGTGGAACTGCGCAAGGCGCAATTAATGTACCTGCAGCAGAACAACAATTCAGGGAACTTCAGTTTCACCGCCGGTATGACTGCGCAGAACGCCCTGGCGCCCGGCAGCACCGGATATTCCTTCGCATCCTTCATGCTCGGCTTCGGCGCTATCAACAGCGGCACCAACGCGCTCGGGCTCAACGCCGCGACTACGGGTCTGGAACTCTATCAGGCCTACTATTTCAACGATACGTTCGTAGTGAACCGGAAGCTCACGCTCAACTACGGCCTCCGCTGGGAGGGCATGGGACCATTTACTGAGAAGTGGGACCGCCACGCCGTGCTCCTGCCGTTCACACAGAACCCGCTCGTCTCCAACAAAGGAACAGTGGCGCTGGTCAATTCCGCCGATTATTCGGACCGGGGAATTGCGCCTCACCCCTACCATCTGTTCTCTCCGCGGCTGGGCATCGCCTACCGCGCCACTGACAAATGGGTGATCCGCACCGGCGGCGGTATCAACTTTCTGCCCACCGACGGCAACATTCTCTCCTCGCCGTTCGGCTCACCGGTCAACACCATTAGCACGCCGTGGGTTCCCTCGGTAGACGGCGGTCTGACGCCGGCCGCCACGCTGCATAACCCGTTCCCCAACGGCATCACGGTTCCGCCGCAGCGCAGCGCCAGCTACCAGCAGTCCCTTCTAGGCCTGTCGGTCTCGGCGCCGCAATCCAACAATCCGTTCGCATACACCATCCAGTACAACTTCGGCCTGCAGCGCGAATTGCCTGGAGGCGCGGTGCTGGAAGTCGCGTATGCCGGCTTGAAAGGAGTCCACCTCTACCGTTTCACCGGATATCAATACAACCAATTGCCCGATTCCTACCTGGCTTTGGGGACGCAACTGCTACAACTGGTCGATAACCCGTATTACGGAAAGGTGGCGGTGGGAACCCTTGCGCAACCGAAGGTGACCTACAGTCAACTGCTCCGTCCCTACCCGCAGTACACGGGATTCCTCAACGTGGGCGCGCCCGACGGCAATTCCCGCTACCACGCGCTTCAGGTGAAGTTCGAGAAGCGGTCCCAAAGGGGCGGCACTGTCCTGGTTTCGTATACAAGGTCGAAGCTCATTTCCGACCTCGAACAGCAGGCTGCCTTTACTAACGGTGTCGGCGCCTACATTGCTCAAAGCTTCAATAACCTGCGGGCAGAGCGATCGCTGGCGGCCTATGACATCCCGCATACGCTCGTGATCAGCTACGTCTACGACTTGCCGATGGGGAAAGGGCACACCTTCCTCGGCAACCTGCCGCGCGTGGCCGACAAACTGATCGCGGGGTGGGGCATCAACGGCATCACCACCTTCCAGGCGGGGCCGCCGCTCTCATTCACCATGGCGACCAACAACACGAACTCGCTTGGCGGGACTCCAAGGCCCAACGTGACCGCGGGGTGCGTCAAATCGATTTCCGGTTCCGCTCAATCCCGGTTGAACGGCTGGTACAACACGGGCTGCTTCACCGCGCCTCCGGCCTTCACCTTCGGCAGCGAAAGCCGGACCGATCCCAACGTGCGCGCCGCCGGTGTCAACAACTTCGATTTCGCGGTGTTCAAGAACACGGGGATCACGGAACGCTTCAATCTGCAGTTCCGCGCGGAGGTCTTCAACCTGTTCAACCGGGTTCAGTTCTCGCCGCCGAACACAACTTTGGGGAGCACGACTTTCGGCGTTGTCACCGGCCAGGCCAATAATCCCAGGCTGGTGCAGTTGGCGCTGCGGCTCCGATTCTGATTCGCTAGCGGTTCACGCCTGGTAGACCGCCGTGCCGCCGACGACCGTGCGCACGATCTGAATGTCTTTGATCTTTTCCTTGTCCACGGTAAACAGATCGTCGGACAACACGACGAAGTCCGCCAGCTTGCCCGGCGTGATCGAACCCTTGATCGCTTCCTCGTGAGAGTTGTACGCGCCATTGAGCGTGTTCACACGCAGCGCCTCCTCCACGGTGATCCTCTGGTTCGCTCCCCAGGTCTTTCCATCCCAACCAGTACGAGTAACCATTCCCTGGATGGCCATACGGGGATCGAACGGCCCCGGACTGAAATCAGAGCCCGCGGCCGCGGGAACTCCGGCGTCCAGGAAACTGCGATAGGCCATGGACCGCTGCATGAGATCTTCGCCGTAAAAATGGAATTTGTCCGAATTGTAGTAAGCGTACGACGTGAACGGCGCAGGAACAACTCCAGCCGCCTTAATGCGCCGCAGCAGATCCTCATTGATCAGCGTGCAATGTGTGATCTTCGGGCGGGGATCGGTGCGTGGAAACACCCGCTGCGCACGCTCGACGGCTTTCATCACCATATCGATGGCAACATCGCCATTGGCATGGCAGTTGACCTGAATGCCCGCCCGGTGCACACGCTCCACCCACGCATTGAGCTCTTCCTGCGTCTCGGTGACGTTGCCCTTGTAGGGAGGCGTTATGCCCGGATAGGGCGTGCTCAGCGCCATGGTCCGTTCCGAGAATGATCCGTCGACGGTGTGCTCGGACGTGGCCCCCAACCGGATCCACTCGTCGCCGAAGCCGCTCATGATGCCGGCGT
>PSRJ01000285.1 GCA_003175985.1 Terriglobia bacterium
GAGCCGCTCGAGCGTCTGGAGGCGCAGGAGTCGGGAACCTCCGCGCGCTTCCTCTTCCCACACCCGGCTCATCATGAGCTGTAACAACGGCGCCCGAATGCCGGTATCCGCGCCTGCAGTTCCCCCTGCTGCGGGGTCGGCTATCTGGCTCTGGGACTGTTCCACGACGGCCCGGACCAGGCCATCCTCAATTTCGATAGGGCCGGCGCTCGGCGCGCGGCTGTTGTACACCTCGACCGGTTTCCGAATCGCATCCTCCGCGCCCGCTGTATCGAGGTGAGCCAGGCGAATGCGGTTGCGCAGCAGCACAGGGATTCGTTTGCTGAACCGGTCGAGTTTCGAAAGCCAGTCTTCCCGCAATGCGAAGAGCACATTGGCGTCGACGTCCTCCCGATTGACGCTGCGGGCCAGTTCGGCTTCAAAACCCGCTCCCTCCGATTCGCCGTGGTAGAGCAGATACTCTTCGAACTGATCCAATATCAGCAGGACCCGGCCGTTTCGTTCGGAGGCGATCCTGTCCAATAAATCGTCCAAGGGCAATTGGAGAAGCGCCGGTGAAGAAGGATTTTCGAGCAGACCGGCGCATTCGTTCTTCAATTCGTCGACAAATCCCGGGCTGCTCCAGTTACTGAACACCACTACGGCGGTACGGCGATGCTCCCGCAAAACCGGCGCTACACCGGCCCGCAGAAGCGAGCTCTTGCCCGCTCCGCTCGGACCGTAGAGCACAGTCAGGCGGGTGGTCAGAAGATTGGCGGCTATGACTCGCTTGCTGCCGTCGCGCCCGAAGAAGTAATCCCTCTGGGCTTCTGTATACGGCTGCAGGCCGGGATAGGGAGAATCCGACCGCGATGGTGTCGCCGTCAAATCCTGCCCTCTTGCCGGATACGGGCGGTGAATTCATCCAGCGGCACGTCAAATATCTCCACGTTCCGCTTGCGCCAAAGCGCGATTTCCAATTCGGAGGGACCTCGCTGGATCGCCCAGGAGGGCAGTTCTTCATCCCCCCGCCGCGCCAACGTCCGGCTCAGGTTCCGCAGCACCACTCTCAAGTTCCAGTCGCGCAGGCTATATCCCAGGAAGAGAAAACTGCGGCTCTCGCAATACGAATAGAAAATGCGCGGCACCGCCTCGCTCATGCGTGACAAGAACTCTACGTAATCCTCTTCCGTGATAACGAAGTTGTCCCACTGCGCGGCCTGCCGTACAACCGACCCGTGCATTTTGTAGATGACAGTCTTTTTTGCGAGATCGATATCCAATAAGTTGGGCTCCACGCCTCGCGGTTGCTCGGCGCCGTGCGGCCACCACAGCACCGAGCCCGCCAGGTCTTTTTGATCGTTTGGATAAATCACCAGGTCATACGGCTTATCGGCGGCTTGGAAAGCCTGTTCGACGAGCGTGTCGTAGTTGGTGGCTACAATCAAGAGGTTTGCGGGAATGGCCGCGAGTAACTGATGGAGCGCGCCGAACTGGAAATCATGGTTCAGAATATCGTGGAGCCGCTGGCGCAACCGGCGGCGGCCCACCAGGTCTGAAAAGTAGGAGGAAACCTTCGCCAGGTCCTCCAGGTCGCGCCGGTCTTTGGATGGGAATTCCGATTTGGCGGCCAGGTAACCCGCCAATTCGACGCCGCTCGGCAGTACGGCGGGGTGATCGCCATCCCATGTCTGCGCCGCGGGGCGCCCCATCAGAGAGGCTCCCGCCCCGAGAAACGGCACTACGCTTCCGTCCTTCAGCAGATCCCAGATCGCTCCATAAGGTGGCTCCTGCATCAACGCAATTGTATTCTCGGCGCGAGTTTTGTGGCAAGAAGAAGACGCGTCGAGAACTTCCCTGATTTCTTATTCACGTTGACGGGGTACACTATGGGGACCATCTCTCATGAGAAGCCTCGCGTCAGTCAAGCTGGTTCTCGCTTTTCTGGCGCTCTCTGTTGCGCCTCCGCTGGGCGACAGGTCTGCTTTGCCGGTAGCGGTTCTCCTGGACGCTGGAATGAATGCGACCATTACTACGGGGGGCGAACGGGAGACGCCCCTGCACGCGGTTAAAGGAGAATTGATTCTGCCGGGCGCGCGATTGCTTACCGGTGGCCAGGGCGCGCGATTTCTCTATCTTCCGGACAGCAATATTTACCAATTCAGCCCGATCGAACGCTCCTTTCCCGCTCCGGCCTATGTTGCCGTGGAAGCGGCGAACACAGCCTTCGAAGTCCGATTCACTACACTCAAGCCCAGTAAGGGCCGGGGGACCTTGACCGCCGTGGGCCAGTGGCCCTTAGCTCCGGGGACTATGGATTTCTCTGGAGTAATCCCGACCCGCGGCACAGTGGATGCGGCTTTGCTGAAGTCCATTGAGGCCGAATTGAACCGGCCGGGTAATGCGCAGAATTCAGAGCTACGTCTGGCGAGAGCCATCACCCTGGAACGCGGCAACCAACTCGATGGCGCCCTCGATGAATACAAGTCGCTCGCGGGGAAAGAATGGAGCGCTGCCCGGTGGCTCCAGAAAAAGCTACCGGATCTGGTCGCGGCGGGTGACGCTGCACGACGGCAAAGGGAACTCGCCTCCGCTGGGCCACGGACTGTAGCCGTGGTGGTCGGGATCTCGGATTATCAGCGGTTGCCACGCCTGGACTACGCTGCGAACGATGCACGCCTATTTGCGGAATATCTTACGAGCCCGCAAGGCGGTGGGTTTCCAGCGCGCGACGTCGTAGTGTTTACAGATCGTCAAGCAACCACGGCGGCCGTATCGAGCGCGCTCGAACAGGTATTTTCGGGAACGGGCGCCAACGACACGGTGATTCTATTTTTTTCCGGTTACGCGATGAGCCAGAGGGCCGAAAACCTAGACGAGGGTTTCTTGCTCGCATCGGACAGCGATCCCCAGGAGAAAAAGGCATCGGCCTACTCGATTTCGGGTCTGTCCACACTGGTTCGAACCAAATCGGGCGGGACCCGGCTGGTGGTATTGGCCGACACAGGACGAATGCCGGTTTATCAGGACAGCCCCAACCAGATCGGCTCGGTTGCACCCGCGGAACTGGCGAACGATCGGGTCGCCGGCATGTTGGCAAACGGCGATGGAGAGCCATCGCAATTCAACACTACTCCAGTCCCGCAGGGCTTGTTCACTTCGTATCTGGTGCAAGGGCTCCGCGCGAATGGCGGCATACGGAGCTTGGAGCAAGTTCTTTCGGATGTCGACCGCCAGGTCCGTATGGCGACCAATGAAAAGCAGCATCCTGTGCGCTTCGGAATGATTCCCCCGAATTACACCTTGCGCGCTCAGGGGCGGGTTGCGGCCGCCCCGCCCGCGCCCAACCAGGGCCTGATTCAGCTCGCGAGCCTGGGGCTAAGGCCGGGATTGTTGTTCGCGCCGCAAGTCACGCCTACGGCTGCTCCCGCAATCGCGTATGAGGAACAGGGGCAGCAAATCCTGCTGCAATATCTTCGCGGCAACGATACGCCGCCGAGTCAGGACGATTTCCGGCGCGGCAGCGATCTGTTCGCGCGGGCATATCAGAGTAACGCTGCGGTTTCGCTGGAGGCCAAGCAGCAATTTTTCGAAGGCCGCGCCCTTACTTTCAATGACGACGTAGACCTCGCAATACCGCTGCTGGAATCGGCGATCCGTCTGGATCCGGATGCCGCCTACGGCTATAACGGTTTGGGAATCGCCTACCTGAAGAAGGGCATGTATCCGGAGGCGGCATGGTCTTTCCGCGATGCCATCCTGCGGGCTTCCAACTGGATTTATCCCCGGCACAATCTTGCTTTCACGTACATGCAGGCGGGCGCGTACGGTCCGGCCGAACAGATCTATCGGGAAGCGATTCGCCTGGAAACCCAGAGCGCATCCCTGCACTACGGCTTCGGTCTTCTCCTCCAGCGCACGAATCGATCCAAGGAAGCCGGCCGGCAGTATCGGGAGGCTTTGCGCATCAACCCGAATTATGCCCTGGCCCATACGGCGTTGGGCGTGGTTCTCGCGGACGAAGGCAAGGTGGCCGATGCCATGAACGAGCACAACCGTGCGTTGATGCTGGATCCACGTCTGGCCGCGGCCTGGCACAATCTGGCGCTCCTGTACGCCCGTCGCAAGAACGACGCGGAGGCGCGAAGGCTTTGGCTCGAGAGCATTAAGGCGGATCCGAAGTTTGTCGAGGCGCGGGTGAGTCTCGCAGGCAACTATGCTGCTGCGAAGGAGTACGACTCAGCCCTCGATCAATACCGTCTGGTGTTACAGACGCTGCCCAACTACACGGCCATCCAGATCGCGGAGTATGAGACCGAAGGCGATCGCTCCGCGGGCCGGGGCCAGAAACAGGACGCACTTTCGTCTTATCAAAAAGCGTTGGACCTGACACAGGATCCCGCCGACCGCCGCCGATTGAACAAGAAGCTGAAGCAGGTTCAAAAGTAAAGCTTCGCTTGAAGTTGGATCCGGCGGGAGGACGGGTAGAGGGGTGTGACGGCGGGAAAAGCAGGCGCGGATCCGATGGGGCCGAAAGCCGCGATGCCCGACCCAGGGTACGGCTGCCCAAGATTTGCATGATTCAAGACGTTGAATGCGTCGGCGCGAATCTGCAAGCGGGCTGTTTCGCCAATCGGGGCCAAGGCGAAGGACTTGGCCACTGAGAAGTCGACGTTCCAGTAGCCCGGCCCGGTGAAGCTGTTCCTTCCCAGGTTTCCGACCGTGCCCCGTGCAGGAGCAGAAAACGCCTTCTGATTAATCAATTGGACACCGCCAGGAACAGGGATGTAGACTTCCGGTTGCACGCCTGGAACCAGGTTGGGGCGCGTCTGTTGGTCGGGGTCTCCGGCATTGTAGTAGATGGAGTAAGGCAAGCCCGTCCGGAAACTCGCCAATTGCGCGAATTGCCAGCCCTGCGCAAAGCGGCGGACCCAGCCGCGGCGAACTGCGGGCAAGCGCCAAACCGAGTAGAAAGTCAGATTGTGCCGGATATCGAAATCGGAACTGCCGCGATCGATCCGGCTGTCGAACTGTCTGCTGAACCTCGCATAGATGGGAGCAGCACCGGGATTCTCGGGATTAAAACGGGTGAGGCTGAAAGGATCGAGCAGCAGAGGATCGCTCTGGTTGTCGATGGAATGGCTCCAGGTGTAGGAAACCTGGACCTCGGCAAGCGAACTCCGGTAATGAGCTAAGGTGCCTAATGCGGCGTAATTCGACGATCCCGAATTCGAGCGATAGGTCAGATCGGGAAGCGATGGATTGATACGTCCCGAAGGATTGTCTCTCGTGACGGGGCGATTCACGATGTCGTTCGTGATCAACTCGCGACTAATTCCTCCCGCATGGCTGACCTCCAGATACCAGCGGTCGGTTACGTGCTGTTGAAAGCCGGCAAACCAGTTCTGCACGTAGGGTGTTCGCAGGTTGGGATCAACCCACAACAGCGCCTGATACAGAATGTTTTGGGCCGCAGGCTCTCGACCCGCTAGAAGACTGGTAACCGGCTGTGTGTAATCGAAAATGCCAGACACACAGCCGGCCTGCGAAGTCTGCACACAAATAGTCACCGGAGCCGTGCCGTTGAATGGATTGAGAAACAGGTTGTCGTACGGCCGATCATAGAATATACCGTAACCGGCGCGAAAGACGGTGCTGCGCGAAAGGCTGTACGCCGCGCCAAACCTGACCGCCCAGTTATTTCGCAGTGATGGGTAGTATGATTGCCCGCCGTGCGGAAATACCACCGTGGCTCCTTCCAGGCGTTGCTCTACAGTTTGGCCGGAACCGAGCTGGATCTCCCCTTCCGGCACCCCGGTATTCCTCAAAGTGCCAAAGGACTCATACCGCGCGCCGAGATTCACCGTGAAGCGCGGCGTGACGCGCCAGCTTTCCTGCACAAATCCGTGAACCTGGTTGTTCGAATAGTGGCGCTGGGATTGAGCCGGCTCCAGCCTTCCCGAATGTAAGGCCTCCCGGCTGACCCCCACCACGAAATACCTGGGCGCGCCCAGCGCGAAATTCCCGATGTTCGCAAACGCGAACCAGGGCACTGTCAGCAGCGGCATGTTTAGATTGCTGCGCCGCAGTATTGTGCCGGCTCCGGCCGATAGCACATGGGAACCCCGGGTCCAGGTCACATGATCGGCAACTTCCCAATCCCCCTCGTGGCTCGTGAAACCATAAACCATTACACTGCCGGGAAGATTGAGCAAGGTACCGCCAAGATCCAGTCCCCCTCCAAGGATCAAAAACAAACCCGGTGCGGCACCCCCGGGGCGCTCAAATTCAAACGCGGCAGCTCGAAAAGAAGCATGAGCATGGTTCAGTAACCCTGCGGAGATCGAGCGGGTATAGGTTACCGCCACGCCCCCGCTGCGACGGATCATATCGCTGCTAAAAGTCGGATAAACCGCGTTGTACACTTGCTTCGGTTGCCCCAGACTGATGCCGGTCAAACGAACCAGAAAACGCTGCCCGCCCCCTGAAGGCCTATAATCCAGACGCCCGAGCGCCGTTGTCCGATCGATCGAGACGGGGCGTGTGAGTTGGGCTCGCCCGGTAGGCGAGTCGCAAGGAGAGCCGCTTCCTAATACTTTGTAAGCCGGCTGTGGCGGATACTGAGCGAATAGCTTGAGCGCGGCGCTGAAATCCGCCCCTGCTTGTGCTGCGCAGGCACGGAAGTTGGCCACGACGGGCACAATGTAGTCGTCCGGGTCAGTCAAAGCGCGGCTGCGATACCGGTCAAACTCACTTGAAAAGAACAGCCGGTCCTTACGGATCGGGCCTCCCACATAGGCGCCCGCTTCCAACTCCTTTTGCGGCGTTTTCCGGATGTCGAACGCATTTTGGACGAATGTGGCGGCGTTCAATACGTCGTTGTTGAGATAGGTATAGGCCAGCCCGTGCCAGGCATTCGTGCCCGAGCGCGTAATCGCGTTGGCCACAAATCCGGCCGAGCCCCCGTATTCGGCCGAGAAACCATTCGTGGTCACCCGGTATTCCTGAATGCCCTCCGGCGGAATCGTGGAGTAGGGCCCGGTCAGCATGTAGTCGTTGTTTTGGGCTCCATCCAGGAGGAAGTTGGATGACGAAGGCCGCTGCCCGTTCACTGCAAGACCGAGTCCGCGGCCCGTGACTTCTTCGGCAGTAACTCCAGGCACCGTCACGATCATGGTGTAGACATTGCGCGCTGCCAGTGGCAGCTCACCCGTCTGTTGCGGGTCTATGGCATAGGAGAGTGCCGACTGGAGAGTCGCCGAGGTCCACACCGGCACGTCCAAAGGCGCCGAACGGCCCATCTCGAAGTCCGGCCCGAGCGTCGGCAGAACGGCTTCACCGGGACGGAGCGCAAATGCGCCCGGAGTTGCATAAAGAGTCTCGCTCAGGGGATGAAGATCGGCATTCAACTCCAACGAAGACGCAACGAATACGTCCAACCCGTAGATCTCGCGTGATTGAAATCCTGCGTGCTCAATGCGGATCCGGTAATTTCCCGCGGGAATCGCGTTCAGTACGTAATATCCGGATGGGCCGGTGTGCGCGTCGCCGGAGTCGTTCCGGGAAAGATTGTAATAAGAGATACGCACACCCTCGAGCGGCCTGCCCGTGGAGGAATCGATGATGCGGCCGCGCACGACGCTGTCGGTCGTTTGCGCTTTAACCCCTGGTCCCGTCCAGAAAGCAAGCGCAAAAAGCACCGCACCATAGGCCAGCGCCGAGGTCCGAAGCATCAGACTAGTTTACACTGCGGGGCTTCGATAGCGGCTCGACTGCCGTTGCGATATACTCGATTCCCATCGGAGGTTCTCAGAGCCGAGACACATGCGTCTGATCGCGTTATTGTGGTGCGCCGCTGCGGCTTGCGCGCAGAGTGACGGAACCCTCACCGGCATGGTCGTGGATCTATCCGGAGACCCGGTCGCGAACGCGCCGGTTCAGGCCACGCATGCGAGTACGCATGCGGTATACAAAACTGTCAGCTCGCAGCGGGGCGAGTACACAGTGGCGCAGTTGCCGCCCGGCGATTATGAAGTGTCGGTTGCCGCGCTCGGGTACAACGCGTTTACCGCTCGAAACGTGAACGTCGCCGCGGGTAAATCGCAGCGCTTTGACATTCACTTGATCGATTTTCAATTTGGCACTCTTGGAGAGACGGCGTCGAATTTCGCATCGACCAGATCAGCCCTCATCCCGCGCCCACTGGACCAGCGCCGCGCACTAGGGAAGGTAAGCCCGATCTTTCCGGAGTCTGGTATGCCCAAAGGCCCGTAGATCCCGGCAAGCCGGAACCCCTGCCGTGGGCTGAGGCACTCCTGAAAGAACGCGCCGCGAACAACTCCAAGGACGCTCCCGGAGCCCGTTGTTTGACTCGCGGGGTCACCGCGGCGGGCGCCTTGTTCCCCTACAAGCTCGTGCAGAGTCCGACTCTCCTGATCATGCTGTTCGAAGACGATATCCCCAGCCATCGCCAGGTCTTTTTGGACGGCCGCAGTCATCCCAAAGATCCCAATCCCTCCTGGATGGGACATTCGGTGGGCCACTGGGAGGATGACACGCTGGTGATTGATACGGTGGGCTTCAACGATCGCTCGTGGCTCGATCCTCAGGGGCACGCGCATACGGAAAAAATGCGGATTACGGAGCGGTTCCGCCGTCCGGACCTGGGGCATCTCGAAATTGAGTTCACAATCGACGACCCCGGGGCCTACGCGAAACCGTGGACCATGAAGAGAATTTCCGAACTCGATTCCGGCGACGAAATCGGCGAGTACGTTTGCGAGAACAACAAAGACCCCGAACACATGGTGGGGAAGTAAACTAGGAAGCGACACAGCCATGAACTTCTGCAGAATTCTGATTTCGGGGGCGTTCCTGATTTCGCTGCCGGCTTCGGCACAGTGGTTGAAGTATCCCACTCCGGCCATTCCGCGCCTGCCGGATGGAAAGCCAGACCTTGCGGCTGCGGTGCCGAAAACACCCGATGGGAAACCGGATTTTTCGGGCGTTTGGGAGCCCCGTGGGGGCTACACGGGAAATATCGCGAAAGATCTGAAGCCCGGCGAGGTGCCTTTTCAGCCTTGGGCCGAAGCCTTGTACAAGCACCGGCTCGAAACCGAAGGGAAAGAAGACCCGCAGGCGCGTTGTGTCCTCTCTGGCGTTCCCCGGGAACATGTAGTGCCGTATCCGTTCAAGATTCTGAACACTAACGGCATGATCGTTATCCTGTATGAGGCGCTCCACAGTTACCGGCAGATCTTTATGGACGGCCGCCAACTGCCCAAGAACCCGAATCCTACTTGGATGGGCTACTCGGTGGGCCACTGGGAGGACGACACTCTCGTTGTCGAATCGTCCGGATTCGTCAACAACAACTGGTTGGATAACGGCGGCCATCCGGGCACTGAAGCACTGCGGCTGACGGAGCGTTTCCGCCGCCCCGATTTCGGCCGCATCAACCTGGAAATGACGATTGACGATTCGAAGGCCTACACCAAACCCTGGAAAGTAAATCTCGTATTCAACCTGGCCGATACGGAGCTCATCGAATACGTCTGCGATGAGAACGAAAAAGACATCGGCCACCTGGTTGGCAAATAGTGACGGCCGGGTGATCCGCCTCGCGCCTTTGTTATCTTGATAGGGATGATTACACGGGAAGAAGCCCTGGACCTGTTCCGGTCCGATGACCTGATCGCGATCGGCATGGAAGCCGACGCCGTGCGCCGTAAATGGCATCCCGAAGGCATCGTGACCTATATCATCGATCGCAATATCAATTACACGAACTTCTGCACCGAATACTGCACGTTCTGCGCGTTTTACCGGCCCATGGGACATCCCGAAGGCTACATCCTTCCCAAGGAAGTGATTTACCAGAAGATCCAGGAGACGATCGACCTCGGCGGCACCGGGGTGCTGATGCAAGGCGGGCTGCATCCCGATCTGAAAATCGAGTGGTACGAGGATCTATTCCGTAGCATCAAGCAGCGCTTTCGTATTCATCTCCATTGCCTTTCCGCGCCGGAGGTTACCAACATTGCGGAAGTCAGCGCCCTGAGCCTGCGCGATACCATTGCCCGGTTGCGGGATTCCGGCCTTGATTCGATTCCCGGTGGTGGCGCCGAGATTTTGGACGATGCCGTCCGGCAGCGTATCAGCCGCCTGAAATGCAACGTTCAGGAGTGGGTGGATGTGCATCGTACGGCTCACCAACTCGGGATGCGCACCACCGCCACCATGATGTTCGGCTGCGGTGAAACATTCGAACAGCGCATGAACCATCTCGACCTCGTGCGCAATCTTCAGGAAGAGACGGGCGGTTTCACCGCGTTCATACCGTGGCCGTTCCAGCGCGAGAATACTTCGCTGGGCAATTTCATCAAGGAGGAAGCCACGGCGGTCGAGTACCTGCAAATGCTCGCCATCTCGCGCATCTACCTGGACAATATCGAACACATCCAATCGTCCTGGGTTACTCCGGGGCTGAAGACATGCCAGATGGGGCTGCGGTTCGGGGGAAACGACGTGGGTAGCATCATGATCGAGGAGAATGTCGTCTCCGCGGCCGGCACGCATAACCGGGCGACCGAAGAAGAACTGCGGCACCTGATCCGCGACGCCGGTTTCATCCCCAAACAGCGCGATACGCTGTACCGAACGTACTTCCTGAATTGATGCCGCTAGGGCCTACTCCTCCAGCCCGAAAGCGAAGATCGCGTTGCCCGCGGCGATGGCAACGTGCTGCTTACCGCCGCTGAGATAACTGATCGGGTTGGAATTGATGCTCCCTCCAGTCTGCATACGCCATAACAATCGGCCGGTGGAGGCATCGAGTGCGTAGAAGTCACTTTCGCTGCTGCCGAACAGAAGGTTCCCGGCCGTGGACAACACACCGGCAGAAGCCGGCGAGGAGAGTTTGAATTCCCACTTCAATTCTCCTGTAGTGGGGTTCAGGGCCCGGATGGCTCCGCGGGCCTCCTCGCCCGGAATCGGTCCGAATCCGCCGCCGTTAAACTGCGCGCCCGGCTTGTACTCGACATCGCCCTTGTAGTAGATCCCGCCTATGTCGCGAGCGGGCACATAAAACAAGTTGGTTTGCGGGCTGAAAGATGGGCTGAACCAGTTCGTTCCGCCGCCGAGGTCGGGATATAACTTGGTACCTTCGTCGCTCGGGGTGGTATCCCCGGCCAGAATCGGCCGTCCCGAATCATCGAGCCCCTTGGCCCAGTTTTGCTTTGCATATGCGCGCCCCGCGAGGAATTTCCCGCCGACACGATCCAGAACATAGTAGAACGCGTTACGATTGCCGAACAGCACTAGCTTGCGCTTCTCGCCGCGCACGATGCCCTCCGCAAGCACCGGCACCTCGGTCGAGTCCCAATCGTGAACATCATGCGGAGTGAACTGGAAATGCCACTTCAGCTTGCCGGTGTCACCATCCAGCGCGACCACCGAGTCGGAATACAGATTGTCCCCCCCGCGTGTGTCTCCGTTCCAATCGGGTCCGGGATTTCCAGTGCCCCAAAACACCAGGTTCTGCTCCGGATCGTAAGCGCCGGTTACCCAGGTCGTGGCGGCGCCCGTCTTCAGGCTGTCGCCGGTCCAGGTCTCGCTCCCGGGGTCACCCGCGCCAGGGATCGTCCAGAAGCGCCAGGCGCGCTGGCCGGTCGTGGCATCGTAAGCGTCAATGAAACCGCGCACACCATACTCGCCGCCAGCCATGCCGACCACGATCTTGTCCTTGATGGCCAGTGGCGCTCCCGTCATCGAGTGGCCGAGTGCGGGATCGGCCGCCGGCACATCCCAGCGCACCTTTCCCGACTTGATATCAAGCGCCACCAGATGGGCGTCAAAGGTGCCCACGTACACTTTGTCGCCAAGGATCGCTACCCCGCGATTCACGGTGCCGCAACAGCCACGCACGCCCTTCGGCAGGTTGCGCGTGTATTTCCAGATGGGACGCGCGGTCCGTGTGTCCAGAGCGGTGACGCTCCCGCCCGGCTCGCTCAGATACATAATGCCGTCCACCACCAGCGGGGAGGCTTCGATCGTTTCGGTCGTTTTGACCTGGTACGCCCAGAGGAGCTTGAGCCGCCGCACATTGGCGGTGGTGATCTGCGCCAGCCGCGAATAGCGTTGCGCGCTGTAGTTTCCGGAATAAGTAAGCCAGTTCCCTGGTTCCTGTTCCGCCTGGCGCAGCCGATCATAGGAGACCTGCGCGATCATCGAACCCACAGCCGCGAATGCTAAGAGAAAGCGCTTCATAAGTTGCCTCGCAACGACGCCAGGTAGGCAATAATGTCGTCCAATTCACCTGCGGACAAAACCGTCTGGTAGCTCGGCATCGGGGACTTGCCGAAATCCTTTTGCAGGTCCTTGAGGTCTTGTTTGACGAATGAATAATTGTGGCCGGTAAGGTCGGCAAGCTGGATGGTGAACGTGTCCTCGCCCAGCCGGACGCCTGTAATGCTCCGGCCGTCCTTGGTCACAACTCGCACTTGGAGGAAACCATCGGGCACCGCGGCTTCGGGTTCCACCAGGGCCTGCCGGAGGTAAGCGGCGTTGCGGCGCGCGCCGATCTCAGTCAACTCCGGCCCCACACTTTCGCCTTGGCCGCTCACGATGTGGCACTGGCCGCATTTCCCCTTCGTCCCGTAGAGGTCCGCTCCCCGCCGCGGATCGCCCGGCAAGCTGACGGCCTCGACGCGCCCGAGGCTGCGCACATAAGCCGCGAGCTGCCAAACCTCTTTGCTGGTTAGAGTAAAAGCAGGAGGCATCTCGGTCCCCTTGACGCCGTCGCGTATTACGTGGAATAACGACTCATCGTCCGGCGCACGCCGCAGCCGGGGTTGTGCCAGGACGGCGCCCAAACCTCCCTCGCCCTTGGTCCCGTGACATCTCGAGCACTGCCCGAGAAACATCTGCGCGCCTCGCTTGACGTCGGCGGCAGAATTATACGGGTTTGCCTTGGGGACCAGATATTCGGGGTCCACAGAATCGATCTGCGCACCCAGTGTCAGCGCGCAGGTCAGAAGCATGCCGAACAGGCGCATGTCCACAACTCCAAGATGGAATAGGTGACGAGTATAGCACGCGCGGATGTCGGTGGAAGGCTAGGGATTGGGATTGTGGAGCCGGCTACTTCCCCGGCTTCACCGCGAAATCCCAGATCTGCATATTGAGTTTGCCGGTCGTAAACTGGACGACCGCATACTCCCCTGCCGGAAGCGGCTCCTTCGGCCAGATCTTGTACAGGCTATCTTCGGTGAGCTGTTTCTGGAAAATCTCGACGAACTGCGCCTCTTCCACCACCTCTTTCGTTACGGGCATGAAAGTGAGGTTCTCGACGATTCTTACCATTCCCTTGGGCGTGAGCTTCGCTATGCCAAAACGTTCCCGGGCTGAGAGCTGGATGTACAATTCCTGCTCGGGATTGGTGAACACGTTCATCGAATGCGGGTTACTCAGCTCCAGAGTGCCCTTCCCCGTAACTACCGGAACGGGCGCCAAGGTTTTCAGAATCGAACGGCCTTTGTTGGTGTGTACCGTCGATTCCGCCGCCTTGATGACCTTAGCTTGATTCCCATCCAGCCAGTAGACGCCGGGATCCTGCGGAATCCGCATAATTTCCTTTTGCAGTTCCCGCTCGACGCGATCCTCCTCGGACAGAATCTTGGCCTCTTTTTCCAGTTCGGTCTTACGGTCCGCCTCTTCGGTTTCCGTCTTTTTCAGGTCTACCAGATCGAGAGGGATTTCTTCCCAGTCGCTTCGCTCCACGCTGTAGTAGCGAACACGATCTGATTGCACTTGGTATTCCCGAACAATATGATACGAGCCGTCCTTCAAGTAGAGCTTCAGATTTGCCGCCCACCCGGTCACGGCCAGCGCCAGAAGCGCCCATAAAATCTTGCGCATGTCTTTACTCTACCGCCAGTGAAAGTCTGCTGTCCGTGGACGAAGCGACCGTCCCAAAAACGGACAGGCTAACTTCGCGCGAACTCCGCCGTCCCAGTTTACGTACCTCGGTAAGAATCAGTTACACAAACATCAGGGTGGCGTCTAAACTGCCCCGACGAGGAGTCTACATTCCTATGATTGGTATGAAATCAACAGCGGTACTTGTTCTCTGCGGCCTGGTCTCGGTTCCCGGCTTTGGGCAAACCCCGGAAATCGCTGGCAGCACCGACACCCGATTCCTCGACCGGGTAACCCACAACTACCGGCCGCATCCCGTCCCCGGAACCAGTTTCTCCGACTCTACGCGGATTGAAAACCTGATGCGCGCCGGGTCCATTTACCTCTCGCTGCGAGACGCGATTGCACTGGCGCTCGAGAACAACCTGGATATCGAATACTCCCGGTACACTCCCCGGTTGTCCGACGCCAACATGTTGCGTGCCAGCGCTGGAACATTGCTGCGCAATGTCAACAACAACATCACCAACGGCCCCTCGTCGGCTACTCTTGGAGTCAACGCAAGCAACGCATTAGGTTCCGGGGGACTGGGTGGCAATGCCACCAGCGGCCAAGGCGGCGTGCTCAGCGGACTCAACGTGCAATTGGCCGGATCGAGCATCCCCAACCTCGACCCAACTTTCTTCGTCAACACCCAGTTCGTCCATCAGACGCAAATTGAGACTGCAACCAACATTACCGGCACCAGCTTTCTGGTGAACCAATATAAATCGGCCAACTACGGCATCCAGAAAGGCTTTTTGACGGGCACGAATGTCAGTCTGGCAATGGGGAACCTCTTCGGCGTCACGCAGAACTCGCCGTTCAATAACTTCAACCCGTTTTCTCAAGGGAACATCCAGCTCGGTGTGCAACAAAATCTGTTGCAAGGCTTCCGGCAGTCGGTGAACAGCCGCGCGATCCGCGTGGCCAAGAACCAGCGCCACGTCTCCGATCTTACTTTCAAGAACCAGGTGATGGCCACGGTAGCCAACGTTGTCACTCTCTACTGGGATCTGGTCTCTTTTAACGAAATGCTCAAGGTCCGGCAGCAGACTCTCGAATTGAACACCAAGCTCTATCACGATAACCAGCGGCGCGCCGAATTGGGCGCCATCGCGCCCATCGATATTGTTCAGGCGGAAGCCGAAATGAAGTCCAGCCAGCAGGACGTTACCACCGCCGAAACCCAGGTCTTGCAGCAGGAGATGATTGTGAAGAGCGTGCTCACCCGCGGCGGCATGGATCGCCTGGACGTGATCAACGCCCGCATTGTCACTACCGATCACTTCGATATCCCGGCCCAGGAGCAGGTGCGGCCCATTCAGGACTTGATTGCCGAAGCCGTCGCGAACCGCCCTGACGTGGAACAGAGCCGGATCGGTTTGGAGGATACGCGCATCAACATGCGCGGCACCCGCGATGCCATGTTGCCGCAGCTCACCGCATTTGGCACGATGCAAAACAGCGGGTTGGCGGGCCAGCCCAATTCGCTGCCGGTGCCGGTCACTTTGCCCAACGGAACCACGCAAACCTTTACACGCAGCGCGGGTGACGTAAATTCCTTTCTCCTGGGAGGATACGGGACCATTCTCAGCCAGATCTTTAGCCGTAACTTTCCCAATTACAGCGTCGGCGTTCAGCTCAGCATCCCCATCCGCAACCGCTCGGCGCAGGCCGATTACATCACCGACCAATTGAACTACCGCCAGCAGCAGGTGCAGGATAAGCAGCTTCAGAACAACATCAAGCTGAACGTAGTACGGGCCCGTACCGATCTCTCTCAAGCGCGCGCGGCCTACGACACCAGTGTGCAGGCGCGGCAATTGCAGGATCAGACGCTCACCGGAACACGGCGGAAGTACGAGCTCGGAACTGCCACGATCATCGACCTGGTGATCACGCAGCGCGACGCCACTACACGAGAGCTTGCCGAAGCGACTGCCAAGAACCAATACATTCGGGCCAACGTCAACCTGGAAAACGTGCTCGGTGAAATCCTCAAGAATTACGATGTGGATCTCGACGAAGCGCAGAGCGGCACTGTGAAACGTGCGCCCGATCTGATCCCGGCCGTCACGAAACCGTAGGTTGTTATCCTGAGGAGTGGCCCAAGTCTACCCATTCCAGCCGCTGCGCTACACGGAAAAAGCGGGACCGCCGGAGAACCTGCTCACTCAGCCCTACGACAAGATCTCGCCGGCGATGCGAAGCCGCTATCTCTCGCTCAGTCCCTATAACCTGGTGCGTATCATCTTGGGAGAGCAATCGCCCGCCGACACGGCATCTGATAACGTGTACACCCGCGCCGGCGCGCACTTGAAAAATTGGATCGCCGCTGGCGTGATGAAACGCGATAATGAACCCGGCATCTTTCCTTATTTCCAGGAATTCACTGTTCCGGACACCGGCGAACGGCTGGTGCGCAAGGGCTTCATCGGGCTCGGAAGACTGGAAGAGTATGCCGCGGGGGTAATCTACCGCCATGAGCAGACGTTATCGGGCCCCAAAAAAGATCGATTGGAACTTCTGCGTCACACCCATGCGCACTTCGGCCAGCTCTTCATGCTGTATCCCGATCCAACGGGCGCAATCGACCAACTCCTCGATCAGGCAGCCCTGGCCAGTCCGATCACCGAGGTAACCGACGAGTACGGAGCGATTCACCGCCTGTGGAAAATCACGAGCCCGGATTCCATCCTGCGCTGCATGGCGGATAAAAAGCTGTTGATTGCCGATGGCCATCATCGTTACGAGACGGCGCTGGCGTTTCATAAAGAGAACCCCGGCCTTGCGGGAGCCGATCGCGTCATGATGACCTTCGTCAATATGCATTCTCCCGGGCTCAAGATCCTGGCTACGCACCGCCTGGTAAATGGCGTGGATGCGGCGAGTTTGCCGGACGGTTTCCTTGGCAAAGTAGCAAACGATTTTCAGGTTGCGGAGATCGAGTCGCTCGCGCGGTTGCAGCAATCCTGGGCCGCCGAACCGGGCAGCACCATTCTGGGCGCAGCCATAGGCACTCGGATCTTCCAGCTTACGGAGCGCTCCGGCCGGCGGGAGTTGGATGTGCGGGTGCTTCACGAGCGAGTCCTCGGTGGAATCCTGGGGATTGGGGAGCAGGCCGTCCGTGACGAAAAGCATCTCCGCTACATTCGCGGCCTCGAAACCGCCGTCGACGAGGTCCGCAAGGGCGCAGCGCAGATCGCGTTTCTCTTGAAGCCGACCTGCATCCAACAGGTAGCGGAAACTTCTTTCGCGGGCGGCGTCATGCCGCAGAAGTCGACCGATTTCTATCCCAAGCTGCTCTCCGGCTTAACCATTTACAGCCTCGGCGACTCTTAGGAGACACACGTGAAACTCTACTTAAAACCGACTTGAACCTCGTGCCGGAAAGCGAAGAGTTTGCTTCGCGAAAAGGGCGCCGAGTTTGAAGAAGTAGACCTCAATCGCGGCCTCTCGGTCGAGGAGCTGGACCGGCTGATCGGCAAACGCGACTACAAGCTGTTCCTCAATTCCAGAAACGAGCTCTACCGTGAACGCCATATGGGCGAGCATCCGCCCTCGCGCGAGGAGGCTTTGCGGCTCATGTCCGAGAATCCGAACCTGATCAAGCGGCCGATCCTGGTGAAAGGCCGCGAGATCGTCCTCGGGTTCGATGAAACGGCCATGACCGGTCTGGTGTAGGTATCTTGCGCGCCGTCGCTTGCAGGAGAAGATGCACAATCCCGATTGTCGGCGCGGCGCATCTTACATCATCGCCACAGGCGGCGCCGGCTCGCTGGGATCACCCGCGTTCTTCAAAGGCACGCGAATCAGCACCCACGCGATTAAGGCGATGAACACAACCCCTACCCAGTAGGAAGGTTCCTTGAAGATTACCGGCAGCGGCCATTCCTCGAAGTTAAATGTAGCTGTCACGAGGCCCGCCAGCGCTTCGCCCGCAATGAGGCCCGAGGCGACCAGGATGCCTACGTTTTCCACACGGGCTGTCTGCGCGGCATTGCACCCCGCGCGTTTACGCCTCACGTCCGTGATCCATCGGATCACGCCGCCCAGGAAAATCGCCGAGGTCGTGCCGAATGGCAGATACATCCCGATGGCAACCAGCATGGGGCTGCGCACCTTGAACATGATCATTGCGATTCCCATCAGGATGCCGGCAATGACCAGCGGCCAAGCCATGTCGCCGCCGACAATGCCTTGTGCCAGAGAGGCCATCAGTCCGGCCTGCGGCGCCGAAAGCGCGCGGTCGCCAAACCCGATGCCGCCTTTATTGATGTTGCCCTGATGCAGCACCAGGAGCGGGAAGTACATCACCAGGCTCGCGCAGAGCACCGCGATTAATTCGACGATCTGAATCGTCCGCGGTGTTCCGCCCAGGATGTATCCGACTTTGAAATCCTGTAGCAATTCGCCCGCGACGGCCGACGATACGCATACTACCGCAGCCACACCCAACACCACGGCCACCCCGCCCGGTCCCGAAACCCCCATCGAGACCATGAGCAGCGCGGCAATCACGAGCGTGGAGAGCGTCAGCCCCGATATCGGGTTGTTCGAGGAACCAATCACTCCTACCAGATATCCCGATACCGTCGCGAAGAAAAAGCCCACGATCAGCATCACCAATGCCGCCGCCACGCCGCCCGAGACCAACCCCGAGAGGTACACGTAAAGCACACACATCAGCAGGAAGGTGACTCCGATAAACGCGAACACCGTCTTGAAGCTCATGTACCGTTCGGTGCGAATTACCGATTGCTGCACCACCGCTCCGGGCCGCAGCTCGGAAAAGGCCCTGGCCAATCCCGCCATCAGGTTCTTACGCATGCGGAAGAGCGTATAGCACGTGCCTACCATCATTCCGCCAACAGCCACCGGCCGCACGATGAAGCGCCACACCGCATTCGCCAGCCCCAGCCAGCTTTGGTCGGTAGCGGCGCCCGCGGGCAGGTAATTTTGCAGTTGCGGGCCGAGAAAGAAAATCAGCAGGGGAATCAGCATTCCCCAAGCAATGACACTTCCCGAGAAATTCAGCGCCGCCAGCTCCGGGCCGATGATGTAACCGACCCCTATATATGCAGGGCTGACCGTCGGCGCGGCGCATGTTGAGACTCCGCCTGCGCCCAGAACCTGCGTAGAACCGAGCGGCCCCAACCGCAGCGTGCTACGGCCCAACTGTCCCACGCGGAAAAAGAAATCGTGATCCGGAGCGAACAGGTTGAACGCTCCCAACAGGAAGGTCGCTGCGCCGAAGCCCATGTTATAGAAGAGATACTTGGCGGCGCGCGCACCATGCTGCCCAGCCTTGTGGATTTCGGATGCGGCCACCGATTCGGGGAACGGCAGCTCCTTGTCCTCGACCATTACCCGCCGGATCAGCGAAACGAACAGAACGCCCAATACCGATCCCACCACCATGAGCGCAGTGGATTTCCAATACGCATCGCCTACGCCGAACGACGGCCACGCTTTCGCAATCACGAACGCCGGCAACGTGAACACAGCGCCTGCGGCTACCGATTCCCCGATGGAACCCGCCGTTCGCGCGATGTTCTCTTCCAGAATCGACCCCCGGCCCAGGCGCAGGACTGCCATCGAGATGACCGCCGCAGGGTAGGTGGCCGCAATCGTCTGCCCTGCCCGCAAGCCCAGATAGGCATTCGCCGCGCCCAAAACCACGGTCAGCGCCAGTCCCAGCAGCACTGCCCGGAGGGTGAACTCCCGCATTTTCATGCTCTCCGGCACAAACGGCCGGTGGCGGGGCGTAGTTTGCTCCTGCTCCTGTGGAGGTGTCATTTGCGTCCCGATTATAGCGGAAAAAGGCTGGTGTAGGGCTGACCAGGCCGGTCCCGCGTCCGCCCGGAACGCGGCCTGGAGCTGACATGATATTCTAAATATCCGCTGCAAGCTCGCTTCTCGAAGACGCAGTCGCTTTTTAGCCAATGCACGAGGTTTTATATGGGAACTGCTGTTGATAAAGCCGTTGAGATACAAGCCACGCCGAGCGCGGAGATGATTTCCGGCGGCCAGATCGTCGCCAGAATGCTCAAGCAGGAAGGCATCCGCCACATCTTCACGATTTCCGGCGGCCATATCGTCGACATCTATAACGGATGTATCGATGAAGGCATCGACATCATCGATGTGAGGCACGAGCAGGTGGCCGCGCATGCGGCCGATGCCTATGCGCGCATCACCGGCCTGGGCTGCGCCGTGGTCACGGCCGGTCCCGGCACCACCGACGCGGTCACGGGAATGGCCAATGCCTTTCGCGCCGAAAGCCCCATGCTCCTGATCGGCGGCAATTCGCCGCTCAAGCAGTACCGCATGGGCGGGTTGCAGGAACTGCGCCACACCGAGATGATGACTCCCATCTCCAAGTTCGCTTCGCTGGTCATGACTACCGACCGCGCAGCCGAAATGATGGGCATCGCCTTTCGCGAGATGTACAACGGTGCGCCCGGCCCCGGCTTCCTCGAAATTCCCCACGACGTCATGGATGGCAAAGTCGAGGCATCCAAGGTGCGCTACCCGAAAAACTTCCGGGTGCGGGGGGAAGACGGCGGACCGCCGGATTTCATCGGCGATCCGAATATCGTGCAGCAGGTTGCCGACCTGCTCGCGCATGCGGAACGTCCCGTGGCCTTGTTTGGAACCCAGGCTCGCACTTGCCGCGCACACGATGCCATTGACCGCTTCGCGCGCCATTTCAACATGCCTATATATGTGAATGGCGCCGCTCGTGGCACGCTGCCGCGGAACCATCCCTACGGCTTCATGCCTTCGCGCAAGGCCGCCTTCGACAACGCCGATGTTATTCTGCTGGCCGGCACGCCGCTGGATTTCCGCATGGGCTACGGCCGCCGCCTCAGTCCCAAAGCCAAGATTGTCATCATGGACATGGACTATCGGAACGTCGGCAACAACCGCGATTTCGATTTTGGGCTGGTCGGGAATTTACGCACGATCGTCAACGCCCTTTGTGAGGCCTCAAAAGGCGATACCTCGAGGAAACACGATTCCTTCGTCCAGATGCTGCGCGAGGACGAACAGCGCAGCCAGGGCAAAAATGACAAGATCATCGCGGCAAACGAAGTGCCGATTCATCCGGTCCGCCTGTGCCATGAGATCAACGAATTCCTCCAGGAAGATACCGTTTACATCGGGGATGGAGGCGATGTCGTGACGTTCTCCGGCTCCGTTGTGCGTCCGCACAAGCCGGGCGGATGGATGGATCCGGGCCCGCTCGGCACTCTTGGTGTCGGAACCGGGTTCGCCATGGCCTCGAAATTCGCTCAGCCGCACCGCGATGTAGTGGTTCTCTATGGCGATTGCTCATTCACCCTAACAGGCTTCGACTTCATCACCATGGTGCATCGCAAGCTGCCTTATGTTGGCGTGATCGGCAACAACTCTTCGTGGAACCAGATCCGGTTCGGCCAGGAGAGAAAGTATCCAGGCCGGGGCGATATCGGCAATATTGTCGGCGACGTGCGATTCGACCACCTGGCGGAGGCCATGGGCGGGTTCGGGATCCGCGTAACCCGGCCCGAGGAGATTCGTCCGGCGCTCGAAAAGGCGCGTGATTCAGGCAAGCCGGCCCTGGTAGATGTCGTGATCAACCGCGACGTGTATTCGTCCGGCACATCAAACCAGACGATGTACAAGTAACGCGGCCGCCGCCGCTATGTGATCCAGGAGACCAGATAGATGGAAGCACTCAAGGGAATTCGCGTCCTCGATATGACGCACGTGCAGGCAGGGCCTACATGCTCGCAACTGCTGGCGTGGATGGGCGCCGACGTGATCAAGCTGGAGTCGCCCGCGGGCGATGCCACCCGCGGCCAGTTGCGGGATGTTCCCAACGCGGACAGCCTCTACTTCACCATGCTGAATTGCAACAAGCGCTCCATCGTTGTCAATATGAAGTCCCCCGCCGGCAAAGCGGTGTTCGTCGAGCTGCTGAAGAAAAGTGACATCGTGATGGAAAACTTCGGCCCCGGTGTGCTCGACCGCTTCGGGTTCTCGTGGGAAAAGATCCACGAAATCAATCCACGCGTGATTCTCGGTTCCATCAAGGGTTTCGGTTCTTCCGGTCCATATGCCGACTTCAAGGCTTATGAAAATGTGGCGCAGGCAATGGGAGGCGCCATGAGCACCACGGGCATTCCCGACGGCCCGCCATACGTTACCGGAGCGCAGATCGGCGATTCGGGCACGGGCCTGCACCTGGCCATCGGACTGCTCGCCGCTTTGCAGCAGCGCCACCGCACCGGAGAGGGGCAATACGTCGAAGTCGCCATGATGGATGGCGTAATGAACCTCTGCCGCGTCAAGTGGCGCGACCATCAGCGCCTTACGCGCCAGGAATTGACCGAGTATTCGGTGCCGACGGAAGGTTTGAAAGCTACGCCGCGCGCCGGCAACGATTCCGGCGGGGGTCAGC
>PSRJ01000089.1 GCA_003175985.1 Terriglobia bacterium
TTGGCCGGCGTTCCGGCGGCCGGTGAACGCCGTGACAGTCCAAGTTCGGTAAGCGCCGAATCCGATAGCCGTCCCTGAAAAAGGATGTTCAAGAACGCACGAAAGGCGAGGAGAATACGACTCAATAGAATGTCCCCAGAGAATTAGGATAGCGGAAAACGTCACCGCGACTGGATCACCACTGCTTTCAACCGTTCTAACTGCCGCCGCGCGATTTCCGCCCAAGCCCCCGTCCGGTCCAGCTTGAGATAGCACTTCCAGTGATGCACCGCCTTCAAGGCTTCGCCCGTGCGTTCGCATAGCAATGCCAGGTTGAAGTGCGCGTCGGCATATTGGGGATTCAACGCGAGGGCGCGTTTGTAATGGTCTAAAGCCTCGCGGAGACGCCCCTGCTCATCGTAGAGATTGCCCAAATTGAATTCAGCCAGAGGGTAACTCGGGTCAGCGTTGACGGCTTCCTTGTAGTACACCTCGGCTTCGGTGAAGCGGCGGTCGCGGTAATAGATCGTGCCCAAATTCACCAGGGCACCGGCGGCCCCGGGATTCAGCTCCACAACCTTCTGATAGGCTTCCGCAACCTCGTCGGTTGGCGCGCCGCTCTCTTCCAAATCGAGGCCTCGCTGAAACCAGGCTTCCGCTTCGCGCATCCGGTTGCCCGGGCGTTTACGCTCCGGCAGCGTTTTCACGCTGGCGAGATCCGCGACCTCGAAATCGAACAGGATCTGCCCGCTGATGGCCTCCATTTTCTGACCGGCTACGCGCACCGCGATCTTCTTGCCATTGGAAAGGATGCGCAGTTCCGAGAGCGGCTGCTTCACGCCCTCCAGCTTTCGGCGCAGCGACTCCACGGCCTCGGCTATTTGCCGCGAGCGGAAGCCTTTGCCGCGCAGCTCGACAATGGTTCGGATCGCGATCAGATCGGAAAACGAGTACGATTGGGCCGGAGCGAGCAGCGCCTCGCGTTCCCAACTGCGTAGCTGGCGCTCGTTGAGATTGAACTGGCGCCGCACCTCGGCACGCGAATACGTCTCCTGATGAACCTTCGGGAGCACGCGATCATTTTAACCTGAGGAGGTTCGCCGGGGTTCCATCCAGGAAGGCAAAATCATCAGACTCCCCCCGTAGACCAGCAGCGAGAGGATCAGCGCAATCTTCACGTCCTGGCGAAATTCTACGAACACCAGCCGGTAAGCCGCTACGGCCATGACGAGATACACTAACACCGTAAGCTCCCGCCATCCTCGGCGCGAGGCCACTCGGGCGAGGAGCAGCGCCCCCAGCGCGAGTACGGCGGTGCGGATAGTCCCGCAGTAGGCGTGCGGCGCCAGGGCGCCGAAAATGCCGTGATATGCACCAGTCAACAGGCCCGCAGCCAGGGCTCCGGCAAGCCAGAACGCCGCCCCACTCGCAATTCCTCGAAAGAGGCGCCGCTGGTGAGTGCGAATCGCCATGCCGTAGCAGGTCAGCGCCACAGGTGCGGCCCAAACCACAGGCCCGAGGGATCTGTGCCCCACCGCACCGCCAAGGAGGAGCTCGCGTGCGGCCGGCAGCGCGCCGGAAGCCAGCAGCCCTGTCAGCAGATACGCGCTCCCGTGCCAAGGCGGCGCCATGGCGCCTGCCGGAATGAGAATCACAGCCAACACCAGCCACACGATTCCCGCGGCTGAAGGCGCCAGCAACATCCGGGTGCCCGTAATCGCTAAAACGAATGCGAACAAGGCAAATCGCCGGGAATTCGATTCGGGTTCGCCTCGACGTTTTCGGAGAATGACCGACAATCCATAACACACGAAGGCGCACCCCAGGGTGACCGCCGCGATGGCGGCGCCCCGCCCGGCTGCCCGTTCCACACGCATGCCCCCTGCTAACGCCAACACCAGGGTGAAAGCCAGTTGCGCGGTCTCGAGCAGCGTGAATTTCGAATCCCGCAACAATGTGCGCATCGCGATACCGGGCAGGTATATCCCGAGCAGCGACATCTGTGCCGCCAGAAGCGCCGCGGGCGCGATCGGCACATACGTTTCAGGAAGCCCGCGTCCGTTGGTCACAAGGTAGGTGGCCAGCAGGACTGCGAGGTCCGCCCCAGCCGCGGTGAGCCATCGACCGCCTGGCCAATGGTCCAGGAACGCCGAGACTTCCCCAGTGGCGGCCATGGCCAGTAGCAGAAAGGTGAAAGGAACCACGTCGTGCGAGCCGATCAACAGGGCGGCCGCGGTGACTGCCCCCGTTATCGTGGCGATCGTCGCAACCATCAGTAGCTTCTTGCGCCAGGAAATGGCCATCCCGAACAGCGCGAAGAAAAACAGCACGCCTGCCGACACCCAGGTGGAGATCGCGTGAAACCTTACCGTCACTTCCCAAAGCAGAGGCGCGAGGACCAGCGCCGAAGTTAGGCTGTACACGGCAGCCTCGACGTGCCGCCCCTCTTGTGTACGGGCCGCCCACGCCAGCCAGCCCATCGCGAAAAGGATCCCCGCGAATATGCCGATTGCCTGCGGCACTGCGCCGCTTTCGGTAATGGCGCGCAGCACGTAGGCGCCGGCAAGACCGAGCAGCGCGCGCCCCAGCACGGGAATCGCGCGCGCACTCTCAGCCAGAACCACGTAGGGAGGCACGGCGGAAGGAACTCCGGCAACGGCTGGCGCCGCGGCCGGCAGATTCAGTTGAGCTTCAATGCGCGCGACGCGACTCGACAACTCCTGGAGCTCGCGGCGGAGGTCTTCCCGGTCTCCTTGCGGAACCAGCTCGGACACGACGCCCTCCTCAAGCCTGAGTCGCCTTAGTTTCCGTCCACGGCGGCAGCAGCTTTACCAGCGCAAAAAACAGCACGAACGGCAGAATCATCAACGCGACCGCGGGCAGCAGGCCTTCCCGGGCCGCAAACTGCACTTTGTAGGTCGTGTACCCAAGGAAGCTCTTCGAGAACAGTTGCCCGCCAACCACTACGTTCCAGCGCATGGCGAAAATTCCGATCAGTGTCAGCAGGCTCGCTCCCAGGTAGAGCGCGCGGCGCAGGCTTTCGCGGAATTTCCAAAGCTGCGTGGCGGCCAGCATCGAGATCGGTATCAGCGTTCCAAGAAGGATCTGGATCAGAACCTGGGAGATCCATAGCCGCGTGTGCACCATAAAATCGAGCGATTGAAAGGACTCATCGGCTTCGTAGGTCCGGTGCACCAGGTCCAGCATCTCCAGCGAGAAATCGATCACGAACATGTAGAACAAGTACTTCGCCACTGTGTCCAGGCAATGCATGTCAATCGGTCTCTTCCGGAGCTTCATCGAAACCATGTAGAGAGCCAGCACGGCGGCGATCCCCGACGTCATCGCCGAGAACAGAAAGACGATCGGCATGAGTGGCGTCGACCACCACGGGTTCGCCTTCACCGACCCGAAGATAAACCCGACGTAGCCATGCAGGAGGAAGGCGGAAGGAATGCCGATGACCGTCACGACATAGCCCACTTTGTCATCGATGCGCCGGCTGGCCGGGCTGACGTTGTAGGACCCGAGTGTCAGCGCTTTATAGATCCAGCCCACCGGACCCGTACGCGACTGAGCGGCAGCCACAATATCGGCGCGGTATTCCAGCCAAACCTCGATCAGCAGCACCGCCATGAGGTACCACAAATAGACGAAACCGAACATTGCCATGGCGGAAGAGCGATGCGGCGTCAGGTACAT
The DNA here is from genome assembly GCA_003175985.1 of Terriglobia bacterium. GTDB lineage: Bacteria > Acidobacteriota > Terriglobia > Bryobacterales > Bryobacteraceae > PSRJ01. The sequence goes on from PSRJ01000089.1 coordinate 3,682, forward strand.
TTCCAAGGACCGTTCCGGATGGCCCAGGTGCAACTGCAATGGCAGCGGCGCCACCAGCAGGAAGGCCAGCGCGGTGAGCAGGGCCAGCCGGTACGTCGGCCGCACGGCTTCCACTTTGAACACGCGCTCGAGCGAAGCTAGTATGAACGCGCCCGCCACCAGGCCGGTGATATACGGGTAGAGCACGATGAGCAGGCTCCATTGGAGCTCTACCTCGTTCGGATACATGAACCCTTCGACGCCAGGCATCTTCCGGCTCCTTATCGAACCGATCCGTCCAGGTTGTTGTAAAACACTTTGGACTCCGTCGCCAGCTGCGGCTTCAGGACCTGGACCTTGTTGTTCCGCAGAAAATCGTGCACCGGATCTTTCGGATCTTTCAAATCCACCAACTGCCGCGCCCCGGTGGGGCAGGTCTCACAGCAGGCCGTGGTGAGACCCTTGGTAATGCGGTGATAGCAGAGCGTGCATTTTTCCGCTGTTTCCTGTTCCGGATGAAAGTACCGGGCGCCGTACGGACATGCCTGCACGCAGTAACGGCAGCCCAGGCAATAGCTTTGATCCACCAGCACGACTCCATCCGGGCTTAGGAACGTGGCGCCCACCGGGCAAACCTGCACACAGGGCGGATTTTCGCAGTGATTGCAGAGCTTGGGGACGAAAAAGCTCTTCAGCTCAGCACGAGCCGCGGGCGGGAAACCGTCTATGCCGCCCTTCGGCGAGTCCACCGTGGGGTGCTGGAGATTCTCGCTGACCTCGTAGCGCTCTATCCAGGTGCGGAAATAGCTGTCCGGGACATTGTTTTCTTTCGAGCAGGAGCGCACACAGGTTCCGCAGCCGATGCACTTGTCGATATCGACGATCATGCCCCACCAGTGATCGGCCATGTGGTAGGTGTCTCCCGGGGCGGGCTGCTCACCCGTGCGATCAAGCGCTCTGGCTGCGGTGGCCGTGAGGAAGAGAAGCTTGCTCGATCGGATCAGCAATTCGCGGCGCGTGAAATCCATGACGGCTTCCTTCCTATAGATGCGGATTATGCGGCTGATGGCAGGTGTTGCAGACCATTCCGCCCGAGTGCTCCGCCGGCGCAACCTGAGGAAAGCTGTTGGGCTTGGCGGAGTCTTTTTGATGGCAGCGGACGCACAAGGCGGCGACATCGGGCAGCGCCGGCTTGAGTGCCATAGGATCCGCCGCGTGCCGGGCCTGCGGTCCGTGGCATGCCTCGCAGGCGACACGCGCGTGTTTGCCGGCCGCTCGCGTTTTCGCCTCCGCGTCGTGACACAGGACGCATTCGGCCTGGCCGGCAAAAACCACCGGCTGTTGGCGGATGGCCTCCAGCGCGGCCGGACGATAGTGGCCATATTTCCCGAATCCCTGGGGAACCACAGCGCTGCGAATCAGCAAAAAGCCCGCGGCACCGACCAGAAAGACCAGGGCAGGACGGACCAGATGTCCGGAATCCCGCAAAAAGCGCTTCATAGCTGATCACCGGGATGCACGACGCATACCACGCGTCCGCGCACCACTTGCAACAGGCGGGCAAACGGATTAGCTATTTATGTTTGTGTTACTTACAGGCGATTGATGGGAATTTCAACATGACTCCAAAGGGCCGCGCCAAATCACCCAATTTGGGGCAAGGCGGTGTGAAATCAGGTAAGCAGCTTGCTTTGAAATGAAAAGTACTTGAAAATGGGGTACTGCCAGCGTATCATCGGATGTGGCCGTAATTCGTCCCATCCGCGCTGCGGCGCCCGAGCCTGCCGAGTTGCACGCGCGGGCGATGGATAATCTGCACTACATCCGGCTTGCGATGGAACGCGCCGGTTCGTTCACGGCTGTTCCGGGCGTAGGCGGTGTGCTGATGGGCGGCACCGCCATGGCGGCAGCGTGGATCGCAGCCAGCCAGTCCGCCGCGAGCCGATGGTTAACCGTGTGGGTAAGCGAGGCGGTTATCGCCCTGCTCCTCGGAATCCTGTTTGCGGCCCGGAAATCAGCCCGCGCTAAGATGCCGCTGCTTTCGGCGCCTGGCCGCAAGTTCATTGCGGCATTTGTGCCGTCGATGGCGGCCGGGGCGCTGTTGACATTCGTGCTCTATCGGGATGGTGCGGTTGCTGTTTTGCCGGGCGTCTGGCTGCTGCTGTATGGCGCGAGCGTGGTGTCGGGAGGGGCCGCTTCCGTCCGCATCGTTCCGCTGATGGGCGCCTGCTTCATGGCGGCCGGCACGTTAGCTTTGCTGGGGCCCCGAGACTGGGGAAACCCTTTGCTCGCCGTGGGATTCGGCGGTTTGCACATCCTGTTCGGCATAATCATCACGGTGAAATATGGCGGGTAAATCGGCGCCGGCCCGGCGCGAAAAAGAAAAGAAGCTGCAGCCCGCCGCGGTGTCGACCCCTGTGGCGGGCGCACCCAAACTCGACCGCCTGATTCACGAGCGCCTGCGGCTCGGCATTTTGAGCGCTCTGTCGGTGAACGAGTCTCTCACCTTCAATGAATTGAAAAAGCTCCTCGATACCACGGACGGCAATCTCAGCGTCCATGCGCGCAAACTCGAGGAAGCCGGGTACATCGCGTGCACGAAATCGTTCGAGGGACGCATGCCCCGCACCGACTATCGCCTCACGGCGCCGGGCAAGCGCGCCCTGGAGCGCTACCTCGATCATATGGAAGCCCTGATCCGCGCCATGCGCGAAAAATAGACCGATTTTTTTATGTCCATTTACTCTTCGTCGCAAAGTACTCTGCATATCGCAATCATCATGGATGGCAACGGCCGCTGGGCGGTCGGGCGGGGGCTGCCGCGCGCCGCCGGACACCGCGCAGGAGCCCAAGCCGTCCGGCGCACCGTCGAGGCCGCACGCGGCCTGGGAGTCGGCGTCCTCTCGCTGTTCGCCTTCTCTTCCGATAACTGGCGCCGCCCGCCGGAAGAAGTTTCTGCGTTGATGTCGTTGTTTCACCATTTTCTGAACGCCGAGACCGAGCGCTGCATCGAGCACGGCATACGCCTCGAAGTAATCGGCCGCCGCGACCGCCTCGACGAGCCGTTGCGTTCGGCTATCGCCCGCGCTGAGGCGGCCACGGTTTCCGGCCCACACCTCAGGCTCCGGCTCGCCGTGGATTACTCCGGCCGCGATGCCATCCTCGAAGCCGCGCGCCGCTCTGCATCCCTCTCGCGCGACGCGCTAGGGGGAGCCTTGGGCCCGCCCGTAGACTTATTGATCCGAACCGGCGGCGAGCAACGGCTCAGCGACTTCCTGCTCTGGGAATGCGCCTACGCCGAGCTCATCTTTTCGCGCCGCATGTGGCCCGATTTCAGCGCCGAGGACTTGGCCGGCGCGCTCGAAAGCTTCCGCGGACGCGAACGCAAATTCGGGGGCGTGCCGTGCGGGATGGCGGCGCATAAGGAATTGTGGCTGGATTAGAGGACCCGCGCTTCGGCCAGTTCGATCCGGAGCTCGGCATTTGGATCCGGGTTACTCCCGGCGCTTCGTACCAGTCCAAGGCGGCGCTCTTTCTCGATCGTGATGGGGTCGTCATCGAAGATACCGGCTATCTCTGCCGCCCCGTGGAGATAGTCTTAATTCCGGGAGCCGTAGAACTGATCGCCGCGGCCAACCGCGCCGGCGTCCCGGTGGTGGAAGTGACAAACCAATCCGGCATTGGCCGCGGCTATTACGGCTGGGAGGAGTTTCAGGCCGTGGAGCAGGCGCTGGCATTAAAACTGGAGCAAAATGCTGCCGCAATCGATGCCGTGATCGCCTGTCCTTACCACCCCGAAGGCGTGGCCCCATGGGCGCATCCCATGCATCCAGCCCGCAAGCCTCAGCCGGGCATGCTGCTGGCGGCGCAGCAGCGGCTGGGGCTCGATCTGAGCCGGTCCTGGATCGTCGGCGACAAACCGGACGATCTGCTGGCGGGTTACCATGCCGGATTACGCGGAGGAATGCATGTGCTCACCGGGCAGGGCCAAGTCCATCGCCCGGCGATTACGGCCTGGCATCCGCAGGGTTTCGAAGTGTGGTTGGCAAACCGGTTGTCCGATGCAGCAGGGCTGTTGGAGTTGCTCAAGTAGGGGGAGTACGCTGCGGGAGATGCTACTGCCTGGCTGTCCCTGCCGCGACCGCCACGGGACGGCGATTCCACTCGGGCCCAATTGCGGCGCCGGCTTGCGAAGTTTCGCGCTCGATGCTTCTGCGCCGCAGCCGTGCGGATAGAACCCGGTAGACCACTTCGGCAAATCCGGCCACGACTCCGGATTCCAAGGGCTTGTTAAATTCGCGCCGAAGATTCACATATTCGGATTCAGAGAGGGGAATCCGCAATTGAAAGCCTTCTTTAGGTTCTTCCCTTCCGAAAGCGGATTCAAATATCTGGCCCTCCATCACTGCCCGGCCGCCGGCAAAACCAAATTCCTCGAAGCCTGTCTGGAGTACGCTCCAACTTTGCTCGGCTGTAACCGCACTCGAAAGGGCCTGTTCGAATCGTTTCAGACGAAACTGCACATCGATGATCTGGCGGAAAGTGCCGCCAAACAAGAGACGCCGTGCAAGACCGAACTCCGAGTAACCCAGGTTCTGCACGCCAACCCACGCCGCGATGCAAAACAGGACGATTACCAGTCCGCCAAATTGATCGCCGGTCTGCAACAGCGAACAGATGGCAGCCACTGTGCACGTTCCGTAGACGAGAAGCGCGACCCGGCGGGGCGTCATCCCGCGATCGAGCAGCAAGTGATGTATGTGCCGCCGGTCGGCGCCGAAAATGGGCTGGTTTCTCAGGAATCGCCGCAGTACCGCGAGCGATGCGTCCAGGAGCGGAATCGCGAACGCCATCAACGGAGCGGTCATGCCTAGCAGCGTGGCTGCCTTCTGACTCCAAATGGCGCCACAGCAGCCCAGGAAAAATCCGATCGTCAAACTGCCGCTATCGCCTAAGAAAATCGAAGCCGGGTTAAAGTTATATCGCAAAAATCCGAGAAGACAGCCCGCTAAGGGCACTGTAGCCATTACCAGCCCGATGTCATGGTGAGCCAGGGCAGCCATTAGAGTGGTGATCGTCGCGAACAGACCCACACCCGCGGCCAATCCATCCATTCCGTCGATTAAGTTAAACGCATTGGTGCAGGCCACTAACCAGGTGATTGAAAGTGGAATCGCAAGCCATGCGTCCAAAGCCTGTCCCCGGAAGTGGATCTGCACGCCGCCCCAGTAGGCGATTCCCGAGGCAGCCACCTGCGCCAGGAGTTTCTGCCAGGGTTTCAAACCGAATACATCATCTAAAAAGCCGGTTAGAAATACGATCAGAACTGCCGCGCCCATGCCGGCTGCGAGCCGCATATCCTGCGGAATGAGAGAGGAAACAGAGAGGAATCCGAACGCTGTTGCCGGATATGCGATGAGATACGAGAGGAGGATCGCCAATCCCCCGACTCGTGGTACGGGGGAAGTGTGAATCTTGCGGTTCGCATCGGGATGATCCACGATACCGAAACGCAGGAACCAGTCACGAATAACCGGCGTGAGTATCAGCGAAGACAGGAATGCGAAAACACCTAACGATAAAAGAATGAACACGTCGTCTTGGCGGAGCCTGGCGCCTAACTCAACACCGTTGTTAATTTCTGTAAGCAACAGAATAACGGTGGTTAACCTTAGAAAGCAAGACTGCATTATCTATAGTAGTTTCGGTACTAAATTGAAAAAGGAGTACTATAACTAGACAATTGTCAAACCCTCGCAGCATGCTCCGAAGCCGATGCGCTCCGCTATGATAAAAGGCATCCGACAAGAGGAAAGAGATTGGCACTTTTGAGCTTCTGAGTGAAGGTCAGAATCCAGTTGGCTCACAAGGAGCCGCACCAGGAACCCCCGGCGATCTTTAGCTATTCCCCGGTGCGCCGGCATGGCCGTTTTAGTCCGTTGGCGGGGATTGGCTCCGTAGCTCTCCATGCGGGTGCAGGGCTGTTGCTCGGGCTGATCGGGCAGACGGCACCTCCGCCACAGCCGATTTATGAAGTCACTCTCGTGCGTCTCAACGACACGAAGCTGATCTTCTTCCCGCCGAGCGAACGTTTGCCCGACATTGCGCCCGCCGAAGATCATTCGACGAAGCAAACGCCATCGGGTCCGCGTCGGGCCCAGAACATTTCCGTAAATTCGCCGCAGCCCCAGGAAGGAAATCAATTCATTTGGCAACCTCCTCCCAAGCTCAATATGCAGAATGAAGTGAGATCTCCGAACCTCCTGGCGTTCGCGCCCGCTCGGCCGGTGCGCAGTTTCGTTGCCCCCGAGCAACCGAAAACGACGCCGGAACGGAACCCGGAATTCCTCCCCGAAGCTGCTCCCATATCTGGGGATCCGGCCATTGATGCGTCACCCGCGGCTGCCCTTCTCGGGGGACCTGCTAAGCCGCCGGCGCGGCAATTCGTCCCGCCCCCCGGCAAAGCGGACCCCATTCCCGCAAAACCCGCGGCTCTCGAATCGGCTCCCGACCTGCCCTCCGCGGTAGACCGGTCCCAGGCTGCTCTTGCAGTGATCAGTCTGGACCCGGCACGAGTCCGCGAGATCCCGGTTCCCGAGGGATCGCGGCCGGCTCGCTTCTCCTCCGGCCCTGGCGCCGCGAGTAACGGCGCGTCGCATGATGCCGCAATCGTGGTTCCCGGCGTGAATGTGAGTGGCGGCGGGGCGGCCGGCACACCTGTCGCAGTGGGACCTCCGCGCAGGACTCCTCAGGGCCTGCATGAGCCCTCCGCCGCGGAATGGGCCAAGGCCGGTATTGGCAAGGACTCCCGGCGTTTCGCCCGCTCGATGATGTCCGTGGCGCTGGCTCCTGGTTCGCGCGTCTTGACGGCCGCCGTGGAACAGAAGTTTCGCGACCGGCCGGTGTATACAACGTCATTCGGGGTCGGCGCGGATGGAAGCGCGGAGTGGATTATCTGGTTTGCTCTGCAAGGATCTTCGGGATCTTACCTTTCGGTGCGCCCGCCGGTTCCCTGGAATCGGTATGGGGAAGCATCGGACACGGAGCCCTCCCGTGGACGCGTTCAGGTGACTGCTGTGATTGACCGGGACGGCCGAGTCGATGCGGTGGCTGTTGTCCAGTCGAGTGACGAGTCTTTGCGGGCAAGCGCCGTTCGCACCATCCAGGAATGGGAATTCCTCCCTGCGTTGCGAAATGGCGAGCCGGTCGCGGTCGACGTGCTCATCGACATTATTTTTGGCGGCAGGCGTTAAGGCCTCCACCACAATGTGGGGCGGCCAATTCTGCCCGCGGACCCGCTTTTTTAGCGGGTCCAGCCGCCTGAAAAGCGCTGCGGCCAGGATTGTCGAGGCTGGAACGCTATGCCGCTTTAGAGGTCGCATAGATGAGGCGCAGCAACGGGAGCCCCGAACCGTTTTAGTCCCCGCAGACAGCAACATGCCTCGGAGGTTGCCATCGTCGTCTGCCGATCCAGTAAAACGTTTTGACCGCTCGGTCCAGCCCTGAACAAGGTTACGGCTGGATGGCCACAAACGCATTGGGTGGAGAATTTACGCCCTCCACGGAAATGACGATCGGCTGATTGCCCGCAGCCACGCCGGCCGGCACCCTGAAATTCAATTGGTCGATGACCTGCCCCGGTGCCGCTCCCGCGTATAGAATATCCGATGTCGCCAGTGCGACCCCGCCGATGCTTACCGATACCAGCCCCACGGCGGATGCCATACCATGCGGAATCTGACCGGTCGCCAGCGGCGGCGTCACGGCACCGAATCCAGTGCCATAAGCCGTCAGAACGTCCCCAGCCCGCGCTGGCGTCAACACGCCGCTCAGAATGTTTGACGGCCCCACTAGCGCTCCCGTAATAGCGTTCACCAGGACCACCGGGTTGGTCCCGTTCGCATTCGTTTGGAAGTACAGAAACTCTGGGCTTGCCATGCTTACCGCGACCGTTTGCGGTGCGGACGCCGTCTCTGCCGGTGTCCCGCAGTTCGTCAGCACACCCACGCTGGTGCTCGCGCCCGTCACTGTCGGCACCTGCGCGTTGATCTGAGTGGGAAAGACATCCAGCATTGCGGCACGCTGCCCACCTACTTCTACGCAGTCACTCAGCAGAACGGTAGGTAGCCCGCCATTAACTAATTCGCTCGCTAACACCCGACGTCCCGTGGCGCCAGTAGGCAAGAAGCCCTGCCCGTAGATGCTGATCAGCCCCCTCTGCGAGACGGTCTTCACCGCAGGCACGCTGCCCCCCACACCTGCGATGCCTATTATTATCGAGGGCGGTTGCGTGATCCATAGGCTGAACTTCGCCCCGGTATACCCAGCCGCAATCACATTTACCTTTACTGCCGCGGGCGCGATGCCCAGGATAATGGCACTTTTGGCAAGTCCGTTCTCGTCGGTAACGGTGAAGTGCTTGCTAGCTGTTGCATTACCCGTCGCGACCATGAACGACACATTTACACCAGGAACCGGCGATCCTGACGGGTTCACCACGCGGGCAACTAACTGTGCCGGCAGAGTTGCCTTTGGAACACCCACCTGGTTATTACCGCTAAGGATCTGGACACTGCCACTCACCGCCGGGGGCACTAGAGTGCTTCCGAGGGTGATGGCATTCGCAATGAGCTTCTCTTTCCAGAGCAGCAGTTCGTTGGCCTCGTCGGTGAGCGTCGGTGCTGCCGCTGTGGTCGGAGCCAACGAAGAATTGTCGGCGCTAACAGCAGGAGGAACGCTGAAGTAGTAATCGGCGCGCTCCCAGTTGCCGTTCCTCTGTCGTCGATATCCCGAGAAGTTATCGTGAATAGAATTACCGCCGAATACATCCGACGAGCTGTGGTAATTGTTAAATTGCTCGATCCCGTTACCATACTCCACCGTGATGTTCGTGCCGTCGCTCAGTTGCCCGCCTGAAACCAACCGGTTAGAGTACATCTCAATATGGTGTCCATCGGCAATGGCAAATCCTGCATTGCCCAAGCTGACGCCTTGGTTATCGTGAATGGTAACGAAACTAGTCGCGAGATCTGGATTCGTCTCCCCGGTAGATCCGTCCGTAATGATGGCGGAACCGGAATAATGTATCAACCCTGCGTTGCCGACGGGATAAGCATAACCACCTTGGATGTAATTGTCGTGGACCTGGATCGGACTATCCACCGTACCGCTGCTCTTGTAGATATTGATCGAGTCCCCAACCCAACTTTGATCTGGTTCATTGACGATCTGGTTCCAAGCTACTTCGATACCGGGAACGCCTTGCACTTGATTTAGCAGGACGCCGTGCGAGAAATTATTGTCATCATTCTGGGGAATTTGATATCCGCCATTGCCATCGCTGGTCCGACTATCAATGTTGTGGAATCTATTTTTGAGAATCTTTATCGTTTGGCCTGATCGGCGGTCGCCACGATACCCGTCCACATTTACCGCTATTCCAGTGCTTTCGAAGTCACAGGACTCAACGAGCAAATTCACAGGCTGAAAGATGTCCATCGCGCCTAGTTTGGACATGCCTGCGAGATTCGGATTCGTCCCCGCGAAGCATGTCCCTTGCACGACCAAGCTCACAGCCGGATAGAAAGCTTGCGGGCGATACGATGTCAGCAAAAAACCCGGCCCCTTGAGGCGGGAGTTCAGAATCGTAACTGGCTCCGTCGTTAAGATCATAACGGCTGGAACTTTAGAGTCGGTGCTTTGCCAGTTGCCAGTGTAAGTACCGCCCTTTGTGATAGCCAACGGACCGTCAAAGGTCGCTTCAGAGTCGCAGCGCTGCGCCGATAGGGAACATGCCGGAACAACAACCAACCAGAGCCATTTCATTTTTATGGCGGCTTATTTTACCAGAGCGGATGGGGTTACGGCTCCGCCGCTTTCCAAGTGAGCGGTAGAGAGCCAGTTCGAGCACTTGGAACGTTGGGAAACCGTAGGATTTCCCTCATGGTGACTTGGCCTTGTTGTTCAAGCCCTCGACTAGATGGGAAACCGTTGGATGGCTGCGACTGTAAACAGAAACGTTCCTAAATAGAATCCTCCCAACATCACACCGTACATCAGCCACGGATGCTGAATGAGCCATTCATTAACGTTCCGGTGGCTCCTGGGGACGCCGGCTTTCCACTCCAAGAACTTGACGCCGAGATACTCGTACGTAGCACCTTCCAGGATCGCAAGCAAAAGCAGATCCACGCGCCGATGAGCATTGGCCCTGGCATCACACGCTCATCCTTCGGAACCCCGACGATTTAGTGAAGGAACGTAATGGACAATAACAATCCGCCGCTGCTGATCTGAATGTAATTCTTCGCGTTTGCGATGAATCGATCCATAACCGCGCACTCGCGGTCAAACAGATCCAGTGATCCTCGGTCCTTGTCACCCATGGTAGCTGCCTCCAGTGTTCCATCGAGAATAATACGCGGATACCGCGGGCGGGGACGGGCCAGTACGAGGAAGACGGGAGTCTTCTAGCGGTCATGATAATGCTTGATTCGCCGCGGCCCTTCTCGAATCCGTTCGGAAATCTTTAGCGAAAGCTGCGTAACGGGATCGTCAACCGCGTGCGGTATCGGTAGCTCCTGTCCCACAAAACATGCAAAAGTTTGGCCTCTTTTTTTCGCAAACAAAGAAGTTACTGCGCAAAAACCTGCCAAGTTTTGCACCAGTCTTCATGAGGCACAGACTTTCCGCAACTTGCTAGATCTCCAGCCTGGCGTTGCTGTCGCCAAAGCTGGTCTGGTGGACGCCCAGTTTATCCAGCATCGCCAACAGCAGGTTGGACATGGGAGTATGCGGCGCGAATTTCAGGTGCCGCCCGCCCTTCAACTGACCCGACGCCGCGCCCACGACGAGCACAGGCAGCGGGTCATGATCGTGCTGGTTTCCATTGCTCATGCCGCTTCCATATAGGACCATCGAGTGATCCAACAATGTGCCATCCCCATCGGGCGTGGCGCGCAGCTTTTCCAAGAAATAGGCGAACATTTGCACGTGGTATTTGTTAATCAGCGCAAACTTATCCATGCTGGCGCGCACGTTGGAATGATGCGAGGCAACGTGGAAGCCATCGCGTACGCCGCTCGATGGGTACACCGCGCCGCTGGTATCGCGCGCATACATCATAGTCGCAACACGGGTGATTTCCGCCTTGAAGGCGAGCACCTGCAAATCGAACATGATCTTGAAGTGCTCGTCGAAGGATTCCGGAACCCCTACCGGAGCCTCGGGTAACTGCAGATTCGCCTGACTCTGCCGCTCGGCGCTTTGAATGCGCCGTTCGATTTCGCGAACGTCATCGAGATATTCATTGAGCCGTGTCCGGTCACCGGGGGGAAGTTCCTTCTGCAGAGAGGCGATCTGGCTCATTACGGAATCGAGCAGGCTTCGGCTCTCCTGTTTGCGAGCCAGCCGGTCCTCGTTGGTGCTGCCGTCGCCGAACAGCTTTTCGAACACGACCTGCGGGTTGTTTTCCATGGGCAGCGGAATGCTGGCGGTCTTCCAGGAGATCGTGTTGGAGTAGGCGCACGCGTATCCAGACCCGCAGCTCTGCGCGACATCCTCGATCGAAAGCTCCAGTGAAGGCAGCGGCGTGTCCTGTCCGATGTGCTGAGCCGCCACCTGATCCACAGTGGTCCCGAGATGGACGCTCTGCTTTTCCGGGTTCGATCCACTCAGGAACACGGCGGCAGAACGCGCATGATCGGCGCCGGCATCCGAACCCACGCCACCGGCCAGAGGGTGCGCAAGGTTGCTAATCACGTTGATGCGGTCGCGGAACTTCTCGAGCGGGCTGAGGATCTCGGTGAATTGAAAGCCCTCGCCTTCGGCTTCCGGCGTCCACTTGTACATGGTTGCGCCGTGAGGAACGTAGATACAGCTCAGCCGGCTTTTGGCGTTCGCGGCTGTTTTGGCGAGCGGAGTCTGCGCCGGGACCATGGAATCGAGCAGGGGCAGCGATAACGAAACACCCATGCCGCGAAGGAGCGTGCGGCGGGACAGGTATTTCCGGCTGATGTAGTTCATCGTGTATCTCTCCTCATTGCGAGCTCGTTCGCCGGCTGCGGCGATTTCACTCTCATCTGAAATGGCGCGCTGGCCACAATGCCCAGCACCAGGGATGAAAAACGGTTGTCGCGGCGAGCCGCCTCGCGTGTGATCGAACGGACTACGGGCATATCGTAATACTTCACGCCTCGGCCCAGCGCATAAATCATCAGCTTCTCGGTTAAGGTCGAAACAAACAAGTCCGACCGGCTCAGCAGCGCCCGCCGCAGACTCGCCGGGCCATCCAGTTTGGAGCCATCCACCATCTCGCCGGAGGCATCGATATGCGTGCCGCCATCGGTGTCGCGCCACTTACCGATGAGATCGAAGTTTTCCAGAGAAAATCCGATCGGATCCATGATCTTGTGGCAAGCCGCGCAGACCGGATTCTGACGGTGCTCGATCAATCGTTCCCGGACGGAGGCCGGTTGCTGGCCGCCCTCGTTCTCCTTGAGCGGCGGCACATTGGGAGGAGGAAGAGGGGGCGCCGTGCCCATCAGGTTCTCCAGAATCCACTTGCCCCGCTGTACCGGGGAGGTCCGGTTGGCAACGGAAGTCACCAGCAGGATGCTTCCCTGACCCAACAAGCCACGCCGCGCATCGCCCGTAAGAGTAACCCGCCGGAACTGGCTTCCGAACACGTTCGGGATTCCATAATGCCGGGCCAGCAACTCGTCGACGAACGTGTAATCGGCATTCAACAGGTCGAGGACGCTGCGATCTTCCTGGATAATGCTCCGGAAGAAGAGCTCCGTCTCCCGCCGGAACGCCTGGCGCAGATTGTCGTTGAAATCTTTTGCCTCGGGCCGGGCATTTTTCAATTCACGCAGGAAGAGCCATTGGTTGGCGAAGTTCGTTACCAGAGATTCCGCGCGGGCATCCGCGAGCATCCGCCGCGCCTGGTGATCCAGCACAGCGGGTTCGTGAAGTCTGCCTTCGATGGCGAGATTCAGCAACTCTTCGTCGGGGATGCTGCTCCACAGGAAAAATGAAAGGCGCGATGCTAATTCCAGATCGCTGATACGGTAGGCGGAGCCGGACGCCACGTTAGAGGGCTCCCGCTCGAAGCGGAAGACAAACCGCGGATCGAACAGCACCCGCGCCAGCGCTTTTTCGACGCCGAAATCGAAATTCCCCTTATTGCGGCCGCCCTGATAGAAACCCAGCAGCAACTCCAGATCGGCATCCTTAACCGGCTGCCGGAATGCCCTTCGCGCAAGTGAAGACAGGATCTGCTTCGCGCACGACGTCTCATCCCTCTCGGAAGCCGGCCGGCAGACGAAGATGCGGCGCCGGCTGGGAGTATCGCCCGGGCCTGCCGGGTTCAATGGGCCGGTAATCGCCACGCTCTGCACACCGGAGTTGTTGGCGTAGATGCGCCACAGGTCGTCGGCACCCGGCGGATTCTTGCGTACGAACGCGACCCCGATCGTCTGCGGCCCGGCGGGGACTGGGATTTTGAAGTCCAGGGGTCCGCCGGCTTTCACCAGCTTGATCCGTTCGCCGTTTAAGGTGACCTCCAGGTCTTCGTCGTGAAAGCCAACCGCGCCGAGTCCGATGGCGGCGGGCCGCGCACGTACCTTGAACGAATACTCGGCATCGAGCGGGAATGTATGCCGCATTACGAGGCCCCCCCGCGTACCAAGCGGCAGTCCTTCGAGATGATCCGCCTGCGATAGATCGGAAGCAGCGCGATAGGTAGCGGTGACCGGCGAAATCGTTGAATCGCCAATGGCGATCCGGCTGATCTTTTCCGCGGCGGCGACGTAACGCTCGAGCAACGCTGGAGAAACGGCAAGCGCGTCGGCCACGTTATCGAAGCCGTCGCTGGAATCATCGGCAGGAAGCAGGGTCGCGGCATCCACTTCGAGATCGAGCAGATCGCGGATCGCGTTGCCGTATTCCATCCGATTAAGCCGGTGTAAGGCCGTGGTCCCGGGATTCGGCCTCGCCGCCCACACACGATCGAGTTCCGCTTCCACCTTCGCCGTAAAAGCATCCAGCACGGCCCGGTCCGGGCGCCGCGCGCCGCTGGGCGGCATCATCCCGGCGCGAAGCTTGTGTGCGACTTTCTCCCAAATCTCGGAGTGCTCGCCCGCTTTGGCGGGGTCCAGATTGTCGAGTGACAATCCGCCGGTTTTGAGCTTGTCGTTGTGGCAGCCGGAGCAGTACTGATTTATCAGCGCGCGCTCCGGAGACACAGCCGTCTGCGCACTCGCACCGGCCGCCCCCAGAACCGCGCCCGCGATGTAGGCCCAAGCCCTCACTGCGCTCTCTCCGCCAAGGGTTCCTGGCCCATCAGCTTCTGCAACAAGGCAATGGTGGCCGGCTTTCGTTCCGGCGGGATGGTGGCGAGGAAGACGCCTTCCGCCCAGGTCATCAACGACCGTCCCTCTTTGTCCTTCACGTCCATGCGCGCGCCGTGCTTGACCAGCAGTTCCACAATGTCGTTAGACCCGCGGTTTACCGCGCCGAAGATCGCGGTCAACCCCATCGAGTTGGCGGCGTTGACATCGCCACCCTTCTCCAGACAAAGCTTCACTGCCTCCATTGTGGATTCCTTCGATTCGGTATATGTCTGTCCCACGGACCAGTTGATGCCGGCGGCCGCCATAAGCGCAGTCGTTCCCGAAAACGTTGGGATGTTCGGATCCGCGCCACGTTCCAGCAGCAGCCGCATCACCGTGATATCCCCGGACTGCGCCGCGCGCAGAAATGGCGTCTGGCCGGTGAAATCGACCCACGAAATATCGCTGATCGGCAGCACCCAGCGCCGGATCGGCGGAACCTCCTTGATGCGCGCGTTGACATCCGCGCCGCGGTCCAGCAGAACTTTGAAAAGCGCGAGCGCGGCTTCGCGGTCCACAGTGTGCTCGTCCGAATGACTGTAGGTGTATTCGAGATTGCGCACCTCGATGGTCTCCCACAGCGCGGTCCGGCCCCAGAAATCCGCAGCGGTCAGATTGGCGCCGTGGTCCAGAAGCAGCCGCGCCAGTTCGAGATGCTCGTTGGCGATGGCAATCAGGAGCGGCGTGACTCCGTTGGCTTCGGCCTGGTTCACATCGGCTTTGGCCCCAAGCAGCATGTTGACAATGTCGGCCCGCCCGTCGCGGCTGGCGTACAGCAACGGCG
>PSRJ01000086.1 GCA_003175985.1 Terriglobia bacterium
CCCGCCAATCCGTCGCCCGCCGTGAAGGCATTCGTGGATTTTGTGAACCTCATCCACAAACACTTCCGCCCGCGCATGGTGAAGCTCCCGATCTTCTCCGACGATGCCTTGCGCCGACTGCAGATGCCTGTGCTGGCCATTGTGGGCGCGCACGACGCGCTGCTCGATTCCGCGCAAACCCGTAGCCGGCTGGCGCGCCATGCGCCGAGCGCGGAGGTCGTCTATCTGCCGGAAGCGGGACACCTCATTCTTGCGCAGACGGGGAAAGTCATGGAGTTCTTACTTTCGGCGCCGGCTCGACGTGTACCAGCACATCTTCCACCCAGTTGAGGCGCTCGAGGATATGCTCGCGCACTTCATGTGCGATTTCGTGCGAGTGGCGCACCGTCATTTCGGGGTCTACTTCCAGGTGGAGATCGACGTGATAGCGCAGGCCCGTCTTGCGCGCGAAACACTTCTCGACGCCCGCTACTCCGGGAACAGTGGCTGCCGCCGCGCGAATCTGAGTCATGAGCTGTTCGTCCGGCATCGTGTCCATAAGCTGCAACACCGTATCGCGAGATACGCGCAGGCCGGTGACGATCACGATCAGGCCTACTGCGAAGCCACCATAGCGATCGGCATCCAGGAAGCGCGCGGGATCGGTGAGGGCAATTCCTACTGCAGTCAGCGCCACCGTCGCCGAAACCGTATCCATCGTGTCGTTCCAGGCATCGGCAGTCAGCGCAGCGCTTTGCAGCCGGGCCCCGTAGCGAAACTTCAAGGCGGCAAGGCAGGACTTGGCGAGCAGAGAAACCAGGAGCGGCCAGATCACGTAGCTGGAGGGCGCGATGCGGGGCTGGCCCAAGTGGATGACAGAGCCGAACGAGATCAGCGCCCCGGCAACCGTAAGCACCAGGCCGAGCAACAATCCGGTGAGGATTTCGGCGCGGCCATGTCCGTAGGGGTGATCTCGGTCGGCGGGCTTGGAGGCGACGGTGAGTCCCAGCAGGACAACTCCCGAAGCGAACACATCGCCAGCCGATTCAAGGCCGTCGGCCACCACCGAGGTGGAATGCCCGGCTAAACCGGCCACGAGTTTGAGGACGGCGAGCGCGCCGCTGACCATCATGCCGAGAATCGCGACACGCTGCCCGGCTTTCATCCTGCTTACGCGGCGCTGCTACGCCCAGGCCAGACCCCTTCCTGGCCGTCGCGGCTCGGAAAACGCCTCATACCGAGCTGCGACCGTAAGGAAGTGGTTTGGCGCCAATTCCGAAATACGTGATCGTAATTGCGAAGGCATGTGTTAAGCCCGCGCGGGGTCGGCTCTTTCGGGGTCGACGCCGAGTTCGGCGATGGCCGCCGCAGCCTTTTTCACGTCGAATTTGCCCTCGCGGGCCAGCCGCGAGAGCGCCGCGGCCGCGATCGATTCCGCGTTGACCTCGAAGTGGCGCCGCAGGTATTCGCGATTGTCGCTGCGCCCGAAACCGTCGGTGCCCAGCGTCTCCATGCGGCCGGACAGCCATGGCGCAATCTGGTCGGCGACTACCTTCATGTAGTCGGTTGCCGCAACAATAGGGCCTTCGGCGTTGGCCAAGGCCTGAAGGATGTATGGCGTTTGCGCGGGCTGGTCGGGATGTAAACGGTTCCAGCGCTCCACGGAAAGCGCTTCGCGGCGCAATTCGTTGTAGCTGGTGACACTCCAAACGTCGGCGAAAATCCCGAACTGATCGGCCAGAATTTGCTGCGCTCGCAACGCTTCGTTGAGAATGGGCCCGCTGCCGAACAGTTGCAGCTTAGCCGCACCCTTGTCGGCCGCCCGGTAACGGTAGATCCCTTTCAGGATACCCTCGATATCCAGATCTTTCGGGGCCGGCGGCATCGCATAGTTCTCGTTATAAAGAGTGAGATAGTAGAAGCGGTCTTCCCGCTCCTGATACATACGCCGGATGCCTTCCTGCACGATCACGGCAATTTCGTAGGCGTAGGCCGGGTCATAGGCCGCGCAGGTCGGCACGGTGCTCGCCAGCACCAGGCTGTGCCCATCCTGGTGCTGCAATCCTTCGCCCGAGAGGGTAGTGCGTCCCGCGGTGCCGCCGCACAGGAACCCCTTGCCCCGGGCATCCGCGAATGCCCAGATCAAATCGCCGACACGCTGAAATCCGAACATCGAGTAGTAGATGAAGAAGGGAATCGTGTCCACGCCGTAGTTGGTATAAGCGAGGCCCGCGGCCGTGAGCGAGGCCATTGATCCGGCCTCGGTGATTCCTTCCTCGAGGATTTGTCCGTCCCTGGATTCCTTGTAATAGAGGAACATTTCCGCGTCATGCGGCTTGTAGAGCTGTCCCTGGCTGGCATAGATCCCGAACTGGCGGAAAAGCGATTCCATGCCGAAAGTCCGCGCTTCATCGGGGATGATCGGCACCACATGTTTGCCGAGTTCGGGATGTTTCAGCAGGAGCGTCAGCACCCGGACGAACGCCATGGTGCTCGAGACTTCGCGCCCTCCCGATCCTTCCAGCGATTCCTTCAAATACTCCAGGGGCGGCGCGTTGATGGAACTGGGAGGCACCGAGCGGGAGGGCATGTAGCCGCCCAACTGCCGACGGCGCTCGTGCAGGTAGGCGATCTCCGGGCTGTCGGAAGGCGGCCGATAGAACGCGGCGTTACGCGCCGCTTCATCAGGGATGGGAATCTCGAAGCGGGAGCGGAAATTGGCGATCTCCTGCTCGTTGAGCTTTTTCTGCTGATGCGTGATGTTGCGGCCCTCGCCCGCTTCTCCCATGCCATAGCCCTTGATCGTATGCGCCAGGATTACGGTGGGAAGGCCGGTGCTGCGGGTGGCCTGCAAATAAGCGTTGTAAACTTTGCGCGGGTCATGGCCGCCGCGCCGCAGCTTGAGCAATTCCTCATCGCTCAGTCCGGAAACGAGTTCGAGCAGTTCGGGATATTTTCCGAAGAAATTCTGGCGAATATAAGCTCCGTCTTTGGTGATATAAGTTTGATATTCCCCATCGACTGCTTCGCCCATTCGCTCTTGCAGAAGGCCGGTCTTGTCGCGCGCGAGCAGGATATCCCAGTCGCAACCCCAGATCACCTTAATGACATTCCAGCCCGCTCCGCGGAAGGCGGCTTCCAGTTCCTGAATGATCTTGCCATTGCCGCGTACGGGACCATCGAGGCGCTGCAAATTGCAGTTGACCACGAAGATGAGGTTATCCAGACGCTCGCGCGCCGCCAGCGTGATCGAGCCCATGGATTCGGGCTCGTCCATTTCCCCATCGCCGAGAAACGCCCAGATGTGGCGCGGCGTGGGAGGAATCAGCTTGCGGTTCTCCAGGTAGCGCATAAAGCGGGCCTGGTAAATCGCATTAATCGGCGCAATCCCCATGGAGACAGTGGGGAAATTCCAGAAGTCCGGCATCAACCAGGGATGCGGGTATGAGGACAATCCGGGATTTTCCCGTAATTCGTGCCGGAAATTCTTGAGGCGCTCTTCGTTCAGCCGGCCTTCCAGAAAAGCACGCGCGTAGATACCCGGTGAAGCATGCCCCTGGAAATACACCAGATCGCCTGGCTGGTCGCCATAGCGGGCATGAAAGAAATGGTTGAAGCCAACCTCCAGGAGCGTGGCCAGCGAGGCGTAGGTGGAAATATGGCCGCCGATGCCACTGTCGTATTTGTTCTGGCGAACGACCATGGCCATGGCGTTCCAGCGGATGAGGCTTTTGATGCGCCGCTCCATCGCCCGGTCGCCCGGATACGGCACCTCATCTTCGGGCCGGATCGTATTGATGTACGGGGTATTTAGCAGGTTCGGCAGGCCCGCTCCGCCGGCCCGCGCGCGGTCCGCCAATTCTTCGAGAAGAAACGCCGCACGATCCGGACCGGCCTGATCGATGACCTCGTCTAACGCTTCGATCCACTCCGCGGTTTCCTGCGGATCCAGATCCACAACCCTCTCGTTCCGTTTCTGGTGCATGGATATTTTCATTATAGCGGCGCAGCCGGGAAGACTCGAAAATCAGGCCTTTTGGAAGGTACCAGTTGTCGATGGGCGTATGCGCACAGGCATAGCTGGAAAGGGCTATAGGAAACCGCCGCCGCGGCGTTCTTTCCAATGGGAGAAACTGTCGTATAAAGGAAAAAACTGTCGTATAAAGAAGGTAGTATCTGGAGGACTAGCGCGCATGGTCACGTGTCCGGTTTGCGATGGCTCTATCGATGTGGATGACGACGACGTAGACGAGGGAGACACCCTCAGTTGCGACGAGTGCGGGGCGGACCTGCGGGTGGTGGGGACCGACCCGGTGGAACTCGAATCGGCCGAAGAAGAGGAGGAAGAGGCCGAAGAGGACGAGGACTACGTCGAGGATGAAGAAGAGGAAGAAGAAGACGAGGATTGGAAATGAGGCAACGCCGGACGTCTGGCCCGCATCTAAGGATAGCGGAGGGCACCATGAAGCGAATATGGGCACTGCTGGCGTTGGCCCTTCTCTTCACTGCTACTTTGGCCTTCGCCCAAAAGAAAAACAAAGGCGACGAGAACAGCAATACCCGCAGCGTGCAAGGCAGCGTGACTTCGGCCGAGGACGCGGCGGTATCCGGCGCCGTGGTCCAGTTGAAGAATGTCAAGACGCTACAGATACGGTCCTTCATTACCAAGGAAGACGGTAATTACTACTTCCATGGCCTGAGCCCGGATGTAGATTACGAGCTGAAGGCCGATTACCAGGGCGCTTCCAGTCCCAACAAGATGCTGAGTTCCTTCGATTCGCGTAAGGAAGCCATCATTAATCTGAAATTGAATAAGAAGTAAGCGGCCGTTCTCCGCGCAGAATTACGCTTTTCCCCTACTGATCTTGCAGTACCCGTCCCGGTACGGATAGCTCTTTGCGCGTACGCGTACTTAGTGCAAGATGATTGGTATAGGAACGGCCCAAAGCCGGCGTTCTCCATAAGTGACGACGATAACAGTGGCCCCGTAGCCGCGAGCGTTCACGGGGCCAGCTCCTTGTTTAATTCGGAGGAACTCTTGAGATGAACGACGATTTCCGCGATCCCTCTGCAACTTTCCCGGACGAACTGTATGGTGCGTTCTTTCCCGGCCTCGTCGAGTGCCCGGTCTGTTTTGGCCCACACGACGAAGAGACCCACACAGCCACGCTGAATGTGCGGCGCTGGTTCCGGGACGAAGTGACCAAGAGCTTCCGCATTCAGCCGGTGGTCTGAAACGGCGGTTACCGCTGTGCTTTCAGCCCGAAGTGATAGACCAGCGCGCCCGCTCCCACGGTGGCAAACGCCGTTAACGAGGCTACCGGGCGCGTGAACACTCCGTAAAGCATCATGACCACACCGACGGCAATGTAGGCCGCCGGAATCAGCGGCCACGCGAAATCCAGCGCGCGGAGCCGCTGCCAGCCAGCGCGTTTGCTGCGGAATACAAAGACCGAACCTACCGAGAGGGCGGTAAACAGAGTGAGGCTCATCCCGATATAGAGCAAGAGATCGGGAAATGGGGTCAGCGTCATGAGCATGGCGCACAACCCCTGGCTCAGGATCGCCACTACTGGCGTATGCCACCGGGGATGCACAGCAGCCGCGGCGCCAAAGAACGCCCGGTTCTTCGCCATGGCATAGTAGACCCGCGGTCCGATGGTCACCTCCGCATTCACTGTCGAAATGATGGAGAGCGCCATCAGTGCGGCAAAGATGCTGGCCACGTTAGACCCGAAAAGATTTGAGGCGGCCAACGAGCCGACAGCGATGACTCCTTTCATGTTCTCGATCGGAGTCGAATAAATGAAAATCATATTGAGCGCCAGGTAAAGCGCCGCTACAACAGCGGTCCCCGTGGCTAGTGCCAGGGGCAAAGTGCGCTCCGGCCGCCGCACCTCTTCCGCCACGTAGGTGGCGGCGTTCCATCCGCTATACCCGAACATCACGTAAAGCAGGCTCACCACAAACTGGGCGGGCAGGCCGACCGTCGAAGTACGCACGGCTGGCTCGGAGAAATGGCTCCAACTTCCCGTTCCGGCGGCAAAGCCGACGATCACGAAGCCCGCAACCACCAGCAGCTTGGTGGACGTAAGGACGTTTTGCACCTTCGCTACGCGCCCCACGCCGAAGCAATTGAGGATGGTAAACGCTGCAATCAGCGAAGAGGCCACCAACTGTCCCGCGCCCAGGCGCAAGGACAACGCGCCGGAGCCGAGGACCAGGGAAGCGTTACTCTGCTTCAAGCTCGGGAAGAAGTAGCCCAGGTAATCGGCAAAGGCCAAAGCCGCGGTAGCGATCGGCGCCGAGAAGCCCGCGAAGAACGACACCCAGCCCGTCATAAACCCCCACTCGGGCCCATAGGCATGCGTCAGATAGACATATTCTCCGCCGGAGCTGGGAAAGTTGATACCGAGCTCGGAATAGGAGAGCGCGCCGGCCACCGCAAAGAGCGCGCCCACTGCCCAGCACGCCATAATCAGCCCAGGCCTGCCCAGGTCGCCAGCCATGAACCCGGTGGTGGTGAAGATTGCCGTACCTACCATGTTGGAAATCACCAGCGCGGTCGAACTGAAGAAACCGAGCTGCCGAAGCAGTTCGGGGGCCCGCGTTTGCGTGCTGGACATGAAGTCTTAATGACATTGTATCGAGGTGCAGCCGGGGAGAGGATCGCTGCCAAGAGACGAGTTACGCGGCGCCGAGGTTGTCGCCAAACGCACAGTAGCCGAAGCAGCGGAGCCTAGAAAATGAGGTATGGCGCATCGCGCCCCACTGATTGAATTGCCTTCACAACTTACTTTGGAATCGTTGCGCGTCGCAGCGGCCGGGTGCCAGGCGTGCGATCTGTGGCGGCGGGGGACGCAAACGGTTTTCGGTGAAGGTCCTACGCCCGCGAAGGTGATGTTGGTGGGCGAACAGCCCGGTAATGAAGAGGATCTCGCCGGCCACCCGTTTGTGGGCCCGGCGGGCCGCGTTCTGGGGCAGGCACTCGAGGAGGCGGGAATTCGCCGCACCCAAGCGTACGTCACCAACGTGGTGAAGCATTTCAAGTGGGAGCCCCGCGGAAAGCGGCG
>PSRJ01000363.1 GCA_003175985.1 Terriglobia bacterium
GGGATCGTCTTCCCTCGCCTCGGTCGCGCGGCTCACAGCCGCCTCTCCTCCGGCAAGAATTCCCTGCACGGTCTCGGGAGAAACGTTGAACGTGGGCGGGCATTCGGCGGCGTCGAGCACGCCCAGCCGTCCGCTGGTGCCCGCGCCGATATAGAACAGACGCCCTCCCGATTGGAACACGGCGACAACGGCGTCGACGGCGCGGGCGATCGCAGGGATTTCGCGCGCCACCGCATCCGCTACGGTGCGGTCTTCGGCGTTGATAATTCGCAGTGCGTCAATCGTGGGCAGAGTATCGATGGAAGCGGAAGCAGGATTCGGTTGTTCCGTGAGAAGCTTTTCCAGCACGCTACATCCAGATTAGCGCTCGAACCCGCCCGTTCGCGCTACATTCAGAGAAGTGCGCTATGTGCTAACACGTGGAGATCCGGAAGTTCGCGCCATTCTACTGGTCGAGAGCGGGTCGCGACATTTGCTCGAACGCCTGGTTCCGGTGCTGCGCGAGAACTGGGGCGAGGAGATCTTTATCGACCTGGTCACCTGCTATACCACGCTGCCCGCCGGTTTCCGCGCCGAAAACACACGTCTCTATTGCGTCACCGACTACCGCGGACGCGAGTTGCGCAAGAAGCTCTACGCGCAGCTTAGGCAGAACGCCTATTCCTTGATAGGGATCATCTGCTCGGCCGAACCCCTCATGACCAAGTGGAAATGGGTACTGGCGGGCCGCCTTCCCGCGAAACTCTTCATCATCAACGAGAATGGCGACTATTTCTGGTTCGATCGCCATCACTGGAATCAAATCTGGCAGTTTGTGCTTTATCGCTCAGGATTGGCCGGCGCAGGCGCAGCGCGGACACTGGCCCGGCTGGTTTTGTTCCCGTTCACTTTACTGTATTTGCTACTCTATGCAACGGCTGTTCACACCCGCAGGGCCCTGCGCAGGAGCTGATTGATGAAAATTGTTCACGTGAAAGAACCCGGTGGACCCGAAAAGATGGAGTTGGTGGATGTTCCCCAGCCGCAGCCTGGACCCAAACAGGCACTGGTCCGCCTGGCCGCAATCGGAGTCAATTTTATCGACGTCTACTTCCGGATGGGACGCTATAAGTCCGACCTGCCAATCGTGGTGGGGAACGAAGGCGCCGGCACTGTCGAGGCGATCGGTCCCGAGGTGACTGAGGTGGCCGTGGGCGATCGGGTCGCCTGGGCCATGCACCGCGGCTCCTACGCCGAGTACACCGCGGTTCCGAGCGCGCTGTTAGTGAAGCTTCCCGATGGAATCGATTTCCAATCCGCCGCGGCGGCCATGCTGCAAGGAACCACCGCCCACTATCTGACGCACTCCACGTATCCGCTGAAGCAAGGAGATACGTGCCTGGTACATGCCGCCGCCGGTGGGGCCGGCGGTCTGGTCGTCCAAATGGCCAAGATGCGCGGCGCGCGAGTTTTCGGCACGGTTTCCACGGAAGCGAAGGCGCGCGTGGCGCGGGAAGCCGGCGCGGACGAGACTATTCTGTACACCCAGCAGGATTTCGAAGCCGAGGTCAAACGGCTGACTGGCGGCCGTGGAGTGGATGTGGTCTATGACTCCGTCGCCCAAACCACCTTTGAGAAGAGCCTCAACTCCCTGCGGCCGCGCGGCATGCTGGCGCTCTTCGGGCAATCCAGCGGACCGGTGCCGCCTTTTGACCCCAACATCCTCAACGGCAAAGGCTCGCTCTTCCTCACCCGCCCCAGCCTGGGGCATTATCTGCTGACGCGCGAAGAGCTCCTCTGGCGCGCCGGCGATGTGCTCAACTGGATCGCTTCCGGCAAGCTGAAACTTCGTATCGAGCGCACCTACACGCTGGCGGATGCGGCATCGGCGCACCGGGATCTGGAAGGACGCGGGACAACAGGGAAGCTGCTGCTCATCCCGCAGTGATTCATGACGCTTCAGGCCAAGCTGACTTTAGGTTCTGTGGTGCTCGCCAGCCTTATGGTCGGAATAGTCTCGGCCGTGGACCTGGCCAATGAAATGCAGCGGCAGTTCGAATCGACTCTGGAACGCGCGGACACCATGAAGACTGTCGCCAGCACCATGCTGAGCCAGTCGCTCAACCGGCAGCGCACAGTGCCGCTGCGCGAGGCACTGCGCGATCCTGACCTGCAGAACCTCCTCGTCAGCATTGTGGCCTCACGCGCCATTCTGGAAGTAGCGGTGGTCGATCCCCATAATGAGATCCTGCTGGACACTTACCCGGCGCGTCTCGGTGTTACTTCGCCTCCCTACCCGGATTTCCGCCCCCTGGTGCTTTCCAGCTCCTGGTATGACAAACTCCGCGTGCTGGTGCAGCGGGAAACCCGCTATTACCAGTTGGAACAGCCAATCGGCACGCCTGAGGGGAAGCCGCTGCTGTACGTGCGGATCATTATCGATCCGACGCTCATCCGTAACGATATTAATCCCACGATGCAAAAGAATGCGCGCGTGGCGATCCTCTCCGTGATTGGCGCTGTGTGCCTGACTTTCATGCTCTCGGCGGTGGCGTTCCGCCCGTTGGGCCGGCTGGGACAGATGCTCGATTTGGTGGCGCGCGGAGAGTTCGAACCCGAAAAAGCGCTCGTACCCAATCCCACGGGCACCGACGAGCTCTCGGTGATGACCACCAAAGTGAGCATGCTCGGCGAGCGCCTGCGGGGCGCGCAGTACGAAGTTTCCGATCTGCGCGGAAACATCGACCACCTGCTTCAGGATCTTGAGGACGCCGTATTCATCTTCAATCGCGAACGGAAACTGGTGTTCGCCTCGGGATCGGTGGAAAAATTTCTTCGGACGGAGCGCTCCGAGCTGGCCGGCAAAGCGATCGGAGACGTGTTCCCGGCAAACACACCCCTGGGGCTATTGATCGCCCAGGCGTCGCAAACGGGTCGTTTCGTGCGGAATCGCCGCGTGCCAGGTCTGACGCCGGAACCCGGCGTTCCGCCCTCGGTTGTCCTGCTCTCCGTGGACCTGCTCGAAAGCCTTCCGGGGACGGCCGTGACCGGCGCCGGCGTCCTGGTGCGGCTGCGCGACCCGGAGGTCAAGCGCAAGATCGGCCGTGAGCTGCAGACAGCCGACCGGCTGGCCGCGCTCAGCAGGGTCGGCAGCGGCGTTGCTCACGAGGTAAAGAACCCGCTCAACGCCATTCTGCTGCACGTGGAGGTGGCGCGCTCCAAGCTGGCGCGCGGCGACAACGATATCGCCCCGCAGATGGAGATCATCTCGCGCGAAATCCTGCGGCTCGATCGCGTGGTGAAAACATTCCTGGATTTCACGCGT
Organism: Terriglobia bacterium; assembly: GCA_003175985.1. Taxonomy (GTDB): domain Bacteria; phylum Acidobacteriota; class Terriglobia; order Bryobacterales; family Bryobacteraceae; genus PSRJ01. The sequence continues at coordinate 3,305 of PSRJ01000363.1, forward strand.
CCGGTGGAATTGGCGCTGAGCAACGTTTCGTTGCACGAGCTGCTGGATGAGATTGTGGAACTGGCGCGTCCTCAAGCGGAATCGGCGAGGATCCGCGTGTCGGTGGAGGAGGAAGCCGAGCACGTGGAGGTCCGCGTGGATCACGACCTGCTCAAACAGGCGTTCCTCAATATTGTAGTGAATGCGATGCAAGCGATGCCGGAAGGCGGGGAGTTGCGCTTCGCATCGTCGGCCGCCGAGGAGACCGCGGAAATCAGAATTTCCGACACAGGCCCGGGAATTCCCCCGGAACTGCGCGAAAAGATCTTTCGTCTCTATTTCACGACGAAGAAGGAGGGTTCGGGGATCGGCCTGGCGATGGCATTCCGGATCGTCCAATTGCACGATGGTACGATCGATTTCACGAGCGAACCCGGAAAAGGCACGACCTTCTATATCCGCCTGCCAATTGCAGTAGCCTGAAAGAAGACCGGCAAATGAAACGCGCGGAATCCGTGGCAATTCTGGCAATCGCAATGTCTCTGAGCGGGTGTGTGCTCGGAAGCAAGCAGACGAAGACCACGGCCACGGCAACACCGCCAACGCCCGCGCCTGTGGCGGCGCCGGCCCCCGCGCCGCCTCCTCCGCAGCCGCTGTCGATTCCGCAGACGCAGGCGCAGTTGCCTCCGCCGCAGCCGATCAGCCCGGAGGCTCTGGCCACTACCCAGGCGCCTGAACCGGCCCCGGAAACACAACCGGCACAGCGCCCGGTACGGCGTCCGGCCCCTGTGCCTCCGAAACCGGAAGCGCCGGTCCCGGCGCAGATCGCCGCTCCCCCGCCCGCCGAACCGGAGAGGCCTCCCCTCCAGGAGATCGTCCCCGCCGGCGAATTGAAACGCCTCCAGGAGGCGGCCGATGCCCGGCGGCAGGAAATTCGCAAGACGCTGGATCAGGCGCAGGCGCGCACGCTCAATCGCGATCAGCGGTCGCTGGTTTCGCGCATTGAGACATTTCTGAAGCAGTCCGATGATGCACAAAAGCGCGGCGATATTCGCCTCGCGGATGCCCTGGCGCAGCGAGCCCAGGTTCTAGCGCGGGAGTTGCAGAATGCCACCCGTTGACGGGTACACCGAACGGCGCCGCACCGTGGCTTCCGGCCTCGCAGGGCGCAAACTCGACGCGATGCTCATCGCCTTCTCTCCCAATCTGCGCTATCTCACCGGGTTCACCGGCAGCAATGGCAGCCTGCTGCTGCTGCCCGATGATGCCATACTGTTCACCGATCCCCGTTACCAGATTCAGGCAAGGCAGGAAGTGAACTGCCGGGTCCGGATTGCCAAGGGAGCCCTGCTCCTCGACGTGGCTGCCGCTATCGGCAAACTGCGGCTGCGCCGGATCGGCTACGAGCCGTCGCGCATGACCTGTGACTTTTTCAATTCGCTGACCGCGCGGCTTCCCTTGAAGACCTCTCTCGAAGCCGTCTCCGGCTGGATCGAAGAATTGCGCATGATCAAATCGCCCCCCGAGCAGCAATTGATCCGTCGCTCGGTGGAGACCAATTCTCGTGCCTTCGACCAAGCCGTGGCGCGCGCACGCGCCGGCATGAAAGAGCAGGATTTGGCCGCTGAGCTGGAATACAGGATGCGCCGGCTGGGCGCGGAAAAACCGGCATTCGAAACGATTGTAGCGGCCGGCGCCCGCAGCGCGTTGCCCCATGCCCAGCCCACGCGCGCCCGCATGGAAGCCGGAGGCTTGGTAGTAGTAGACATGGGCGCGATGCAGGATGGCTATTGCAGTGACATGACCCGCATGCTGTTCCTGGGCACACCACCTGCCAAGGTAAAGCGCACCTACCGCGCAGTCCTGGAGGCCCAGCTAGCCGCTATAGATACCGTGCGCCCCGGCGTCTCGACGGCGCAGGTCGACCGGCAGGCCAGGCGGGTTCTAAAGTCGTACGGACTGGACCGTGCCTTCGTGCATTCCACCGGACACGGGCTGGGCCTGGAAATCCACGAGCCCCCGCGTATCGGCAAGCGTGACAAGAGCCGCCTCAAGGCCGGCATGACAGTGACGATCGAGCCGGGAGTGTACCTGGAGGGATTCGGCGGTATCCGCATCGAGGACACGGTAGTCGTGACCGAGACCGGCTGCGAGATTCTTACGCCAACGAGCAAAGAGCTGCGCGAGATCTGAACGGAACCCGGCCGCATTTGCAGCCTTTTTTGCCCTGTGCTACAAACAAAAAGCGCATGGGTGATGCGATGCAACTAAACACTGTTGAAGAAATCGAGCGCGCGATCGACGCGCTCACGCCCCAGGAGATGGAGGAACTGTACCTGTGGCTCGAGCGGCATCATCTGCAGACAATTGATATGCAACTTAAGGCTGATCTTGAAGCAGGCCGCATCGACGATCGCATTAACCATGCTGTAGCGGACTACAAAGCCGGAAAAACAGGACCCATATAGCGGCCGCGCTTAATGATCCACCGCGCGAATGCCGATTTCTGGAACGATTATCGGCGGCTGCCTGCCGAGATACGTTCCCGCGCAGACAAGCAGTTCGCCCTGCTGAAGGCAAATCCTCAACACGCTTCGCTTCACTTTAAGAAACTGGGCGACCGCAACGGCCAGGAAATCTGGTCTGTGCGAGTATCTCTGAGATACCGCGCGTTGGCTGTCAAACTCTCAAACGAGTATGTGTGGTTCTGGATTGGAGAACATGATCTTTATGACACTCTCGTCAAGTAAAGGGGCCGGGCTTTAACGCGATCGGAGAGAAGGCTGCTGAAAGCCTAATGTTCATATTTGAAACGGAGGGCAAGCAGTTGGCGGTGGATGAGCAGGAAACTGTCGCTCACCTCGTCGCCCAAACGCTTGATCGGAGCAGAATTAGTGTCGAACTTCTCGTAGACACCGACCTCGATCCGATGCGCCTCGCCCGTCACTTCACTACCGAGGCCGCCGAGCAGCTATCACTCTTACCCGATCGTCGCGGACAGCTCTTCACTCGGGTTATCGAAGAAGCCAGTCAGTCGATCATCGACATCGCAAGGGTGTTACCTAACTTCAGCGAACGCCGTCACTACGCGACTTATGGTCAAGGGTCCGGCCGGCGCTGGGAAGACCACACTTGTGCACTGGATTGCGGTGCGAGCCGCATCCGGGAATTTTGAATACCCGTTAGAAAACTGGAATGCCGCCCTACCATTCGTAATCCGGCTCCGCCAGTTCGACTCGTTCGCTAAAGTGACATAACGTCAGGCACCCCCAACGTCACTCGCCTACTTCACATTCTTATTCAGCCAGCCGTCGATGTACTTCACCACCTCCTGGCTGTTTCGATCCAGAAACATCTCGTGCATGTTGCCGCGGATGCCCACGTCTTCCAGGCGAATGAAATCGTCTTTCGCGCCGGCCTGGTTCAGCCACTTGGGGATGCACGGATCGTAAACGCGGTGGTAGGTGCCCTCGGCCGAAAGCGAAAGGATGTGCATGTTTTGGAAACCTGCCAGCTTGTGAACGGGGTCATCCTGCAGATAGCAGCCGACCTCGTCACCGGAGCGGTCTGACGGTACGAGGTGCACCTTGATGTCCTTGGGGCTCTGGAATGGCGGGTCGTACTTCATCGGCATGGGAGTGAGGCCCCAGGAATCGGGATTCACACGCGTGTAGGCGACTTTGGGTGTATCCACATTCCCGATCTGTGGGCCGCCCGGCTCGATGGCTACCATGCCGGCAATCAGTTTCGGCCGCTCGTCGGCGACGTTGAAGCCGATGGCCCCGCCCTGGGAATGCGTAATCAGGATGACCGGGGAGCCAATCTGATCGAGCAGAGCGATCCCGGCAGGAACCGCAAGCTCGGCCTGGTTCGCCACAAACTGCATCTGGCCCTTCACGAAGTTATCGAACACCGGGTCGCCCATCATGCCCTTCTTGGGTGAATCGCTCGGCCACTGTGTGTACAGCTTCATGCGCGGGAAATTTCCGCCCGAGGTCGCCGGCGCCGTCCAGATCTGCTCCAGTTCGAGCGCGGTGCGGATCGACAGCTTGCCGTCGATTCCCGGAACGTAAGGAGATCGCCCGCGCGCGGGATAGTCCACCATGTAGACGGTATAGCCCTGATCCACCAGGTAATAGGCCCAGCCGGGACGGCCGTCCGGAGTCTGCCTCCAGACCGCGCCAGTCTGACCATTGCCGTGGAAGAAAACGATCGGATAAGGATGGCGCACCTGCTTCGGCACCCAGACTTCCGTATACATGGCGCGTCCCATGATCTCTTTTCCGGGATCGCCCAAGTAGCTGCCGCCCGCATACAAGAAGCTCTGCCGGGCGATGTTTTCCGTGGAAAACGTGGGAATCGACGCGGGAGGCATCGCCATCGACGGCTTCTCTTTCTGCGGGATGTTCTTCTCCATCCAGCCGGCGATCCACCGGGCGATCTCGTCGCTGTTTTTCTCCAGCATCACCTCGTGGCCGTTACCGTGAAGCCCCACATCCTCCATGCGAACGAACTGCGTTTTGACGCCCGCCTGGTTCAGCCACTTCGCCAGGCAATGGTCGAACACGCGGTGATAGCCGCCCTCAGCAGAAAGGTAGACCACGGGAATCTTTTCGAGGTTCACCAACTTGCGGGCCGGCTCCTTCTGCATGTAGCAGGGAACGACGTCGCCGGGGATATCCGATTTCTCTTCCAGCGCGACCTGTAATTCGGAAGGATTGCTAATCGGTGGATCGTAGTGGATGGGGCTGCTGGTGACTCCCCAGGTAAGCCCGCCCCCGGCGTTGTAAGCCACCTTCGCCGTATCCACGCCCTTGATCTGCGGCGCCGCCGGCTCGATGGTGACAATTCCTTTCACCTGGGCAGGACGCGCATCGGCCATGAGCCACCCCACCGGGCCTCCCTGCGAATGAGACAGGATAATCACCGGCGTCTTGATTGCATCCAACAGCGCGACAAAGGCATCGCGGCTCAATTCGTCCTGCGATAGAGGACCTCCCCCTCCGAGGAACTGCACCTGGGTCTTCGCAAACGCATCGAAGATGGGATCCCCCTTCAAACCGGAGCCCGGGAACTGCGTGTGCAGATGAGCGCGCGGGAAATCGCCTTTCTTCGCGGATGCCGTGAATGTCGCCTCCAGGTTGGAAGCCGTGCGGATATTCAGCATGCCGTCATGGTCGGGCACATAGGGGGAGCGGCCGCGCGCCGGCGAGTCTACCATATACTGCACGTAGCCCTGCCTGGCGAAATAGTAGGCCCAGCCTGGGCGGCCGTCGGGAGTCTGGAGCCAGTCCGTCGCGGTCTGCCCCGCACCGTGAATGTGGATGATCGGGTAAGGATGGCGAATCTGCCTCGGCACCCAAACCTCGACGTAAGCGGATCCACCCATGACTTCTTTTCCGGGCTCACCGACATATTTGCCGCCGGCATAGTAGATGCCGGTGCGCGCCAGGTCCTCCGTGGAAAAGGTGGGTATGGCAGGTGGAGGGGCGCCGGCCTTTTGCTGCCCGGCGCCAAACAGCGTCCCGGCCAGGATCACGGCCATCGAGAGTTTCGTGCAGCCCATGGTTCCTCCTGGAATCGTAAGTGAATCCGATTGTACTCCAGGCGGCGCTGTGCCGATGCGGGCTACTTGGAAATGCCTCGCCGCAGCAGGCGCTCGGTGAGCGATTCATGGCCGGGCGCGAATTGCTGGGCCGCGCCTCGCAGATAGGGGCGAAACTCACGCGTCCAGTAATCGATAAAGCCCGTGCGGCGGATCTCGGTGAGAGCTTCGGTGTAATGGTCGAGAATAGCTTCGCCTAGAACTTTACCAGTGCGCCGAGCCGCGGAACGGGCGGCGCGTGAGAGCCACAACATATTCGCCGGGACATGCCGGACTGCCGAAATCGCCATGAGCGACGAAACCAGGAAGACGGGCCGGCCCTGCTCTCTGGCCGAGGCCTGGAGATCGCGCCAGACGCGCTCGATGCGTTCCAGCGGGGGCACACTTTTGGGCGGAATGCCTCGCAACTCCTGCTTCAATCGCATCCATTCCCGGCGCAGGCCGGGCACGTCAATGGGCGGCAGATTGAGTGTGCTTGCCAGATGACCGCTGGTCTGCTCCAGGCCATCCAGAACCTGTTCCATGGTTTCGAACCGTGTCTCGCGCTGCAGCAGGCCTTCCTCCTGCAGCGCTTGCGAGAGCTCCTGAATCAGTTTGCGGCTGCCCCCGGCCGCATCGGCCAGGGCCGCCAGGACCCATACCGGGGACGCATGAAAAGCAAGAATGCCGAGCAGCTCGATACCATGGCTGGTGGCGCGTTGCACCAGAAAGCTTGCGGCGAGTTGTCCCTCCGAAGGATACACTCCCTCGACCTCGCCCACTTCCTCGATCAGGAAACGCAGCGTAACCTCCACCATAGTCCGGTAGAGGGTCGTGCGCCGGACGCTCGCGGGCAGAGCGACGTTGCCGATCTCGCGCAGCAATCCGCCGGAGAGCGCCCCCAAGGAACGGATGACTCGCTCAGGCAGTGAGAGCAGGTAATGGTAATGTGCCGGTTCCATCTTGAACAGTCAGCCTGGCGAAATGTGCCGTTTTGTAGCGGATGGCAGCGCAAAGGTCGCCTTCTACGTCGACTTCGCCCCGTACGAACGCCATGGCCGCAGAATACGCATCAGTCGCGAGAATCCGGGTGAGCGCCTCCTCGCTTCGCGAGCGCAAAGCAAACCCGGGGCCTTCAAATACGGCCGTGCCGCCGGGCGCCGGCCTGCGGCTCACTTCGGTTGGCATCGGGGGAGTACCTTGAATCAGTAGTAAACCACACCCTGCCCGGATTTCAAGTTCCAAGGTTTCGCTAAGGCGAGTGGCCTAAGCCGGCTGGATCGTCCTCTGTTCCTTGTAGCAGCCCCTACTTGATCTGCTCGTCCCGTTCGATTTTGCCGTCGCGGATATGAATGATGCGGTGGGCGTGCATGGCAATATCGTGCTCGTGCGTCACCAGGATTATGGTGCTTCCCTGCTGGTACAGGCGCTCGAATAACGCCATGATCTCGTTGCCGGTCGCGGTATCGAGTGCTCCGGTGGGCTCGTCCGCCAGCAGAATCGAAGGGTTGTTCACCAGTGCCCGGGCGATCGCCACGCGCTGGCGCTGTCCGCCGGAGAGCTCGTTGGGCTTGTGGTGCATCCGTTTTTCCAGGTCCACGGCCTTCAGTGCGCCGCGAGCCTTTTCCAGGCGCTGCTCTGCGGAGATGCCGGCGTAGATCAGCGGCAACTCCACGTTGTGCAGTGAAGTCGCGCGCGGCAGCAGGTTGAACGTCTGGAAAACGAATCCCACTTCCTTGTTGCGAATGCGGGCCAGAGAATCGTCGCTCATTTCGCTGACCAGGTTGCCGTTGATGTAATACTGCCCGCTGGTGGCGGTATCCAGGCATCCGATCAGGTTCATCAACGTCGATTTGCCCGAACCGGAGGGACCCATGATCGCCACATACTCGCCGCGCTTGATCTCGATATCGACGCCCGAGACTGCGTTGATCTCCTGGTCGCCCATGATGTAGGTCTTCCAGAGATTGTACGTGCGGACTACGATGCCCGCCTGCCGCAACTGCTCGCCCCGCTGGATCAGTTCTCTTTCCGCAACCGCTGACATCGTTCCGCTCTCGTTCCTCAGCTCTTCTTTTCGGTGGTCCGGTTATCCACCTTCACCTGGGCTTCGTTCTTGATCGTGCGAATCACCTGGTAAGTTCCGGTCACAATCTCATCGCCGGATTTCAACCCGCCGAGCACTTCGATATCGGTAGTGCCGGTGATTCCGGTTTCCACCTTCCGGAATTCCGCCCTGCCTCCGTTGACTACGAATACGCCCTGAAGCTCCTCTTTCTTCGCTTTCTCGGCTGCCGGATCCACTACCGCCGCCGCTTGCGCCGCGCCCTTCTCCGGCTTCCGCTCCAGATCGCCTTTCTGCCGGACCGTCAGCGCCTGAATCGGAATAGTTAGGACGTTCTGATGGGTGGCCGTGGTTATCTTCGCGGTACAGGAAAGTCCCGGACGGATCTCTTCGGGCGGATCGTCCAAGGCTACAACTACTTTGAAATCTTTTGCTTCCTGGCTGGAGAGGGCGCTTTGCGAGGCCGCGACGCCGCTCGAACGCAAGATCGCCGTGTTCCCGATCTCGATCACATGGCCCTTAAACTTGCGATTGGGCATGGCATCGATCGTGATATCGGCAATCTGATCGAGTTTCACATTGACGATATCGCTCTCATCTACTTTCAGTTCCGCCGTGATGAGAGACATATCGGCGATCGTCATGATGGTGCTGGCGGCCGAGTTCTGGATGCCCATCACCACGGTCTCTCCAACGCGTACGGGCAGGTTGGTCACCACGCCGTCCAGCGGCGCGTAGGCATTGAACTTGTGCAGCACGTCGGTGGCGCGGGCCAGATTGGCGCGGACCTGCGCTATGCGCCGCTGGGAGGAGTTAAGCTGCGCCGCCACTTGCTCGCGTTGGGCGCGTGCCTGCACCAGCCGGGCTTCCGACTGGCGGACCACGGCTTGTT
>PSRJ01000395.1 GCA_003175985.1 Terriglobia bacterium
CAATGCGCCTTCCGGACCGGGATCGACGATAGTGGCGCCGAGCTTTCGCAGATCGTCGAGGGCGTGCTCGACGATGCCGATGCTCTCTTCGTCGGCCTTGGAAAAAAGCTTCCTGGACATGTATTCGCGGATCACTCCGATGCGCAGGCCTGCAAGAGTCCGGGGAACGGCGTGGCTCGCGTACGGCTGGGCCGGTTTGCGGCCAACTCCAAATACGGTCATTTCGTCTTTCGGGTCGTAGCCGGCGATGACATCGATGATCCTGGCTGCGTCCAGGACGCTGCGGCAAATCGGGCCGGTCCGCATGTTCAGTCCCGCGCCCATCATCCCTTTGCGGCTGACCAACTCCTGCGTCGGCGCCAGCCCGACCAGGCTGTTGACGGAGGCGGGCCAGCGGATCGACACGACGGTTTCCTCGCCGATGGCGCAGGTCACCAGATTCGCGGCCACCGCCGTTGCCGATCCGGCGCTGGACATTCCCGGCTCGCGCTCCGTGTCGTAGGGATTACAGAAGGTTCCCCCAAAAGAACTGCGCGCGCCATCCACGGCATATTCCGCAAGATTGGCCTTCGCAAGAATGATTGCTCCGGCATCCCGCAGCCGCTTGACGAAGGTGGCATCTTCCGGAGGCCGGTCATTCGCGTATTGCGCGTCCGCGCCTGAGGTCGTTCGCAAATCGAACGTATCGTACTGGTCTTTGATTGCCATAACGACGCCGTGCAGCGGGCCAACCAGGCGGCCCGTTTCCTGAAATCGCCGATCCTGAGCAGCAGCGGTCTCCAGCGCGTCGGGCATGTTCGGAGCGTTGTCAACCGGGTCAGTCATGGAACGAGCTTTGCGGTCGTCGAATCCCCATTTCCTGCGCGTCCCGGGCCGCAGATTCAGGGTGGAGAGTGCGTTGATCTGGCGGGCATGGGGAATCGTGGTAATCGGTCCCAGAATGCCCTGCGGCTCGTTCACGCAGGCATTGTTGTATGTCTTAACCCGCTTGAGGTACATCTCGACCAGACCGGCAGTCGTGATCTGTTTGGCCATGATCGCCCGTTGAATATCCCGGACCGTGGCCTCCTGCAAATGAAACGTTGCTTCTCGCTGCTGCGCATTGGCGAGCATTGCTGCAGCGAAGACACCAGACAGGAATACAGCGGGTCTTTTACGAAACATCGCTTCTGCTCCTCATAATGGTTCTTCCCGGAGTGCGGAACACCTCAGAATGTTACCTCGGAGAGAGCGTCCACAGGGCATAGGGAATAACGGCTGACACCGCCCCAGGGCCCACTCGATTATCTTTTGAGAAAGTTCGGAACTAAATTGCTGGCGCAGCGTATACAAGGGTGACTCCTTCAGTCGATGATCGAGTGGAGTATACTGTGCCCTATGCCACGACGCGAGTCGCCGCTTGAAAGCGAAATGCTCCAAGGAACGCTGGACATGCTGGTCCTTCGGACATTGGTTCTGGCGCCAGCCCACGGTCACACCATAGCTCATGCCATCGAGCGGGGGTCCGGGGATGTCCTGCAGGTCGAACACGGCTCCCTCTACCCCGCCTTGCATCGATTGGAGGATCGCGGTTGGATTGTGAGCTTCTGGGGCACCTCTGAAAACAACCGCAAAGCGAAGTATTATCGTCTGACACCCGCCGGCCGGAAACAGTTAACCGTTCAGACCACACGCTGGGAACAAGTAGTGCGAGCCATCGGCCGCGTTCTGAAACCGGCCACGAAGTGACCAATGAGCTTACGGCGTTTCTTCCGGCGCGAGCAATGGGATCGCGAGCGATCCGAAGAGATCGAGTCCTACGTTCGTATCGAGACCGACGAAAATGTTGCCCGGGGTCTGCCGTATGCCGAAGCGCGTGCGGCAGCGCTGAGGAAGCTTGGCAACCGCACCGTAATTCGAGAGGAGATTTATCGCATGAACACGGTCACGTTCCTCGACACGCTAGTGGGCGACATTCGTTACGGTCTGCGCATGTTTGCGCGCAGTCCGACGTTTACGGCCGCGGCGCTGCTGACTCTTGCCATTGGGATCGGCGCCAATACCGCAGTGTTCAGTGTTGTCAACAGCGTGCTGGTGCGGCCGCTGCGCTATCCCAAGGCCGAAGAACTGGTGGCGCTCCATCAGGATGCGCCGGGTGCGGCGGGACTGGCGAATGCTGCCGACGGACTGGCCCTGTCGCCATCGATGTATTTCACATATGCGGAGCAAAACCGGACGTTCCAGGCGCTCGGCGTGTGGCTTGCGGGGACAGCGAACGTCACCGGGCTGGCCGAGCCGGAGCAAGTCCGCACAGTGTCTGTAAGCGACGGGGTGCTGCAGGCCCTCGGAGTCCCTCCCACCGCGGGTCGCTGGCTGTTGGCGGCCGATCAGATTCCGCAAGCTCCCGAACCTATGAGTTTCACGAGGCGTTCCTCCACCGTCATGCTCAGCTACGGATATTGGCAGCGTCATTTTGGCGGAGACCGGTCCGCAATTGGCAGAAGTCTCACCGTAGATTCACTCCCGCGCCAAATCGTCGGTATCATGCCGAAGGGTTTCCGTATCGTCAAGACAGAGCCGGATTTGATTCTGCCGCTGGCTTTCGATCGAAGCCGCGTGATTCTGGCTGGCTTCGCGTTCAATGGCATCGGGAGGCTCAAACCCGGCGTCACCATTGTGCAAGCCAATGCCGACCTGGCGCGGCTGCTACCGGTTTGGATGGATACCTGGACAAACGGACCCGGTACCGGCGGCGGCCGGTGGTACGAGAACTGGAAGATCAGGCCTACCATCCGTCCGTTGAAGCAGCAGGTAGTCGGCAACGTGGGTGACGTGCTGTGGGTGGTGATGGGCACGATCGCCCTGGTGATGCTCATCGCCTGCGCCAACGTTACTAATCTACTGCTGGTACGCGCGGAGGCTCGGCAACACGAGCTGGCTCTTCGAGCAGCACTCGGGGCACGAGTGGCACGAATAGTGCGCAGTCTGCTGGTCGAAAGCGTGATGCTTGGCCTGATGGGCGGTGCGCTCGGAGTGGGTGTCGCGTATGCCGGCCTGCGCCTGCTGGTGGCGATTGGTCCGGCTGATTTGCCGCGCTTGAACGAAATCTCAGTGGATGCCCGCACCTTCGCGTTCACCCTGATCCTTTCGGTCTTCTCGGGGCTGTTACTCGGACTGGTCCCCGCCTTGAGATATGCAGGCCCGCGGATTTCGGCTGCCCTGCAGAGCGCGGGACGAACGCTGAGCGTCAGCCGCGAGCGGCATCGCGCCCGTAACCTTCTGGTGGTGGCCCAAGTGGCCATCGCGCTGGTGTTGCTGGTGAGCGCGGGGCTGATGATCCGCACGGCCCAGGCACTGCGAACGATCGAGCCGGGTTTCACCGGCGCTGAGCATCTGCAAACCGTCCGCATCGCGATTCCGTCTTCGCTCATTCCGGAGCCCCAGCGCGTCATCCGAACCCAAAACGACTTGGCCGATAGACTGGCCGTGATTCCGGGAGTAACCTCGGTTGGGTTTGCGCGTGAGGCGCCGATGGAAATGGAACCTCCCAACTGGGATAACGTGTTTCCGGAAGGCAAGGTGTATGCCGGCAATGTTGCGCCCTTGCGGCGGTTCGAGAATATCTCTCCCGGATTCCTGCATACTACGGGGGCTCGGCTGGTGGCCGGCCGCGAATTGACATGGACTGATGTCTACGGGCTCAGACCGATGGTGCTGATTTCCGAGAATCTGGCGCGGGAGTTTTGGGGCACTCCCGCGGCCGCCATCGGGAAGCGACTCCGCCAATATCCGAGTATGCCGTGGCAGGAGGTGATCGGCGTAGTTCAGGACGTCCGGCAAAATGGAATTCAGGAGAAGGCGCCTGAGATCGTCTACTGGCCGGCCATGATGCCTAACTATTTCGTCCGCAATGCCGCCCCTGTCGTGACGCGAGCAGTCACCTTCGTGATCCGTAGCGAGCGCGCGGGTACGGAAGGTTTTGTGACTCAAGTCAGGCAGGCTGTGTGGGCGGTGAATGCCAGTCTGCCGTTGGCCTCTGTGCGCACCATGCGAGAGATCTATGAGGAATCGCTGGCGACCACTTCCTTCACTCTGGTGATGATGGGAATCGCTGGTGCCATGGCGCTGATGCTCGGTTTGATCGGCATCTATGGCGTGATCTCCTACGCTGTATCCCAACGGACACGCGAAATCGGCATTCGTGTGGCGCTGGGGGCGGAGCCCGGAGCCTTGCGGCGGCTGTTCGTGCGCTATGGCCTGGCGCTTGCCGGCGCGGGCACTGCGATGGGATTGGTGGCGGCCGCCGGGCTGACGCGGCTGATGAAGTCCGTGCTTTTTGGAATCAGCCCGGTCGACCCGCTCACCTACACCGCAGTGCCTCTCATTCTGGTTGCGGCTACGGTATTGGCCAGTTATCTGCCGGCTCGCCGCGCGGCTGCGGTGGATCCGGTTAAGACGCTCCGCGCGGAGTAGACTTCGATCCTCACGCAGGCTTGGCGTGCCATAATTTGGTCAAGCCGTGCCTGTCTTCGTAAATTCGTTTTTCGAGGAGCGCGTGGAGCAACTTTTCGATCTTGCGGCGCTCGTGGAGCAGATCTTCGTTTCTGCCGGGTTGGAGTATAGGGTGGTTGGCGGTTTCGCCGCCTATTTGTACGTGGAGCAGAAGGAACCGGATGCCGGACGTCTGACGAAAGACATCGATATTGCGGTCCGCCGCGAGGATCTCGCGAAAATCGCGCAAACCGCCGAACAGTTCGGCCTTCAGCACCGTCATGCCGCCGGTCTCGATATGCTGGTGTCCAGGGACAACCCGTCAGAGCGAAGAGCCGTCCATTTCGTCTTTACCGGCGAAAAAGCCCGCGAGCACTATCCCGAGGCCGTTCCACCGCTTGTGCCGGGCCCCTTGTTCCGCGGCATGCGCCTCATCGCTCTACCGGATCTCGTTCGCATGAAGCTCACCAGCTTTCGCGCTCGCGACGAGGCTCATCTCAAAGACTTGGACGAAGCCGGGCTGATTACCGCCGAAATCGAAGCGGTTCTCTCTCCCCTCCTCCGCGAACGTCTCGCCCAAGTCCGCGCGCGCCCGTAAGGACGGGTTCCAGATCAGCTCGAGACACTGAGGGCAGCGTAGGGCTTTTCGCCGCCCCTCGCGGCTTGCGCCGCTCGGGCTGCGAGGCGCTCGAAAGCATCACGCAACTCACGTGGTTGCCGGACCACAATTGAGCAGCCGAGTGACAACAACATTGCGGCGAAGGGCTCCAGGTTCTCGCGCCCGCAGCGCAAGGTGGTACCGCCATTGTCGTCCTCCATCATCACCCTGTGCAACGCAAAGTGCGACCTCGCGTTCTCGATTGGCAGGTCCAGCCAAACTTCAATCGAGAAACCCGCTTGCACGAAAGGCATGGAACGCTGCAGGTAGGCCTTGGCGTCGAAACCCGCGGGCCGCTCGAAAGTTTCATCGCTCACTTCCAGTTCAGAGACCCGGTCGAGACGGAAAGTTCTCAGCGCCTGCCGCATACGGCAGCGTCCGATCACGTACCAGCGGCCGTCCATATGAACAATGCCGTATGGCTCGATTTCGCGGCGCGAAGATGATCGGTCGTGCGATTCGTAATGGAACGAAACGGGGCGGCGCGTCCGGACGGCCGTACAGAGGCGGATCAGTGATTCGGCCGATGTGAAAATGACCCATGGTCCAGGTTCAACCGCGACCACTTCTTCCACCGCGGCTGCGCTTTCCCGAAGCAGATCCGGAAGCACGCGCCCGAGTTTGGCCGCAGCGCCTTCGGTGGCGGGAGCAAAGGCCGCCAGCCCCAGATGCCGCAGCGCACGCAGGCCGAGGGTGAGAGCGAACGCTTCTTCATCGGTAAACATCATCGGCGGCAAGCGAAAGCCGGGTTTCAGCCGATACGCTCCGCCCACTCCCCGTGTCGATTCGACCGGAATACAGAGATCCTGCAATCGCGCGATGTACCGCTGGACCGTGCGCGGGTTGACCTCGAGCCGCCGGGCCAGTTCCGCGCCGCTCACGTGTTCGCGTGCCTGGAGGATCTCCAGCACCGTGAGCACCCGCATGATGGGGTCGTACATGAAATTCATGGTGCCACGAATTCACGACATGTATTGTCGGGAATAGCGTGCAAACTGGCTTTATGACAGCAACCCAAATATCAACCGTACTCAACTCGCAGGCGCTGCTGGATCATTGGCAGGGCCATCGCCGGCTCACGCGCCGGGTGATCGAAGTGTTTCCCGAAGACAAATTGTTCAGCTTCGAAGTCGGATCGATGCGGCCCTTTTCGGAAATGGTGAAAGAGTTTCTGAAAATGACCGAACCGATTGTCCATGGCGTTGCGACCGCAGAGTGGAAGGAATTTGGCAGCAGCGACCTAGACTCCGTGCGCACCAAAACGGAGTTATTGCGACTCTGGGACGAGACTACCGAGAAGCTCAACGCGATCTGGCCGACCATTCCGGCGCATCGCTTCGCTGAAGTGGACAAGGCCTTCGGTAAGTGGGAGGCCTCCGGCATCCATACGATCCTCTATTGCATCGATAATGAGATTCACCATCGCGGTCAGGGGTATGTCTATCTGCGCGCGCTGGGGATCGACCCGCCGCCGTTTTGGGAACGATGAAGCCGTGTTTCGCATGATCCCGGCCTGGCCGGGGACCTCAATCGTTTCTCGCGCTGCGCCCGGTATAGTAAAACAATGACTCGTACGCTCTGCAGCGCCGCTTTATTTGCCGCCGCCCTTTTCGGCCAGGCCAACGTTGTCGATCTCCCCCGCGGTCCATTGGGCGACGGCCCATTCGTTTTCGATACCGCCGAGCAGCACAAGATCAAGGTCACCGTCATCACCAAGACTCTAGACCGCCCGTTCGGTATCGCATTTCTCCCCGGCGGCAATATTCTGGTGAGCGAACGCGGCGGAAAGCTTCGCGTCGTTCGCGACGGCGTGCTCGATCCGCGACCCCTCGGCGGAGTCCCCAAGGTCAATGCCCGCGCGAACGCCGGCCTTTACGATTTTGTTCTTCATCCAAAGTACGCTCAGAATCAGTGGATCTATTTCGCCTTCAGCAAGCCGGGCGAAGGAAATCAATCGGCCACGGTCCTCGCTCGGACCAGGCTGCAAGGTAATTCGCTTACGGACGTGCAGGAGCTCTACAGTACAGAGCAGGGGACTAACGTTGGCGGTTCCCGCCTGGCCTTCGCGCCCGACGGCACAATCCTCATGACCACCCCTGCCGCGGGTGATGTCCAAAAGGCGCAGGACCCCGCGAGCGCTTACGGCAAGATTCTGCGTCTGAACGATGACGGCAGCGTTCCGCGCGACAACCCGTTCTCCGGCAAGCAGGGGTATCGCCCCGAGATTTACACGCTCGGTCACCGCGATCATCTGGGTCTGGTTGTTCACCCCTCGGGCACCATTTTCAACGCCGAACACGGACCCAATGGCGGCGACGAAGTGAACCTGATCAAGCCCGGCGCCAACTATGGCTGGCCGGTCATCAGCTTCGGCCGCCAATATGACGGCTCACGGATTCTTCCTTATAAAGAAGGCATGGAAATTCCACAGATCGTGTGGGTGCCTTCCATTGGACCCTCGGGAATCATGTTCTATACCGGGGATAAGTTTCCGGCTTGGAAGAACAATCTGTTCGTGGGCAGCGCACGATATGGCGAAATCCGCGGCTTCGGCCACCTCGAACGCGTGGTCTTGAATGACAAATTCGAAGACATCCGCCGCGAACGGATTCTGGACGATCTGCATCAGCGTGTCCGGGATGTCCGCCAAGGTCCCGACGGCAATATCTACATCCTGACCGACCAGGAAACAGGCGCCCTGCTTAGAATCGAACCGGCCCAATAGGCCGGTCCACGGGATAACACAGTCCAGCTTGACTTCGTCCTGCCGGGTCGATAGCATCACGTTCGAGAGGGGTTTTTGATGCGTGTTCCAATGCTCGCGGGAGCACTTGCCTTCCTACTACTATCCGTATCCCTGCCCATATCTGCACAGGCGTTCAAGCCAGCGGCAAAGTCCGGAGATCCCGGCGGTTGGACTGCGCCTAAGACGGCCGATGGCCAGCCGGATCTGCAAGGTGTCTGGTCCAACCTGGTGGACACTCCACTGGAAAGGCCGGAAGGCTTAGGAGCCAAGGAGTTCTACACACCCGAAGAGAAGGTCCAGCGCGAAGCGCGCCGTGCGCAGGCCGCCCGGCCCCGCCAGGCGGAACCCGGAACGGTTGCCGACGTCCACTACGACCTCGGACAGTTCGGTCTCGACCGAAGCCATTCCAAGTCGGCCGTCAGCACGCGCACATCTCTTATCGCCGGTCCCGAAGGCAAGATTCCAGCGCTGCTTCCTGCCGCTCAGAAGCGCCAGGCGGACCGCGTAGCTGCGATTCGCGGCCATCAATTCGACGGTCCCGAATACCGCGGCCTCTCCGAGCGCTGTATCACTTGGCCGAATGAAGGCCCGCCGATGCTTTCGCCGGGCTATAACAGCAACCTGCAAATCGTGCAGGGTCCCGGCTACGTCGCCATCCTCCAGGAAATGATTCATGATGTTCGTGTCATCCCGCTGGATGGACGCCCGCATGCGACGAGTGCTATCCGGCAGTGGTTCGGCGATTCGCGCGGCCACTGGGAAGGCAACACCCTGGTTGTGGACACCACCAATTTCAGCGGCCGCTTCCCGTTCTACGGCTCCAGCGACCAGTTGCACGTTGTGGAGCGATTCACACGTACGGCGGAAGACGCCATCCTCTATCAGTTCACCGTAGAAGACCCGGCGACCTGGGCTAAACCTTGGAGCGCCGAAGTGCCGTGGGTGAAAATCGAAGGTCCGGTATTCGAGTATGCCTGCCAGGAAGGCAACTACGGGATGGCCAACGTACTCAGCGGCGCGCGGGCGGCCGAGAAGGAAGCGGCAGCGAAATAGGACGCTGCCGAATACCGTTCTCTCGCGGACGTATCCAATAACTCGTTGGTCGAACGCCACTGAAGAGTCGTCAACACCAGCCTCGCTAAAATTAAGGCATGAACGAGTTGCGCTGGCATCCGCTGCTGCGTCAATGGGTGGCGATTGCCTCGGGCCGGCAGGGGCGGCCGCAGATGCCGGCGGAGTGGTGTCCGTTCTGTCCCGGTTCGGGACGTGTGCCGGATTCTTACGAAGTTCTTATCTACCCGAATGACTTCGCTGCTTTTCGCCTCGATAATCCGCCTTTTATTGCGGAAGCCGGGCTGTTTGATTCTACCGGAGCGCGCGGGGCTACGGATGTCGTGCTGTATCACCCCAACCACAATCTGACGCCCGCCCAGCTTCCTGTTGGCCATTGGTGCAAAATCATTCGCCTTTGGACCGAGCGCTATCGCCAACTGGCAGCACATCCCGACATCCGGTACATCTACATTTTTGAGAACACCGGAGTCGCCATCGGCGTCACTATGCCCCACCCGCATGGGCAGATCTACGCGTTTCCCTTCGTGCCGCCCCTGGTGGAGCGGGAATTGGAATCGGCGGCGGATTACCATGCGCGCGAGCGCGCGTGCATCTATTGCCGCCTGTTGTGTGGCGAACTGGCAGACGGGCGGCGCATCGTGAAGCAGAATGACAGCTTCATTGCCTTTGTGCCCTATGCCTCGCGGTTTCCTGCCGAGATGCAGATCTGTGCGCGCCGCCATTTCGCCGGGCTTTCCGACTTACAGGAGGGCGAGGCGCGCGATCTGGCGGCGATGGTAAGCGTGGTGCGCATGAAGTACGACAATCTTTTCGGATTTCAGATGCCGCTGATGATGATTCTGCGCCACCCGCCGGCGAAGGGCGACCACCCCTACTTCCACTTTCATATCGATTTTTACCCGATCCAGCGGAGCGCCACGAAGTTGAAGTACCTGGCGGGAGTGGAGACCGGAGCGGGTACTTTTCTCAACGACACCATCGCCGAAGAGAAAGCCCAGGAATTGCGCGAAACCGAACCACGATAAGCTACAGCAGTTTCGCAGCCGTCTGCAAATCGCGCACGAAGAGCCTCATTTCACGATGCCGGGTATCGCTATCCGGCGCGCGGAGGATGGCCGAAGGATGTATGGTGGCCACGACGTTGGGGGCCAGCGGCGATTCGATGCGCGTCCCACGCTGTTGTGTGACCCGGAATTGACGGCCCAAAAGAGCCTGGGCCGCCGTGGCCCCCAGGCAGATCAACACACGCGGCTGGACCACTTTCAACTCCG
>PSRJ01000234.1 GCA_003175985.1 Terriglobia bacterium
CGAGATCGTGGAAGAAGCGGCCGGAGCGCTCGACGCAGGCCGGTTGCTGCCGCTCGACGCTTTCTGGCGCACCGTGAAATCGGTGCTGCGCCTGAAACCTATCCGTTTCGAGGATCGACGCCGTAACGTGGTGCACGTGTTGAGCGCCCACGAAGCGCGGCAGTGGGCTTTGCCCGTGGTCTTCGTTTGCGGAATGGTCGAAAAACAGTTTCCGCAAATCCACAGGCCGGACCCTTTCTTCCCCGACTCCGCCCGGCGGCAACTCAATACCTCCGGCGTTCGGATTCGTACCGCCGCGGAGTTCGAGCGCGAGGAGCGCGCGCTGTTCGATTCGGCCCTGGCGGGCGCCACAATGCTGGCGACGCTCTCATATCCCGAGTTCGACGCACGGGGCGAGCGCAATCTGCCTTCGCTCTTCCTGGACGACCTGTTTGCGGAACCGCAACAGAGCCGCGCCGTTCGTCCGGCCCCGCGGCGCCTCTTTTCCGCTCCCGCCCCGCCCGCCATTGTTGCGTCCGATCTGCTGCCGCTCCTGCTCGAGAAGACCCGGCGCGTGACGCCTTCGGGATTCGATTCCTATCTCCAGTGTCCCTTCCAGTTTTTCGCACGGCACACACTGCGGCTCAGACCTCCGCCCCCACGGCCGGAGGAGCGTCTGGACCAAAACTATCAGCTCCAGGGTGAAATCATCCATTCCGTCCTGGCGGAATGGTGGAACCAGCCGCAAGAAATCGGCCCCTTATTTCACCGCGTCTTTCAGGAGTGCTGCGAGGAATCTCAAATCCAGCCGGGATATCACACCGAGCGTTTGTACAACGCGATGCTGGAAAACCTGGAGAGATTCGCCGCCGATAAACGATGGCCGCGCGCCGGTTACCATTCACAGACTGAAATGCAATTCGAGTTTCCCTTGAGCGACTCCGTGTGCGTGGCGGGCAGGATCGACCGCCTGGACACCGCCGCGGATGGGCGGGCGTACATTATCGACTACAAATATAGCGTGGCCAAGAATGTGAGGGAGCGCAAACATGGCAACCAGCTCCAGGCGCCGCTATACGTAATGGCCGCGGAAAAGGCGTTCGGGGTGCGGCCGCTGGGGATGTTTTTCCTGGGCCTCAAGGGCTCAGTAGAGTATGCCGGTTGGAGCGAGACCGCGCTGCTGGACGGCGATCCCCTGCCACGAGAATGGCAATTGGATGTGGGCGAAAGGGCGCTGCGCATCGTGGGAGAAATACAAAACGGACGGATTGAGCCGCTGCCCGCAAACCCGGACCATTGCCGGTTTTGCGATGCGCGCGATATTTGCCGTATGGAAGTGAGTGCGGCATTGACTGAGGCGGAGGGTGCATGAGCTTGACGCCGTTCACCGCCGATCAGCTCAAAGCCGTAGATCCCGGCGCACGGCATCTGGATACGTGCGTCGTGGCGGGGCCGGGGTCCGGCAAAACGACGGTTCTGGTGGAATATTTTTCTCGCCTCGTTGCGGCAGGCGTGGATCCGCTGCGCATCCTGACGATCACTTTCACGGAAAAAGCCGCCGGGAACATGCGCAAGAAACTGGCCGAGGCCTTCCACCATGACACACAGCTCCGCGCTCGGCTGGAGCGGGCATGGGTATCGACTGTCCACGGTTTCTGCACCCGGCTGCTCAAGGAAAACGCAATCTTCGCGGGCGTGGATCCCGCGTTTGCCGTGGCCGACGAGCGCGAATCCTGGCGTCTGCAGAATGAATCGATCGATGCGGCGGTCACGGAACTCTTTGCCAAAAAACCCAGCGATTTCCGGGCCCTCATTCGCGGCCTTTCCTCGATCACATTCGAAGAGGCCTGCCTGTCCGCATATGACGCCATGCGCGGCGCCGGCCTCACCATCGACCGGCTGG
This sequence comes from Terriglobia bacterium, assembly GCA_003175985.1. GTDB lineage: Bacteria > Acidobacteriota > Terriglobia > Bryobacterales > Bryobacteraceae > PSRJ01. The sequence continues at coordinate 1,883 of PSRJ01000234.1, forward strand.
CCGCCATCGCTATTCCGGCGGGAGCCGACCTCGGCGATGCGGCCCGGATTCTGCGGCAATTGCAAGCGGTCTCCCCGGCCGGCTGGAATCCCTCGCAGCGCCATCACCTGGAGTCCATATGCCGGGATGCCGAACGCATTGTTGCTGCAGAGGACCCGCTCCAAGCCTTGCACGCCATCGTGTCTTACTCGGGCAACCTGAACCGGTGCAAACGGGACACGCCGGCCTACGAGCTCGTAAAAGAGTTGCGCGACCTTCTGAAAGAGCTTCCCTATTCCCTGATCAGCGACTTATATCAGCGTGAACGGGGATTGCTGCTGGAGCTGCTGCGGCGCTTCGATCACGTCTATCGCGAGCGCAAAACATCGATGGGGCTCCTCGATTTCGCGGACCTGGAGGAATATACGGTTCGTCTGCTCGATGAAAACGCGGATGCGCGCGCCCGGCTTAGGGCGCAATTCGACCATATCCTGATGGACGAATTCCAGGACACCAACGGCCAGCAGGCCAAGCTGCTGGAATTGATCCGTCGCGACGATCGTTTTTATGCTGTAGGCGACATCAACCAATCCATCTTCGGGTTTCGACATGCCGAACCCGAGGTGTTTCGCGCGTTCCGCGACCGCGTGCGGGGAAATGGCCGCCGGCTCATCGAGCTTTTCGCGAACTTTCGCAGCCGGCCGGAGATACTGCGCGCCGTCGAGACGATCACGGACGGCGCCGCCGGAGTCGAACCGCAACCCCTCGAGGCAAGCCGGCAGTTCTCCGCTGCAAGGCCGGTGTGTGTCGACGTCATCTGCGCGCCCGAACTCACTGTGGAAGCGCGTTGGGTAGCACACCGCATCCTGGAGCTGATCGAGGGAAGCGAATCCCGGTTCCACTTCAAGGATGTGGCCGTGCTTGTTCGCAACACCGAAGTGATGGAGGACTTCTCCCGGGCGTTCGCCGACTTCGGCATTCCCTATGTTGTGAATCGCGGCAAAGGTTTTTATGAAGGCCGCGACGTCAAGGATCTCTGCCACTTGCTGCGGATCATCGCCAACCCGACTGATGAGATCAGCATGGCAGTGGTATTGCGTTCTCCGCTGGTGGGCGCCTCCGATGAAGCGCTGCTTCGCTTGAAGGCTCAAGGCGAGAACCTCGGCACGTCGCTAATGCGGCTGGGCAGCACTACCGCCGAAGTCGCTTCCGATGACCATGCCAGGCTGATCGATTTTCGCGATCGCTTGCGCGAGTGGCGAGTACGCCGCGAGTCGGTCTCGTTCGACCGCCCGCTGCTGGCGGCGCTCGACGGTTGCGGTTACCAAACCGACGCGCGCGGTTGGGCCAACATAGAAAAATTCCTCGCCCAGGCGCGCGAAGCGTCCGGCCGCATGTCGCTCGATGAATTCGTCGACCACCTCGCCCTGTTGCGCGGCGACAATCTGCGCGAACGCGACGCTCCGCCGGAAGACTCCACCGACGCCGTAAGTATGATGACGATCCACTCGGCCAAAGGCCTGGAATTTCCCATTGTGTGCGTGGCCGCGCTGCACAAAGGGATCGAGAGCAACCCGCCGGTCGTGGCTTTTTCCCGGCGCTACGGGCTCGGCGCGTCCTGGCGCAATCCGGCGACTGGAGAGGAGAAGGACGATCTGGTCCAGCATGCCATCCGAGAGGAACGGAAAGTACGGGAAACACAGGAAGGCGAGCGCCTCCTTTATGTCGCCATGACTCGCGCCGAGGAACACCTGGTTCTGAGCTTCTCCGGGCAGAAACAGACGAACTGGGCGAAGATCGTGCAGAAGAAACTTCGCCTGGATCCGGAAATACCGCGGGAGGAGGTGCTGACCCGCGTTTCACCGCGTGGCGAGGAGTGGAAGTTCCGCCTGAAAGTGGCGGATCGCGCTCCGGAGTTGATGCGCGCACGAGCGGAAAATGGGGCTACCGCGACGGAAGTGGAGTGGTTGGCGGCGCCGTCGGTGAGCGAGCAGCAGGATGCGAACGCGACAGTAACGGCGGTAGCGGCATTCGCGAAGTGCCCGCGCGAGTATTACCTGGGGCACTATCTGGGGTATGAAGGCCGTCCCCGGAGGCTGGAAGATGCCGGTGAACCATCGGCGGGAGAATTCGGGACCTTGGTGCACCGGCTGCTGGCGGGAGCCGAGGCAGGCGATGCCGATCCCAAGGCGCAGGCGATGGCGGAAGTATTTCGCCAAAGCGCATTAGGAAAGCGGGCGGAGCGCGCCTCGCGCGTGGAGCGCGAATTCGATTTTCTGATGGCCCTCGACGGGCTGGTGCTGCGCGGACAGATCGATCTGTGGTTCGAAGACGGCGGTGAGACTGTCATTGTCGATTACAAGACCGACACCGTTACCGCCGTGGAGGCGCATCAGCGCGCGCAAGACTATGCCATGCAGTTGCGCCTGTATGCGCTCGCCGTGGAACGCTTGACCGGGCGGCCCCCGGACCGCGCCTGGCTGCATTTCTTGCGGCCCAACACCGCCATTGAAGTCGATCTGACGCCTTCGCTGCTGGACTCACCGGAGCAGATCGTGCGCGATTTTCAGGAAGCACAGGAGCAACAACATTTCCCGCTTCGCGAAGGCGCACACTGCCGGCGGTGTCCGTTTTTCCGGGACCTGTGCCCGGCGGGAACGACCCCTACGGCTTGAAACGGGAGACAGGGCCATCCGTTTGCGGACTCGATGGCCCCTTTCCCAAATTCATTGCACCGAGGAATCGATGATTGAGGCAATCTTGGAGATCACCTCATTCAAGGACGAATTAAAGACCGGCATGGCAGCCACGGCAGCGGTGGCTACCATCCCCACGCCCAAAGCGTACTCGACCAGATCCTGCCCGTTGCAGTCCCGCCAGACCTTGAGTCTCCGGATGTAATTGTAGAGCCGATTCATTTCGTCACCTCTCGCGTACCGGCGGCGGCCCGCGTACCCTCGGCGATCACCAGGACGGAGCCTGATGACACGTCCTCACCTGCGGAGAGCGCGGTCGGAACCGGTTCCCTACTTCACCGTGCTATCGATGATCGAAGAGATTTTCGAGAACACGGTGTTGACGGTGGTGCTTAACTGCGGCATGGCAGCCACGGCTGCGACCGCCACCATTCCGGCGGCGAGAGCATATTCCACAAGGTCCTGACCCAGGATATTGGTCCAGAATTTCTTGCTATTGAGTTTCATAATGCCTCCTTGGCAACTTGCAAAAACAACCTTACGTACTAGAACTTATCAGCAAACCAGTTTGCAGCAAATTCGCCGAACCACTTAGCTGGGCCTGCGATTTCACCTGACGGCATTGGGATTATGTCCTCAAGGAGAGTAATCCAAACAGAGGAGTGCGTTTCCGGGATCCATTCTCCTTCCCCAGCAGCCGTTCGGAAAGTTCTTGGATGCTACGGCCAAAATGCGTTCCCCGCGGCGCCGGCCGGCCTTCGAGTACCGCGTGCTGCACCGCTTCGTAGTCGTTGCTCAGAACGGCGAATGGGGCCAGTTTTAAGGCCCTCTCCACGTCCTCGCGCTTCAATCCGGTGGCCGGAGTATAGCGGGTCACCAGCAGCTTCAGCCGCCCGCGCTCAATCCCGTTGCCCTCAAGATATTCGACGGATCGACGCGTGGCGTGCAACGCAGCCAGCTCGTTGGTGGTGATCACCAGGACGTGATCGGAGAGCGCCGCCAGTTCGCCGCCGGTGCCCGCTACGCCTGCGGTATCGATCACAACCGCGTCGTAATGATCGCGCCAGAAGCAGATCAGTTCGATGGCTGCCGGCCGATCGAGCGCGACGGGAGCCGCCGGATTCTCAGGGGCCGCCAGCACGTCTACCCCCTGGCACGCCACCACCAGGCGCGACCACAAATCTTCATCCATGCGCAAACAGTCGCGCACGGCATCGCCGAGGTGAAAGTCCGGTTTCAGCTTCAATAAGAAGCTGATGCTCCCAGTAAGGCAATCCGCATCCACCAGCAAAACGCGCTGGACCCCGGCGCGCTTGAGCTCAATCGCCAGGTGGGCCGCCAGCGTACTGGCGCCGCAGCCGGCCTTTCCCGGCACTACGCAGTACACAACGGCGGATTTGATCTGTTCCACCGGTCCGCGCAGCCGCGCCAGGCGCTCTAACACTCCCTTCACCTGTTCGGCGGTAGCATCGGACAGAAATTCGCAGGCGCCCCGCCGCAAGCAGCGCAGGATGAGATCCGCGTCGTTGTGGGGATTCAACGCCACTACCGGAACCACGGCCGCTGTCTCGGAGATCAACGGCAGAGCGTGTTCCTGATTGGAGGCTACATCCAGAAAACAGACGTTGCACTCGTGTTGCGCCGCCAGGGCCGCCACCGCTCCCGGCCGCGGATACTCCGTCACCGGGAAGAAGTTGTCCAGGCCGAGCGCTCGCAGCGCGGCGCCAATCTCGCCGGACATGCCGCGGTGCGGACAGACGATCAGTGGCTTCCAGTGATACGGTGGGAATGGTGCGCCGGTCGGAGGCATCAGGGCCGCTTTACCTAAAATCCCATCGGCGGACCGGGGTGAAAAGCTTAGAGAGGTTTGCCGTCTACTGGGCCAGCCGTAATACTTCCGACGCCACACGCGTGAACGCATCGTTGAGTGCCGTGGCATTGCCGGCGTATTCGTACCGTCCCTGCATGCCGGCGGCAACGGGATTGGGGCTCAACGACGGGTCGTTGGCGATTCGCTTGAGCAGCACGTCATCCACGTCTCCCAAGCCTATGGTGAAGATCACCACGTTAGCCAGCGACTGGTTCCCCTGTAGCGGGTCGGGATCGCCGCGGCGTATGCGCAGCGCCGCATGATCTGCCGCATTGGTCGAGAAATTCTGGATATTGGTTGCCGTGGCGATGCTCAATCCGCTCCCGCTGGGGGTAACGGATTTGTACCCGGTGGCCGTAAGCGAATTGCCCCAGTAGTCCGTCGTGGGCGCCCACTTCACATCGGAAGTGACGTAAGTAGGGCCCTTGGTCACGAAGCGGCAGCCGCTCACATTCGAACCGGAAAGCACGTTGATGTCATCGTTGGGAGGAAGCGGCTGCGCGTTCGCATCTTTCACGTACAGGCCTTGTGGCCCGGAGGCGAAGGTCAGCACGCCGAGTTTGGGGCTCGAATTGGTGCAATACGTCGTATAGACCGGGAAATTCTCCGAGGTTGCCGTCGGTCTTCCGTCGGTGAAAAATACGATGGCGTTTAAGGCTCCCGACTGATTGAGCGCGGCCAGGGACTCGTATCCCTGCCACAACGCCTGTGCGGAGCTGGTCGCGCCGGTGCAGGTCACTATGTTCAAAGTCGACTCGATCGTGTTCTTGAAGGTGGTCGACATCGCCACATCCACGCGCGAACTGGTGGCAAACGTAATCAGCCCCATGTTGTCGCGGCCTTCGGCAAACTTCTCCACGAAATTGACCGCCGCCGCCTTCAGCGGGGTGCAGGCGCCGCTCTGCTGCAGCGAGCCGGAACGGTCCATGATGATCATCACATTGGCATCCCGCCGGGTCGCCTTGGAGCTGGCCGTTAGGGTCGTCGCGTTCACGCGAAAAAAACGGAGGAATATCAGCGGCAAATCCACGCTCGCGGTGGTCGTGATGGAACGCAGATTCTGAGCATCGGTGGCCGCCACACTGGTTACGCTCAGGTTGCCGCTCCACATGTACCCGTCCTGAAAATTGGCATGGAAATAGGCATTGGCGGTCGCTTCGGCGTTGGCGCGCTGTGTAGCGTCATCGGCGCCCCGGCTGAGCGCGCGCGCCCCTGCCAGCGCCGCCGCGTCGGAAGCCGCCGACAGTACCGATTGCACCAGGTACATCATTCCGGCATCCACCGCCAGGCCGGCCGCGGGAACCACAATGAATAACAGCAACAGGGAACCCAGCAGCAGCACATAGCCTTTGCGCCTGTGCTGGCGGCCGCTTCTGTTCTCAAAGGAGCAGGCGGACATAAAATCCTCTTCCCGTAGCGCCTTCGTAGGCAAGATTAATCTCCGGCATGGAAAAATACCCTTCCACCACATACGCGGACTGACCTTGCGCCAGCGACAGGACCTGGTCGAATCCGGCGGCAATCAGGGCGGATTGCTTGCAGTAATCCACGGACTTGATATTCCCCTGGGAATCGATGTAGTTGGCGGGAGGTGTTCCAAATGAACTGGTGCGCAGGGCCGTGTTTCCGATGACCAGCCGCTGCGCAAAGACCGTCTGGTTGAGATTGGGACAGTTCTGCAGTCCGGCGGCCGTGCAATCCGCCTGGTAGACCTTCACGATGCGCGACAGGAGCAACACACCGCTACCCGACGTGGTGAGCGTGAAATCCCGGCTCAGAGTCTGCGCAATCGCCTGCGTGCCCGCTAGCGAGAAATCCGTGCCGAGCGCGTACATGTGCGCGACATCCCGGGTCACTTGCGTGCCTTCCAGCGTGCGCCCCAGGCGAATTCCCAGGCCGGCGACGCCCAAGAGCAGCGGAACCGCGACCGAGAGGATCAATGCCAACTCGATCATGGCACTGCCACGCGTGGAGCCGGGCTGCCGGGGAGACGCAGTACGCTTAACGGGGTGGTGCACCGGCAAGGGGAGTCGCCTCCATGATGTCCGCGGATGCCACCGCGAATTGCAGCGGTTGCGTGCTGCGCAACAAAGGAATCATCCAGGCCCAGGACAAACCCGAAACCGAGACCACGACGATATTCCCGCCCACATTGCTGCCCGCGCCCGTCACCTTGGCCAGAGTGACCGGATCGTAATAGTCGATAGCGACCTGGGTCATCCCGTCGTGGTTCGGGCTGAGCGCATCCAGGAACCCCAGCGAATAGTCCTTCACCGTGGTTTTGATCGAATCGTCCTGCCCCATTCCCGCCATCGTCTGGCTCGTGACGGCATAGCGGACGCCCTGGCGAGCTGCAAACTGCAGCGTGCTCTTGATGAATATGGCAAATGCCAGATCGAGGGCGCCAAAGAGAAAAGCCAGCAGCGGCAGTGTGGTGAGCACGCCTTCCACCAGTACGCTGCCGCGCCGCCTGCCGCCTCGCGAATTCGAACGCCGCATAGGATCCTCGCCTGTCTACTTATCGGGAGTTGAAGCCCGCGGGTTGAATCTACAGTACTGGGAAACCGAAGGAAAAACGTCTCAGTAATTGCCCGGCAATACCCTAAGAATTAGCCGGCCAACGCCGGTGCCGGATTTAACGCAATGGCCAGCAGGTTCCAGGCCACGCAGGCGGCAAACAGAACGTTGATTTTGCGCAACAGCGGAAAACGGCGGCTGCGCCACGCCATCAGGGCCGCCACGAGGCCCAGCGCCTTGGCTGCCGCCAGCACAAGGACGGGCGCCCAGGACAACGCCAAGGCAGCTCGGATGAGGGGGTTGGCTTCGGAAACTCCGTG
>PSRJ01000357.1 GCA_003175985.1 Terriglobia bacterium
TGCTCGACTGGCTGGAATACCAGGCACTGCCGGAGGAGGCGCGCATGGCGGACGAAAATTATGCGCGCCGCACGGCCCGCCGGTTCGTGCAGGCGCTGGCGTCGCACGGAACCACCACGGCGCTGATTTTCGGATCGCATTTCGCTCCGGCCACAGCCGCGCTGTTTGAAGCGGCGGATGCCACGGGGCTGCGCGTGACGAGCGGGCTGGTGCTTGCCGACCGCCGCTTACGGCCCGAACTGCACCAGATGCCCGAAGTCGCTTACCGCGATTCCGTCGCGCTGATCCGCTGCTATCACGGCCGCCGGCGTCTGCTCTACGCCGTCACTCCGCGCTTTGCGCTTTCCACCTCCGAAGCGATGCTGGAAGTTTGCCAGACCTTGCAGCGCGAGCACTCTGGCCTGCGGTTCCAAACCCACATTAACGAGAACCTCGACGAGATCGCCGAAGTGGCGAAGCTTTTTCCGTGGGCCGGGGATTACCTGGCGGTCTACGAGCGATATGGCCTCGCCGGGCCGGCTTCAGTCTTCGCGCACAACGTGCATGCGCACAACGAGGAGATCGGCCGGCTGGCCGCAGCCGGCGCGGCGGTTTCCCATTGCCCCTGCAGCAACGCCGCGCTCGGCAGCGGCATTTTCCCGATGCGCCGCCACATCGAAGCGGGAGTGCGCTGCGCGCTGGGAACCGATGTTGGGGGAGGTATCGGTTTCGGGCTCCTGAAAGAAGCCTTGCATGCTTACCTGGTGCAGCGCGTTGCGCCGGATGGCTTTCCGCTCGAACCCGCGCACCTGCTGTACCTGGCCACTCGAGCTGGCGCGGAGGCGCTTGGACTAGCGGAGCACATCGGCGATTTTCAGCCGGATAAAGCCGCGGATTTCGTATATCTGCGTCCACCTCAGGATAGCCCGCTGGCTGCTGTGGTCGAACAAACTGAGGAGCCGGAACGCGTGCTCGCCGCCCTATTCACGCTTGCCGGACAGGAGAGCGTCTGCCAGGTGCGCGTCGAAGGCTCGATCGTTTATGACCGTAGCTGAGTTGAACGCGCTCGATCGCGAGCGCTTCGTCGAAGCCATCGGCTGGGTCTTCGAGCACTCCCCCTGGGCGGCGGAGCGGGCCTGGGAGCTGAGGCCTTTCGCGAATATCGAGTCGCTCCACGCGGCGATGGTAGCGCAAGTGGAGGCTGCTAAACCGGAAGAGCAACTCGCCCTGTTGCGCGCGCACCCCGATCTGGGCACACGCGCTCGCATGAGTACCGCCTCCACGGGCGAGCAGGCCGGCGCGGGCCTCGACCGCCTGAATCCCGAAGAATTCGAACGCCTGCTCGCGCTGAATTCCGCGTACCGCGCGAAGTTCGGCTTCCCGTTCCTGTTTGCGGTCAAAGGCAGCAGCAAGCACGAAATTCTTGCCGCTTTGGAACAGCGTCTCCACTCGACGCCGGAACAGGAGCACCGCGAAGCTCTGCGCCAGGTCTATCGGATTGCGGAGTTCCGATTGAGAGATCTGCTCGCGCCTGCGGTTTCTGCCTGAGCCGCGATGCTATTCTACGTTCCAAGTGGAACAATTCGCCAGCGGTTGGAAACGCAATTACTACGGGAAAGGCGATGTGATCGTTTACCGCCTGGACCGCCGTGGCGCCGGGCCTCAGCCCGTCTTCGGCGCCAATATCAAGATGCTGGTGTATGGCGAGGCGTTCTGGCCCACCTACACCACCGGAGACAACAGCGGCCTCATCGCCACCGACTCGATGAAGAACTTCATCCAGCGCGAGGTGCTGAATTATACCGGCTGCGACCTCGAGGATTGCTGCCGGTATCTCGGCGAAAAGTTCTTGCGAACCTATCCGCAAGTGGAGGGCGTGCAGGTTTCGGCCGAAGAGGTCCCGTACGCGGGCCTGGCGGGCAGCAAGCTGGCATTCGCGCCCGCTGGCCCCGAGCGCTCCACGGCGCGCATCGAATTGGACCATAGCGGCACGCGGGAAGCCGTATCGGGAATTCGCGGCTTTCGCCTGCTGCGCCTTTGCGGAAGCGCCTTCGAAGGCTTTGTGCGCGACCAGTACACCACGCTGCCCGATATCAAGAACCGGCCGCTGCACATGTGGCTCGATGCGGAGTGGCTCTATGCGGAACCTTCGGCAGTGTCTTCCGGGGGCAGCATCACCGCCGCGGTGCGCAGCACTGTGCACGAGGTCTTCTGTAACTTCGACTCCGGCAGCATCCAACAGGTGATCTATCAGATCGGCACGAAATTGCTGGCGGAAATTCCCGCGATCGCCGAAGTCCATCTCGAGGCCAACAACCGCACCTGGGATACGGTCGCTGAGCGGGGTGAGGAACTCGGGACCTTCACCGATGCGCGGCCGCCTTATGGCTGCCTGGGGTTGCGGCTGCGGAGATAGGATGGCGAGCCTCTCCACGCACGTGCTCGATACCACGCGCGGCGCTCCGGCCGCCGGCGTCGTGGTCCACTTGCACGCCTGCCAGCATGGCGAACGCCGCCACCTTATCACTGTGGCGACAAACCCGGACGGCCGGGCCGCCGGGCCGCCGCTCGAGCCCGGCATCTACGAACTCACTTTTGAAGCGGCCGCTTACTTCCGCGCCGCGGGTACTGCCCTCAGCGACCCGCCCTTTTTCAATGAAGTGGTCGTCCGCTTCGGCATCGGCGATACCGCCGTCCATTACCACGTGCCTCTGCTGCTGGCCCCGTACAGCTACGCAACCTACCGGGGTTCGTAATGGAGAACGAGATTATCCGGCGCTGCCGTGCCATTGCCGCGTGCACGGAAGAGCCCGGTTTCACCACACGTACGTTCCTCTGCCCCGCTATGCGTGAAGTGCATGCTCTGCTATGCGGCTGGATGGAGCAGGCCGGCATGTCCGTTCGCGTAGATGCGGCGGGCAACCTGCGCGGCTGCTACGCAGCGTGCGCGCCCGGGGCTCCTCGGCTGTACATCGGTTCTCACCTGGACACCGTACCGCATGCCGGCGCCTTCGATGGCGTTTTGGGGGTCGTTTTGGGTGTTGCCCTGGTGGAAATGCTGGCGGGCCGCCGGCTGAAGTTCGAAATCGAAGTTCTGGGGTTTTCGGAAGAAGAAGGAGTTTGCTTCGGCATGCCTTTTATCGGGAGCCGGGCATTTATCGGCGACCCTATCCTCGACCCAGCGGTAAAGGATGCCATTCGCGAATTCGGCCTCGACCCTTCGTTGCTCGCCGAGGCACACAGTGCGGATGATGTTCTCGGTTACCTGGAATTCCACATCGAGCAGGGGCCGATACTGGAAAGCCTCGCTCTGCCGCTGGGTATCGTTGAAGCCATTGCCGGACAAAGCCGGTTGCAGGTGCAATTTCAGGGTGCGGCCAACCATGCCGGAACTACGCCCATGAATCTTCGCCGTGATGCGCTCGCCGCGGCGGCCGAGTGGATCGGAGCCGTGGAACGCGAGGCGCGAGGGGTCGCAGGGCTTACAGCCACTGTGGGCCGCCTGGAGGTCGAACCGGGAGCGAGCAACGTCATCCCTGGACGCGCATTGGCGACACTCGACGTGCGACACGCGGAAGACGCCGTACGCAGGCGCTCCGTCGATCGTCTCGTGACGTGTGCGGAAGAAACCGGCCGGCGCCGCGGGCTTTCTGTAACCAGCCGGAACCAGCTTGATCAATCTACCGTGCCCATGGACACTTCGCTGGTAGGGATGCTGGAATGTGCCGTAACGCTTGCGGGTTTCCCGCTGCACCGCATGACCAGCGGCGCCGGCCACGATGCCATGATCGTCGCCCGCCGCATCCCTGCGGCCATGCTCTTCCTGCGGAGTCCCGGTGGAATCAGCCATCACCCCGAGGAAAGCGTTCTGGCCGAAGACGTGGCCGCCGCTCTTAAGGTGGGGGCGCAATTTCTGGAGGAGGTACACGCGCGCCTTGTCTGACCTGGTGATTCGCGGCGGAACACTCGTCGCTCCCGATGGACTCCGCCGGGCGGATTTGGCCATCGAAGATGAGCGGATCTCCGCCATCGCGCCGGAACTTCGGGGCGCCGCGGAAGAGATCGATGCCACGGGACTCTTCGTGTTCCCCGGGATCATCGATGTCCACCTGCATTTCAATGAACCGGGGCGCACCGATTGGGAAGGCGCGTCCACGGGTAGCCGCGCGCTGGCGGCGGCTGGCGGCGCTCTGTTCTTCGACATGCCGCTGAACTCCACGCCCTGCACGGTGAATGCCCGCGCGTTCGATCTTAAGGCTTCGGCGCTGGCAGAGTCGTCGATCGCGGATTATGGGCTATGGGGCGGACTTGTCCCAGGCAACGTCGCCGAGATGGCCGAGTTGGCCGCGCGCGGCGTGGTGGGGTTCAAGGCGTTTCTTTGCGATTCGGGGCTCCCCGAATTCCCGCGCGCTGATGACCGGACCCTCTGGGAGGGCCTCTGCGAGGCAGCCCGCCTCGGCTTGCCCGTCGCCGTCCACGCGGAGAATCACGACTTGGTGCGTCCAACGAACAACTCCGCGGGGAGCGCACGGGAATTCCTCGCTTCCCGTCCGGTGATTGCCGAGACCGAGGCTATCCAACGCGCCGCCTACCTCGCGGCCGAAGCCGGCGCGCGGCTCCATATCGTTCACGTGAGTTCGGGCCGCGGAGTTGCGGTAGCTGCCGAAGCACGCGTCCGTGGAGTCGATATCTCGATCGAAACATGCCCCCACTACCTTTTCTTTGATGAGGAAGACCTGGAGCGGCTCGGCGTCGTTGCGAAATGCGCGCCGCCGTTTCGTTCCCGTGAGGAGCAGGACCGCCTCTGGGATGAGTTGCGCAGGGGAGTTATCGATATTGTGGCCTCCGATCATTCGCCCGCTCCGCCGGAAAAGAAGGCCGGGAATTTTTTTCAAGCCTGGGGAGGTATCGCCGGCGTCCAATCCACGCTCGCCGTTTTGCTCGATTCGCGCCGCGATCTGCCCCTGGAACGCATTGGCTCACTGCTTGCCGACATGCCTGCGCGGCGCTTCCGGATACACGGACGAGGCCGCCTGGCCCCCGGGTATGCCGCGGATCTGGCATTAGTCGATTGCGGCGCTTCGTTCACGCTCAAGGCGGAGGATCTGCACCAACGTCATCGCCTGAGTCCATACGTAGGACACTGCTTCCGCGGAGCCGTGCGGCGCACCATCCGCCGTGGCGAAACCATTTTTCGCGAAGGAGTCATCACCGCGCAGAGCCGCGGGCGGCTCGTCCGCCCGGCCGCCGCTTGAAGACAGATGCTTATGCACCAACTGGGACAGACCCGCAGCGCGCATTACCGCGATCACCTTCTCCAGACGCCCGATACATTTGTACGCGCCCCTCTCCCTGGCATGTGCAACGCGACCGCCATCGTGCACATCGGCCCCGCTGGCGGCGCGCGGTTCACTCAGTACACCGCTGAGTTCGCTGCCGGGGGCTCACTCCAGCCAACCAGCGAGCAGCGCTTCCTTTTCGTGCTGGAAGGGGAACTAACGCTCGAAGGCCGTACTCTACACGCCGAAGAATACGCATATGTGCCGGCGGGGCGACATACGGTAGTGGAAGCCACCATTTCCACGCGAGCGGCGGTGATCGAAAAGCCCTACCAGCCGTTGCCCGGCCTCGAAGCGCCAGGCTTCTTCGCGCGCCGTGAGAGCGAGATTGAACCCAAGCCCCTGATGGGCGATCCCGCGCTGGAAGTTCGAACTTTGCTGCCGGACGATCCGGCGTTTGATTGCGCAGTCAATACCATGACATTCCAGCCGGGCGCGGCCCTACCTATGGTTGAAATCCACGTCATGGAGCATGGCCTTCTGATGCTCGCGGGCGGCGGCATCTATCGGTTGGGCGACTGCTGGTATCCGGTCTCTGCGGGCGATTTCATCTGGATGGCCCCTTACTGCCCGCAGTGGTTCGGCGCTCTCGGCAAAGCGCCGGCAAGATACCTGATCTACAAGGATTGGAACCGCAACCCATGAACCTGGCGATCGATCAAGAGCGCCTGACTCGCGAACTCGAAACGCTCGGCACCATTTCCGAAGCCCCGCCGCCAGTGGTGACTCGCGTTGTGTTCAGCGAGGCCGACCTGCGCGCTCGCGCGTTCGTGAAGGAGTTGTGCGCCGAGGCTGGCCTCACGCTCCGCGAAGATGCCGCCGGCAACACCTTCGCCCGCTGGCTGGGCAGCGAGCCGGAATTGGCTGCTGTTGGCACGGGCTCGCATATCGATGCCATTCCGAATGCCGGCCGTTACGACGGCACTGCCGGCGTCCTCGGCGGCCTGGAGGCCATCCGCGCCTTGATGCGCTCCGGGTTTCGGCCCCGCCGGTCTATCGAGTTGCTTATCTTCACCTCCGAGGAGCCGACGCGCTTTGGCATAGGCTGCCTGGGAAGCCGCCTTCTGGCGGGGCTGCTGGATGCTTCCGCCGGCGAGCGCCTCACCGACCGGGATGGCGCGTCGCTCGATCAGGTTCGCACACGCGCCGGCTTCGGGGGCCCGCTCGCCTCGGTTCGTCTGCCCGAAGGGTATTATTCGGCTTTTGTCGAGCTTCACATCGAGCAGGGGCCGCTTCTGGAACAGCGGGGGATCGATATCGGCGCCGTCACGGCGATCGCCGCGCCAGCCGGCCTGAAAATCCTGATCGAAGGGGAAGGGGGACACGCGGGCGCCGTCCTCATGCCTGCACGCCGCGATGCTTTCCTTGCCGCCGCCGAGATCGCGCTGGCCGTGGAAGCAGCGGCCCGATCCACGGGCGCGATCGACACAGTGGGAACCGTCGGTGTTTGCGAAGTATTCCCCGGCGCCGTGAACAGCATTCCCAGCGGTGTGCGGCTGGAAGTAGACGTGAGGGATATCGATGGCAGGCGCCGCGACTCAGTCCTGGATCAACTTGCGGCAGCCTGCGAACAAATCGCCGCCCGCCGGCAGGTCA
>PSRJ01000087.1 GCA_003175985.1 Terriglobia bacterium
CGCCTTGTAAGGCAAGGACCATGTTGGTATCTCCGCTCTCCTCTTAGCGCGAAGCCTTGCGGCCTTTGCGGCGGCGCATGAACAGGAACAGAATTCCGCCCGCGGATACCCAGATCAAGGTTTGCATGATAGTAGCGTTCATTGTGTTGGCTCCATTCCTACCCGATGTGTTTCATCATCGGGAACAGGTATTTGAAAATTTGCAAAATGCCAGGCCCCGCCGCTACGATCAGCATCGACGGGAGAATGAAAAAGAAGATCGGGAACACCAGCTTGACGCCGACCTTTCCGGCGCGCTCTTCCGCATCCTGCCGGCGGCGCGTACGCAGAAAATCGGAATGCTGGCGGAGCGATTCGCCCATGCTGGTGCCGAAGCGGTCATTTTGAATCAGGATGGCCACCAGCTTCTGAACTTCCGATTCCCCGCTGCGCTCGGCGAAATTGCGGAGAGCATCCGACCGGCGCTTGCCGGCGCGCATTTCGAGCGTCACCAGGGACATATCCTCACTCAACTCGGGATGGCTGACGGCAAGTTCGCGGGCGACGTGCTGAATGGCCTGGTCGAGGCCGAGTCCCGCCTCGACGGAAACCACCAGCAGGTCAAGAGCGTCGGGCAGCGAGAGCCGGATAATCTCCTGGCGTTTCGCCACTCTCTTCTCGAGAAAGAATTTGGGCATGATCCATCCCGCACCGCAACCGAACACCAGGAGCGCCATACGCATGGCCGGATTGTCAGGCACGCGGTTCT
Organism: Terriglobia bacterium; assembly: GCA_003175985.1. Lineage (GTDB taxonomy): Bacteria > Acidobacteriota > Terriglobia > Bryobacterales > Bryobacteraceae > PSRJ01. The sequence continues at coordinate 749 of PSRJ01000087.1, forward strand.
GCATGGCCAGGCTGGCCATAAGCATAATCAGAGTTCCCATAATGCGGAGGCCATAGAACACAGGAACCGCATTCTCGGAACGAAAGCCGGCGCGGATCAGTTGAGTTTTCAGCGAGGCCAGCTCGGCCTCCGAGGAAGGCACACGGGAACCGATTTGATTCAAGAGGGTGACGATGGTGCTGGCCTGCGGTTCGGAAAGATCGGCCACTACGCCGCCCGGCCCGGTGACGGCGGTGATGACGGGACTGCCAAGCTGCCGCAGGGCGCGTCCGGGTTTGTAGAACATGCGGTAGCCGACCCAGCTCAGCCCGATCATCATCATCAGGAACGCGAAAACGGCGAAGAGCAGCGGATGTTCCATATCACACCTTGATATTGATGATTTTCTTGATGAAGAAATTGCCGAGGATCTGCGCGACGACGGCGCCTCCGATCATCCATTTGCCATCGGAGTCGTTGGCCATGCTTTGCAGGTATCCCGGGGCTACTACCAGCAGGCCCAACATGGTGCAGACAGGCAGCAGCGTGAGAATCGTGGCGGTGAGGCGGCCATGCGCGCTGGCGGCCTTGACCTGCCCCTTCAAACGGAAGCGTTCGCGAATCACCCAGGCGAGCCGGGTGAGAATCTCGCTCAAATTCCCGCCGGTCTGTTTTTGCAGCAGAACGGAGGAGGTGAAGAATCGGGCATCCAACAAGGGTACGCGCTCGGTGAAATTACGCAGGGCGATATCGATAGGCGCTCCCAGGTTCTGTTCGTTGAACAAAGTGCGGAATTCCTGGCCGAGCGGATCGGCCAGTTCGTCGCCCAGCATTTCCAGGCTGATGGTGAATGCGTGACCGGCTCGCATGGAGCGGGCCAGAAAATCGAGCGCCTCGGGCATCTGCTCCTCGAGCTTTTCGAGGCGTTTGGAGCGCTTGCGCCGCACGATCAGATAGGGAGTGATGCCGCAAACGACGGCCAACACGATGGCGGTAGTGGGCCCGTTTAACAGGAAGGGCAGCAGCGACCCCAAGCCGAGGCCGGGAATGGTGGCCAGCCCCATAGCGGCCAGCAGGCGCGTGGACGACCAGTTCAACCCGGCCTGCTGCAACTGGACCTGAGCGTGCTTGGAGAATTGAAACGACTTGAGGATCCCTTTGATCCCGGCGGGCCTGTCCGGCTCGAGTTCCTTCAGCAGAGTAGTGACGCTGACGGTCGTCTCGCCGGTAGCGGTCTCCAGCATGCTGGACATTTGCTTTTTGCGGCGTGCGTCGAAGAACTTGGTGCCGACGCTCACGGCCAGCAGGATGAGCGCGAATACAACGACAAACGTGATGACTACCCCGACGGGCATCAGTTAATCTCCACCACGGTTTGAAACATCTGGGCCGGCAAAGTAATGCCGCAAGCCTTCAGACGGTCGTAGAACTTGGGACGAATTCCCGTGGCACGAAACCGCCCGAGAACCTTGCCCGATTCCGAAATGCCGGTCTTTTCGAACAGGAAAATGTCCTGTAGGGTGATGATGTCCTGTTCCATGCCGACGACCTCGGTGACGTGGGTGAGGCGGCGCGAGCCGTCGCTGAAACGGGCCACCTGCACGAAAAGATCGACGGCGGAGGCGATCTGCTGGCGGATGGAGCGGATCCCCATATTGGAGTTGGCCATGCCGACCATGACCTCGAGGCGGCCCAGTCCATCGCGCGGTGTGTTGGCGTGAATGGTAGTGAGCGAGCCATCGTGGCCCGTGTTCATGGCCTGCAACATGTCGAGGGCCTCTTCGGCGCGGACTTCACCGATGATGATGCGATCGGGCCGCATACGGAGGGCGTTGATGACAAGGTTGCGAATGTGGATGGCGCCGACGCCTTCCACGTTGGCCGGCCGCGTTTCCATGCGCGCCACGTGGGTCTGCTGCAGGCGCAGTTCGGCAGCATCTTCGATGGTGACGATGCGCTCGTCTTCCGGAATGTAGGAAGAGAGTGCGTTGAGCAGCGTCGTCTTTCCGGAGCCGGTTCCGCCGCAGATCAGGATATTGAGCCGTGCTTTAACGCTGGCTTTCAGCAATTCGAGCATGCCTTCCGTCATGGCCAGCTTCGCCACCAGGTCTTCGCCCTTGAGGGCGTGGCGGCCGAAGCGGCGGATGGAGAGGAGGGGGCCATCCACGGCTACCGGAGGAATGGCCGCGTTCACGCGGGAGCCATCGGGCAGGCGCGCGTCCACCAGGGGCGAGGATTCATCGACGCGGCGGCCTACCCGCGACACGACTTTTTCGATAATGCGCAGCAGATGAGCGTCGTCTTTGAATTCCACCGGCGTGCGATACAGCTTGCCGCCCCGCTCCACGTAGACCAGGCGCGGCGTGGTAACCAGGATGTCGCTCACAGTGGGGTCTTGCAGGAGTGGTTCCAGGGGGCCTAGACCGAAGACTTCATCGAGGATCTCCTCAATTACCCGGTCCTTCTCCACCAGGCTGAGAGGCGTCTTCTCTTCCTCAACCAGTTTGGCCACGGCCGCGCGAATCTCGGCGCGGACGCGCTCGCCGGCCATGGAGGAGAGTGCTTCCAGATTGATGCGGTCGAGCAGCTTGCGATGGAGCGTGAATTTCAGCTCCTGATATTCGGGCGTGTACCCTTCGCGATTAAAGAGACGGTTCACCCAGCCGGTTTCGCGGCTCTGACCGTTTTTGACAACAGGATCCAAAGTAGAAGCCATGTGTTTTCGTTACCAAAGCCCAAAGCGCTTTTTGGTAGTCTCCTCTTCCAGGCCGCCAAGCTTCTGCGCCAGCTTGGCCAGATTTTTTCCCAACTCCGATGTGCGCGAAAGCATGCGCCCTTCCGCGTAGGTTTCGTATAGTTCCGGGTAATCGTCTAATACCGAGGCGAAAATGGGGACGCCCAGCATCTTCTCCAACTCACCGGGAGTGATGTCGAGGCGTTTGGGCGCCCGGTTCAGAATGAGCTTGATGCGATTCTTGCCGTAGCCGCTATCGAGCAGGGTCTGAATGATCTGCTTGGTCTGGTGCAGAGCGGGCACTTCCAAAGTCGTAACGAGACAGGCCTCGTCAAGCTCTTCCAGGGCGGCCATAGCGAGACGGCTCAGGCTTCTGCCGAGATCGACCAGGGTCCAATCGTAGTGCGGGCGGGCGAAGCCGAGGACATGCCTTACCTGGTCGTCTTTGGGCTGTTGTTTGGAGGCAAGCGCAAGCGGGGATGCCACGATTTCCACTCCGGGGATGCCGTTCGAGATGAGGGCTTTCCAGTAGGAAATATCCAGGCGGTGGATATTATTGATGGCGTCAAGGATCGAGTACACCGACTTGGTTTTGGTAATGAAGCCCACCAGACCGGCATCCATATCGAGGTCCATCAGCAGAACCTTCTGGTTCTGGCGGCCCAGTTCCGCGGCGACATGGCAAACGACCGTCGTGGCGCCGCAGCCGCCCTTTGCGGAAAGAAAGGCATAACTCTTGCCGGCGCCCTTGGCGCTCCCGTCGCGGCGGCGGCTCCGCTCCACTGAGCGCTTTTCCAGAGCCTTGCGCAGCGGCTCCTGCAAAGGCGGATAAAGATATTCATTGATGCCGGCGCGCAAAGACGCCAGAATGGTGTCCGCATCCGCCGAGGTGTGCAGGGCGATAATCATCGGATCGCCCACGGCGTTGCGAATGGAAGCGACGAGCCCTTCAAGCGGCTCGCGCCAGCCGCTGATATCGACCAACACGACATCGGGCCGCATGCGTTCGAGCCGGTCCAGGAAATTCGTGAGGTCGCCGATATCCTGGTGCTCGACGATGATGCGGAAGGGGAGTCCCACCAAACATGCTTGCGCCTGTTCCCAGAGTTCGCGATTTTCGATTGCCAGCCCGATGGTCAGCGGGTACATTTCAATTCGCAGTTCCCGGATCTCCCGATAACAAGCACCGGGAGATTCTCAAATCACTTCCCGGCGCCTCCTGAATTCGATGGAGCAAGAGGAGGCGGCGTCAGGCCTGGGTTCGCCGAGGGCGGCGGAGGCAATGTCTGCACGGGTACGAGCTGGAACTGCGGCATTGCGGGATTGGGCGCGGCCTGGCCTTGTTTCTGCTTTTCGACCAGTTCCTCGATCGGAATGCTGTCGGACGGCGGCTGCACCGGAACCGGCCCGGTTTGACTGACGCCGGGCTGCCGTAGTTCCGTAGTGGTATTGGGTGACAGGAAAGAACGCGGATAGTTCAAAGCCGGCAACGGCTGGCCAGCGGGTACGGGCCGCACGATTTCGGGCGTGACGATTACCAGCAATTCAGTGTTACTGCGGCTCAGCGATCGGCTTTGGAAGAGTTTGCCAAACAGCGGAATATTCGACAGGCCCGGAATCTTGTTGAGGTTCTCAGTGGTGCGATTGTCGAGCAGTCCGCCAATGACAAAGCTCTGCCCGCCTTCGAGCTCGACTTCCGTCACGACACGGCGCGTGGCCAAAGCGGGAATGGTGAATCCTTCGAACGTGACGGAGTGCGAGTAATCGAGCGAACTGACCTCGGGCGCGACTTGCAAACGGATGGTGCCTCGTGGCGTAACGTTGGGCAGAAAGTTGAGCCGCACGCCGAATTCCCGGAACATGATGGTGACGCCTCCCAATCCGCCTTGCAGCATCGGGAACGGGAATTCGCCACCGGCCACGAAGCTGGCCTGCTTACCGTTTATGGCGAGCACGTTAGGCTCGGCCAGCATTTCCAACTGATTCCTGGCTTCCAGCGCTTTAATCGTCACGGCGAGATTGATGTCCGGCCGGAACATAAAGACGTTCAGCGCGTCGGAAATGCTGTAGGTAGTGGTGTTGTTGGTGCCATCCACTTTAATCGGCGAATACTGTCCCGTCGTAATGGAGGAAGTCTGGTTAAAGGCGCCGCTGGCGAGGTTAAGGCCCAGATCGGAGGAAACGCTACGGTCGACATTGGCGAACCGCACCTTCAGCAGGATCTGAGTTTCGACCGGGGGAACTTCCACGCGCAACAGATTGATGGCTTTGCCTAATGTGGACGCAATGGACATCACCCGGTCCGCGGAGATAACATCTTTCACCGTGCCACGCACAAAGGCGGTGTCGTTTTCGTAAGTGACGTTGATGTTGTCGCCGGGAAACTCGCGCGCCAGTTGCTGGCGCGCGGCATCGAGCCTTTGAGGACTCATGCGGATGGTCAGGTCATAGAGCAGGCGGCTGCCATTGTCCTGCCACACGATGAGAGAGGTCTCACCGGGCGCTTTGCCATTGATGAGAACCTGCCGCGGGTCTACGGCCACGGCCTGCACCAGGTCGTCGTTGGCCACGGATAAGCGTTTAATGTTTATGGGGCTGTCGATAATGAGCGACTTGCCGACTGTGAGCGTGAGCTTGCCGGGCGCATTCGCGGCAGGTTCGTTTTGCGGCGGCGCCGGCTCATTCTGGACTGCGGCGCTCAAGAGCTCGTCGGCGCCGCCATACCTCTGAACGGCGGCGAACAACAGGACTGCCGGAAGCAGTTTGCCCGCGAAATTCCTGTCTAGTGACACCTATTTACCCTCCCCACTGCCATCGAACTTGGTTTCAGCCTTCTTGGTTCCGGTGATGATCTCCATGACGAATGGCGATTCCTTCCTCGGTGGCGGCGGCAATTGCTGGACGACTGGCTGCACAACAGGGCGCGGCCGCGGCTTGGGGGCCTGGTCACCGAGCGAACGAATTCCGTCGGGGATATTGGGCCTCGCGCCCGTGAACAGGCCGGCCATCGCCGCGCCCGGCGTTTTCGCGGTATCCCGGTCCAGTGGGTTTCGCAGCACGAGCTGGATGGTGGTTTGATGGCTGGCGAGGCTGAGTTGCTCGGCCTGCTCCGGTGTCACCAACAGGTTCACGACTTGTACCGCGACCGGCTTGCCCTCGGCATCTTTTTTGTAGTCCTGGCCCGCCGAGAGCACCTCGATGTTCTGCAGGAGGGTCTTTGTCAGCGTGCCGAGATTTCCGGTTCCGACGGGCGGCGCGCCCGAGATCAAGATATCGACGTGCATGCCGGGCACCACGAAGCCCGCTACGCCGACGACTTCATTTACCGGCACGGCCACGGCGCGCATACCCTTCGGGATGGTCGCGGCGAATCCGCCGCCGGCCCCTTTTGGCGCGAGGCGCGATTCGAGAATCGGCTCCTTGGCCACCATTTTCGCGACGACGCCCCGGCCTACCGCGTCCTGAACCCGCAACAAGGAACCTGCGGGCATGGGACCAGGCCAGTCTGTCAAAGTGACATCCTCTTCGCGTAACACTGCTCCTAATTCCAGATCGCGCGCGGCCAGCGCCAGCTTTACCGAGGCGGGCGCCGCCTTGCTCGCGGGCGTCCGGTTCGACATCAACCGGTACAGCATCAAACTCGCGCCCGAAGCCACCACAAACGCGAATAATAGAACCGCCAAGAATCTCTTATTCATTACTGTTCCCCGTTCCGTCCATTACGGCCAAGGTTCGAAAGCTCGCTTGCAAAAAGGACGTTAGGCCACCGCTTCCTCACGGTTATTGGGCATTTTCAGCATCATGCTAGCCACGTTTCTTTCGAAAGGGGCGTGCCGCCCGCCTGCGGGGCGTCACGCCCGTTTCCTTTGGCACAAGGTTTAGCTGGCCTGGGCGTTGGCCGCGGCCAACTGGCTGTTGGTCGTGGTCCAGATACCCTTAATGCTGCCGCCGGCCCCCAGGAAAAGGGCGGCCGAGGCCAGCGCCACAAACGCCATGAGCAGGGTGTATTCAATCAAGTCCTGCCCCTGATCGTCGTTCCACAAATTACGCAACATTGTCATTGGGTTCGCTCCTAAGTTTTGGTTTTGGTGTCAGTGATCGCTTGATCACGCATCTGGGTTTTCGTGACCTCGCGATCACGGCCTGTTCCCTCACCCGGTAAGGTGGTGGAAATTGTGTCCCCCGCGGATTGGCGCGAAGGCCGGAAAATCAACGCGACTCCATCGTCATAGACCACACGCCAGCGGTTGGACTCCTTGAGAGCGCCGGCAAAGGCCGCATCCGGGGGCAATAAGATCGTGTCAATGCCAAAGTGGCTCAATGTCTTCTCCCAGCCGTACTTGACATTCATGACATCCAGGTACTTCTGTTCGAAGCTGTCGCCGTAGAAATCGCTGCGGCCGTCCACGAATACACGGGTCCGCGGATAGAGCCGGTAGATGAGGTAATCGCCCCACTCGTCATTGGTGAAGATGCGAGCAGAGGGGATATTCCGCAACAATGCCACCGCGCCGGCGGGATAAGACTTGGGATCGTACTCGGCGCGGAAGCGCCGCGGGGGCGCGGGAGCGTACAGCAGAGCGGCGATCGCCAGAATTCCCGCGATGCTCGCAAGATGCCAGCGCGGTACAGCATCGGTTTCGGAAGTCTCCGCGGCGATGGCGAGAACCCTGGCCGAAATCCGGCGCAGCCAGCCGGCTACTTCCATGGCGGGCAGGCGGTGCAGCCATGCGTCCATCGCGGAGGCGATGATCGGTGTCGCCACAATCGCATAAAGCGGAAGATTGCGGGAGGCCAGAAGGCCCGCGTGCGCCCAGATGAGCAACAGCAATCCTTCTGTATAGCTGCCTCGTGTGACGTTCCAAAAAGCGGCGCCCGCGCCCGCCAGCAGAAGCGCTTCAAAGAAAATGGCGACGGGATGGTGGAAGCTGACCGAGAGGAACTCCACGATATGCTGCGACTGGTAGGGATCGCCTAAGTATTCGAGTACGTGCTGGTGGAGATGATAGGTGTACGGATTTAGCAGGCTGGCGGCGAGGCAAGCAACCGCCGAAAGAAAATAGTTTCGGGCGCGGGCGAGTTCGGGCGCTACCCGGCTGCGGTCCGGCGCAAGCGCCGCCTTCAACGCATCTCCGGCGCCATAGGCCAGGATCATGACGATTCCGATGAAGAAGCCGCCGTGCAGGTTCGTCCACAAAATGGTTGCGACGGGAAGAATGGCCAAATAAGGCACGCCGTGGAAGCGTATACTGCCGGAACGGATACGTTCCAACGCACCGTAAAAAAGGACCAGGAAGACGAGCGAGAACAGATGCGGCCGAGCCAGCCAGTGAATAGAGGAAGTGGCGGCAGCCACCAACGTCACCAGAAACGCGACAACGGGGTTGGCGCCGCGTCTCGCCAGGCGGAACAAGAGGGCAAACGTTACAGCAAGCAGCAGAATGCTCGCCAGCACCACCGCGGCCAGGCCGCCACGACTGCTCAGCCAGGCAAACAGCACATCGGATAGCCATTCCCACGCGTACCAGGTTTCCCCGGCCTTGGTGAATGAGAAGAAATCGCGGACTGGGACCTGATGATTGCTTAAGATCCATTCGCCGGTGCGGATGTGCCAGCCGGTATCGCAGTCACTCAGCAGCGTCTTTACACCTTCCATCCGGCCGAATAAGAAAGCCGCGGGTAAAAGGAAGGCGAAATCCGTCAGAGACGGGAGCAATTTGACAGCGAATTGCGGCTGCGAAGACTGCATCGCTTCAAGCCATCCAACTGTTCGCCGCCGGCTGGAGCGACTCCATGGACCGAAGCTGATCGTGGAAGGAACGAAAATCCATGTAGTTCACCTGCAGTGCGACGCGAGGGCTGCCGTCCTGCGGCCGCCAAACACGCGACACCGAACCCTGGCAATGAATGCACTTCTGGCCAAAACCGTGATTCGCGGGCAGCTCGATTTCCAGAGTCAAAATATGGCCCACAGAGGGGAGCGGAAGCCCTGTCTCTTCCCTGGTCCAGGCGATCAGAATGCCGTTCCGGCTGATGTTCTCCGTCTGCATGGCGCCAGTAGCCCAGATCGCCGGCGATGTAATGTGACACCGAAGGTTAATATCGATACGAGGGCTTTCACGCCTGTTGATATTCTTCATTTCCCGGCCTTGACGCCATCGCGAATTTAGCTCCGCAAGATCCGTTGGATCAATATGGTAAATGGGTGACAGCATGCCGCTGGCAAAGGTTATCAGGCGGAAAACCACAAATTGTAGAGTGATCCTTAACCCGGTTTATCCCCGAAATTCGGTTGATTTTTGCCAGCCGCAAGGGCATCCGATGAATGTCGCCAATCCGCTGCTAGATGCATCAAAACCCATAATTTGAGCGCTCGCAACAGCTTCTGGAACGGATCTCGAATGCGGGTTATTCAAATTTAATTCCGAAGATTTTAGATCGATAGTTCTCATAATTTTCTGTTGACAACCGAAGTAAATGGAGACACAATGCAAAAAGACTCGCCGTTATTAGCCGGTTATTAGCCGGCAATTTTTGGTAAACAATAACCTGGCGTTTCGAGGTGGATGAGAATATGACGCGGATTCTTCTTTACAGCGACGAGCCGATCCTGGCCAAAGGACTCGAGTCCATTTTGCGGCAAGTGGAACAATTCGAGCTGCTGCCCACGTGCAGCACCGTGGCCGGTTTGATGGAACAGATTGCGCACGGCTCCCCTGACCTGGTGCTCATGGACCTGACACCGGAAATTACCTTTGGAGTGCTGAGCGAACTCAAGCACGCCATGGCCAGCTGCAGAATCGTCCTGTGGGTGAATTCCATCTCGACGGAACTGGCTTTCCAGGCAATGGGTTTGGGAGTACGCGGTATTCTGCGCAAAACCCTGCCGACGGACTTGCAGGTGAAATGCTTGCAAAAGGTGCAGGCCGGCGAATTATGGTTTGAAAAAGCCCTCACCGATAGCTTTTTGTGTGCGCGCCGCGTGGCGCTTACGCAGCGCGAAGGGCAGCTGGTCAGCCTCTTGTCACAGGGGCTGAAGAACAAGGAAATCGCCACGACGTTGATGATTTCCGAGGGAACGGTAAAAGTCTATCTTTCCCGCCTGTTCCAGAAAGTCGGCGTAAAGGACCGGTTTGAATTGGCTTTATTCGGATTAAAGAACTTAACCACGGGGCAGCTCCCGGTTGCTGAAAAGAGCCACCGCCCCGGCTTCAATCCAATGCCGGGCCTACGCTCGCTGGTGCTGGAGAAGCCGGCGGAACGCCCCGAAGCGCCTGCCCGTTTCTCAACGCCGCTACGCCCGCTGGCGCCCCGGCAATATTAACGAGAAATCCTCCGAATGAACTCCGGGGACAGCCTTGCGGCTGTCCCCTTTTTTCTGAACGGCTCTCCCTCCAATCGGATAGACTGGACGGCGATGCGCTTCGCCTTCTTCCTGCTAAGTAGCCTTCCCTTGTTTGCTCAATGTCCCGCGAAAGCCGGCTTTGGAGAGCCCGGCGCCGGTCCGGCATGGAACGGATGGGGCATCGATCTTGCCAATTCACGCTTCCAGAAGGACGCCCGGATACCGGCCGACCGCCTCGGCCAGGTCAAGTTGAAGTGGGCGTTCGGTTTTCCGGGTGTCAAGTCGGTGCTCGGGCAGCCTTCGGTTGTGGGTGGACGCGTTTTCATCGGGGTCGACACCGGCGCAGTCTATTCATTGGATTCCGCAACTGGCTGCGCGTATTGGATGTTCCAGGCCGGGGCGGGCGTGCGTACCGCGATCACAATCGATGAACGGAATGTCGCCTATTTCGGCGATATAAAGGCGAATGCCTACGCCGTGAATGCCACCACGGGTGCACTGGTCTGGAAGGTTTCCGTGGATGGCCATCCACTGGCGCGCATTACGGGAACGCCGCGTGTCTTCGAAGGACGTGTATATGTGCCGGTGGCTTCGGGTGAGGAAGGCGCCGGACCCAATCCGAAATATGCCTGCTGCACGTTCCGCGGCAGCGTCGTGGCGCTCGAAGCTGCCACAGGCAAGCAACTCTGGAAGACTTACACAATCGAGGACGCTCCCAGGCAGATCGGAACGAACGAAACCGGTGTGGTGCGCTGGGCCCCGGCAGGCGGCGGTGTGTGGAATTCGCCGACCATCGATGCGAAGCGGCGCGCCCTGTACATCGGTACCGGTGACGCATACACGGACCCAGCAGCCAAAACGACGGACGCGATCATGGCGTTGGACCTGGATTCAGGCAAGGTCCTGTGGGTCGTTCAGGATACGGAAAACGATGCCTGGCTGGTGGGTTGCTCCGGCAAAACTCCGCCGGAGAATTGCCCCAAGGATCTGGGGCCGGACCATGATTTCGGCTCTCCCCCGATCCTCAAAACATTTCCGGACGGCCGTACGCTGCTGGTGGCGGGACAAAAGAGCGGGAATGTCTGGGCGCATGATCCCGACCGGAAGGGCGCCGTCGTCTGGCGGACCGCCCTGGTGAACAATACCAAGGAGTTCGGCGGCAAGATCGTCTGGGGCGGCGCCGCAGACGAGCAGAACGCATATTTCGGCCTGGGAACCGGGGGCATTGCTGCCGTACAACTGCGCGATGGAGAGCGAAAATGGTTCGCGGCCTTGCAGCCGGCGGCCGCCATGTCGGCTCACCCCGGACACGAAGGCCCGCTGTCGGCCACTCCGGGCGCGGTCTTTTCGGGTGGATGGGATGGCGTGCTGCGCGCTTTATCCGCCGCCGATGGACGAGTGCTCTGGCAATATGACACCGTGCGCGAATACAAGACGGTGAACGGGGCTGAGGGCAAGGGCGGATCGATGGGCGCGGCGGGTCCGGTAGTTGCGGGGGATACGCTCTTTGCGCCCTCGGGATATATCGGCGTCAGAAACGGCATGCCGGGCAATGTGCTGTTGGCGTTTGCCCTTCAGCCCGATTGATAGAGTCTGAGCAATTCGGGTCGGACCACTTTTCCGTAAGCAGTGCGCGGGAGCGCCTCGATGTAGCGGATCTCCTTCGGTAATTTGAACCGGGCCAGGCGGGCTTCGAGGAATTCGAGAAGCTCCGTTTCCGAAGGCGGATCGCCACGAAATACCAGAAAAGCGACTCCCGCCTCGCCCCATTGGGCATCCGGCACGCCCAGCACGGCAGCATCGGCAATGGCGGGATGCTGGAGCAAGACGTTCTCGATCTCCGCCGGATAGACGTTCACGCCTCCGCTGATGAACATCTCTTTGATACGCCCGTCGATGTAGTAGAAGCCGTCTTCATCCCAATGCGCGAGGTCGCCCGTGTGCAGCCAGCCTTCGGCATCGATAGCGGCGCGCGTGGCTTCCGGCTGCTTCCAGAAACCCTGCGCGACATGCGGACCGCGCAGCCAAAGCTCCCCGTTGCTCAGGCGCACCTCCGTAAACATCATAGGTTTGCCGATCGAACCGGGCTTGCGCGCGGCTTCCGCCGTGGTCATGGCGAAGCAGTTTACACCGGCTTCGGTGAGCCCGTAGCCCTGTTTGAATGCCACGCCTCGGCTTTGATAGTCGTCGATGAGATAGCGCGGCAAAGGCGCCCCGCCGCTGATGGCCCAGCGAAGGCAGCCGCAATCGATAGTGGCGAATTCCGGCGCCTCGCGCATGCGCTGGAATGTCGTAGGCACGCCGAAAAGCAGGGTGGCACGCTCCCGTTCGATAGAGCGCCAGACTTCGGATGCATCGAAGCGCTCGTGCAGGACGATGGTCCCCCCGATTGCAACCAGCGGTGTCAGGAAAACGGCGAGGCCGCCGGCATGATACATGGGCGTAAAGATGGGAGCGATATCGTCTTCGCGGAGCTGCCAGCTCAGCACCGTGTTGCAGGCGTTCCACAGGATCATGCGATGGGGCAGCATGACACCTTTCGGCCGGCCAGTGGTTCCGCTGGTATATAGCAGGCACCAGAGGTCTTCGGGATCACAAGCTACGGGCCGGAAGGAATGAGCAGCGTCGAGCGGCAATTCCTCGATGGCGAGCCATTGAGATGGCGGGGTTAGTTTTTGAACAGCAAGCGCCAACTCCTTCCATTGGCCGGTATACAAGACGAGCCGGGGCTCGGCGTCCTCAAGCAGGGCAGCAAGCTCCGGCGCGGCCAGGCGCGTGCTGAGCGGGACCAAGACTACTCCGGATTTGCCCGCGGCGAAGAAAGCATCTACGTATTCGACGCGATTCTCCGCCAGAAGGGCTACGCGATCGCCCTTCGCCAGACCCCATTCGCCAGTCCAGAAGCGGGCCAGGGCGGCGGCGCGCTGGTCGAGGACGGCATAGCTGAATCGCCGGCCGGAACGCACCTCTATGAGCGCTGGCTTCTCCGGCGTGAGTCGCGCGCGCTCTCCGAGCAGATCGCCCGCGATCATGGCATGCGAAAGGCGACGCCGGCCTGGTTGTAGCCGACGCCCGATCCCACCAGCACAATCAGGCTGCCGGGCCGCACTTTGCCCTGTTCACGGGCGCTGTCGAGCGCCATGCCGACGCACGCGGAACCCGTGTATCCCCACTCTTCCATGATGGTGTGGGTGCGCTCCGGGGGCAGGCCGAGGTCGTGCATCACAAGCTCGATTGTGGGCTTGCGCACCTGGGTAAAGATGGCCAGGTCGATATCGCTCACCGCGAAACCCGCGTCCGCGGCGAGGCGACGGACAAGTCGGGGCCAGCCCTGGTCGTTGATTTCAGGCGGGTAGCGGTCGTTCATGCGGACCTTGGTACGTCCAGCGGTGACAGACTCACAACTGGCTGGCTCGTGAGTGCCGCCCGAGTAAATGCCCCAAAAGGTGTGATAGGAGCCATCGGCCTGGAATGCGGCGCCCAGGAAGCCTGGCTTTTCCGATGGCTCGAGGACGGCAGCCGCGGCGCCATCTCCATAAAAGAAGACCATGGGATCACGCGGATCGGCCAGTTTGTGCATGAGGTAGACGCCCACCACGAGGATGGTGCGCATTTGGGAACTCGCGGCGAGCAAGCCGGCTCCGGCGGCGAGGCCCGTCGGAAACGAGGCGCAGGCGCAACCGACATCGAAGGTACCCGCGTTTTTCGCTCCGAGTTTATGTTGCAGGACCACGGAGGTGGCCGGCGTAACGTAGTCTGGCGAATCCGTTCCCAGGATAATGAGATCGACCTCTTCCGGCTTGCGGCCCGCGCGCTCCAGCGCCTGCCGCGCGGCAGGGAGCGCCAGATCGGATGTTGCCCAGCTTTCCGGGGCATACCAGCGCTTGCGAATGCCAGTGCCGGTTTCCATCTTGTCCACGAAATCGGGTACGTGAGCGAGTTGCTCGCGCAGGACACTGTTGGGCACTTCGATCTCGGGAAGGTAGCGCCCGGTCGAAACTATACTGGCGTATCGGGTCATAGTTACGTCCCCGTGACCACGCCCCCATCCACGCTGAGAACGGTCCCGCTCACGAAAGACGCCGCATCGGAAGCCAGCCACACATACGCATTGGCGATATCTTCGGGCTGACCCATGCGGCCGAGCGGGGTGTGCTCGCGCATGCTTTGGAGGATCTTCTCGGGTATGGATTTCACCATGTCGGTGGCGATGAAGCCGGGAGCGACGGCATTGACCCGTATGCCGTACCTGCCGAGTTCCCGCGCCCAGACGCGGGTCATGCCGATGACTCCCGACTTGGTGGCGACGTAGTTGGTCTGCCCGAAATTGCCATACAGCCCTACCACGCTGGAGGCGTTAAGGATGACCCCGCCGCCACCGCGGATCATGTGCGGGGCGACCGCGCGAGTGCAGAGAAAGACTGCACGCAGATTTACGCCGATGACGGCGTCGAACTGGTCGTCGCTCATGATGCCGGCAACGGCGCCGTCTTTGTACTTCACCAATTGGGCATCGCGGAGAATGCCGGCGTTGTTCACGAGCACGTGGATCGTGCCCCATCGCCCGATCACTTCATCTACAGCGGCGCTCACCGAGGTGGACTGGGTGACATCCACCTTCTGAAAAGAGCCGCCCGGCGGTGGCTCGCCGTCTTTCACGTCCCAACAGGCGACGCGGGCGCCTTCCTGCGCGAATCGCCGTGCCGTGGCCTGCCCGATGCCGGCGGCGGCGCCAGTGACGACGACGACTTTGTCTTTGAGGCCTGTTTCGATCATGGGAATGGCTGCCTAAGAGGCTGCTGAGAAAGGTCATGGACACACCGCTCCCTTGCGGTCGCGGCTCTGTAAGCGCCGGCAAGGGCGTCGACGCGTTTCTGAGCCGCGCGCGTCAGCAAGCGGTTCTTGGCCATTATCAGCATGCTGCTAAAAGTTCAGTTTCAGCGCGAACTGGATCACGCGCGGACCACTCGCTGTCGAAGTGATCGTGGCTAAGGTCGGCTGGACGATCACGTTGTTGTTCGGGTTGGCGAAGTTCACGCGGTTGAAGGCGTTGAAGAACTCGGTGCGGAATTCCAGCCGCGTGGCTTCCTTCACCGGAATCAGTTTTACGATCGAAAGGTCGACGTTGCGCTGATCGGGTCCGCGCAGAATATTGCGCCCGGAGGTACCAAACGGCGCGGCATTGACGCAGCCCGGAGCGAAGGCCGATTTGTTGAAGTATCCGGTAAGACGGCTTTCCACCGAGCCGTCGAGGGCGGCATTCGTGCCAATCAGATCCGCCCGATTGTAGGTGGTGGACCCGGAAACACAAACCACCGAGAACGGAGCGCCCGATTGCATAGTGAGAATTCCGTTAAGATCCCATCCATTCGCCAGGCGCGAGGCGACACCTGATTTCCCGCCGTAGAATTTGGGCAGGTTATAGGTGCCGCTCAGGACGAAGCGGTTGGTCCGGTCGTAGTCTGAAACGGCTCGATTCGAATGGCGGTTCTGTTGATCGCCCGGCACGGCGGCGAATTCTTTCGTAGGCGCGCCGGAAGCGTCGTCAATCGATTTCGAGTAGGTGTACGAGGCCAGGAATTGCAGGCCCTTGCTGAATCGTTTCGTGAGGCTCGTTTGCAGCGAGTTGTAAAGCGAGCCCGCATCCGTAGTGGCAAGCTGAAATCCGTTTAAAGCCTTGTTATTGGAGAAGCCCGAAGGGGTGTAAGGCGCGGTTGCGGGAGCGGTCCCCTGATTGAGCGTGATCACGTTGATCAGCTTGGTGCCCTTAGATCCGACATAGCCCACTTCCAGCATCCAGTCGCGGACCGGTTCCCACTGCACTCCAAAGCTGTATTGCTGCACGTACGGCGTTCGGAAGTTGGGGCTCACGTAGATGCCGCTGATGGCAGTGGGGCTGGTGGCAAGCGGTGCACCGGCAAAATAGAAGGGAACGGGCGAGGGGACCACCGGCGGATTGATGGGAAAAGAGACCTTCGACAAGTCGGGGAACGGGTTGGCAAACGAACCGAGACCCAAACCGACGATATCGAACGGGTAATTGAAGATTTGCAGGTTGGCCACTCGCGTGGAGAAGCGATCGAAATAAACGCCATAGCCGCCGCGCACGACCAGGTTCTTAACCGTTGGAGGCTTCCACGCGAAACCGAAGCGCGGTGCGGCCACTTCCGTGTTCGGGTTCAACGTTTCACCGGGCTTGAGCAGTTTGAATCCATTGGGCGGGCTGCATGGCGCCGCCACTGTGCACGGACCCTTGAAGGCGGCGGGATCGAAACTCGCGAGCCGTCCCCGAATCTCGCTGATACCTCCCTGGTGCTGGAAGCGCAAGCCGACGTTCAGAGTGAGCGACTCACTGATCTTGTAATCGTCCTGAACGTAGAGCGAGCCATCGGTAGCACGCATGCCGCGATCGCGGACACCGTTCCCGAGAAGACCGAAGGCGATGTTGCCGGCCAGCAGGTCCTGGAACGAATTGAAATTGATCTGGCCGCGGGAGAAGAAGTTGAAGAAGAAATCGACCCGATAGCGCCGCGCCTCACCGCCGAATCGCACCAGGTGCTTGCCGTGATTCCAGGTGAGCATGTCGGTCCCCTCGAACGTCTGCACGGTGGATTTCTGATCGGCGAGCGTGGTGGAGCCGATCGAGAACAGCCCCAGCACCTGAATCGTAGCCAGACCGCAGAAGCTGGGCGTGGTCGCGCACAGCGGATTGTTAATGCCGACGTCGGAATTCTTCAGTGGTTCCTGGGGAGTGGACGGGCCGTTGATGCGGCTATAGCCGAAATGTGCCTGGTTGATGAGCGTGGGCGAAATAACGTGAGAATCGCTCAGCCCGAAGACGCGGTTGTGGAAATCGATATTGCCGCCATAGCCAGGGATCTGCTGTGGGTTGCTGCCAACGAAACTGAATAACGATTGATACTGCGGGGTATCGGAATAGAAGAACTTTCCGGAAAGGCGGTTCTTTTGCCCGATAGCCTGATCGATGTTGGCATTGAACTGGTCCTCCCGGAAAGTGGAAACGCCGCTCATGGGCGTGTTCACAGGCAAGGCGGGCGAAGCGGCAGTGCGTGCCGCGCTGGGGATGGCCCAACTGCCATCGGGTAATTTTGCCTGGAGCAGTTTCACGCTGATGGGGCTAAGGGCCGGCACCGTCTGCCCTGGCGCATAGAACGATTGCTGCAGCGCGGTGAGAGCGGCGGGGCTCCGGTCGTTGGTCAGTCCCGATGGGATCAGCGGAAACGAAAGGCTATTGGTGAGCGACGCGCCGTTGCGTTCGCGCGTGCCCTGATACGAGACGAAGAAGAATGTCTTGTCTTTGCGGATCGGGCCGCCCAGCGTACCGCCAAACTGGTTGCGATTGAGTACCGGGCGGGGACGGCCGGCCGCGTTAAGGAAGAAATCGTTGGCGTTTAACTCGCGGTTGCGGAGGAATTCCCAGGCGCTGCCGTGGACCTGGTTTTCACCCGACTTCGTGACCACCGCGACATTGCCGCCGACGTTGCGCCCCTGCGTGGCATCGTACATGGAAGTCTGCACGATGAACTCCTGGATCGCATCGGGCGCCGGCACCGAGACGTTGGGCGTCGAATTGGTTCCGGGACTGTTGATCTGGGTGCCATCCACCACGACGTTGTTGCTGGTGGACCGCATGCCGGCCACATTGATATTCACATCGCCGCGCCCCATTTCGGTGTTGTTCGAGAGATTGGCCACGGTGCCTGGAGAGAGCGTCAGCAGTTGTTGAAAATTGCGCGTCGGCAGAGGCAGTTCGCGGATCTGCGCATCCCCGATTACCCGGCCGGTAGCTGCCGATGCGGTCTGCACCAGGGGCACTTCCGCAGTCACTTCCACCGAAGCGGCCGCCCCCGCCAGAGTCAGGGGGGGCGAAAGCTCCGTCGCCTCCGTGATCCGGATCGGGATGCCGTTGGCGGTGTATGACTGGAACCCGGCGGCATTGACCGTCAGCGTGTAACTGCCCGGAGGCAACAAGGGAAAGCGATACGTTCCGTCACCGGCCGTCGTTCCGGTGCGCTCCTCGCCGGAAGCACTCAACAGCGTGAGCTTGGCGTTCGCCACTACCGCGCCGGTCGGGTCTTTGACAGTTCCGGTCAGCAGTCCGGTAGTGGGCGTCTGGGCCAGCAGCAGGGCCGGCAGCAGAACCAAAATGAAACTCAACCTCATGACTTTGCTCCTGAAGCTTGAGCTCTGCCCGCACTGGCGGG
>PSRJ01000154.1 GCA_003175985.1 Terriglobia bacterium
GGTCCACGGGCCGCTCCAACCTGCGCAGGATATACTCCAAGCCACTCTTCGCCCTCATGGGTATCGTCGGTCTGGTGCTCCTGATCGCGTGCTCGAATTTGGCGAATCTGCTCATTGCGCGCGCGTCGGGCCGGCAAAAGGAAATTGCGGTTCGCCTGGCCATGGGCGCGGAGCGCGGCAGCCTCATCCGGCAGCTTCTGTTGGAGAGCTTGCTGCTGGCGGGGATTGGGGGATGTCTTGGGGTCGGCCTGGCCGTCCTGATCGATCGGGCGCTTATCGATTTCCTGCCTACCGGCCGGACGCCGCTCTCGCTTTCCAGCACACCCGATTGGATAGTCCTGGGATTTACCTTTGCCATCTCTTTATTTGCCGGAGCTGTCTTCGGACTCGTTCCGGCGCTTCAGTCTACGAGTCCCAGCCTCGCAAACACGTTGAAAGACCAGGCCGGCGCTGTGGTTCACGGCGGGTCCGCGCGCTTGCGCAAGAGTCTCGTGGTAGCACAGGTCTCGCTGTCGCTGGTGCTGCTGATCGGGGCGGGGCTGTTCCTGCAGAGCTTGCGTAATTTGAAGACGATGAATCCCGGTTTCGAAGTCGCCAACGTGCTCGCATTCGATGTCAACCCCACTTTGACCCGTTACGATGTCAAATGGACTCTGGATTATTACCGCCGGCTGCGCCAAACATTGAACGTGCTTCCCGGCGTGGAGTCGAATACGTTCGCGGTAGTTCCGGTGCTGGAAAACAACGAGTGGGATAACTGGGTCACCATCGAAGGCTACTCGGCCAAGCCGGACGAGCGGCCCGATCCCCATATGCAATTTTGCAGCCCCGGCTTCTTCAAAACCTTGAGAATTCCCGTGCTGCTGGGACGCGATTTTGACGAGCGAGATGCCAAAGGCGCTCCCAAGGTGGGAATCGTGAACCAGAAATTCGTGCAGCGCTATTTTGGAAGCGCCAATCCACTCGGCCGCCACATCGGAATGGGTATTGATCCAGGGACCAAGACGGATATCCAGATCGTGGGCGTAGTGGGAGACACCAAATACGAAAACATGCGCGACGAGATTCCGTACGAGCTCTACATTCCGAACGAGCAGAGGGATTTTGTGAACGGCGGAACCGTCTATGTGCGGGGCCAGGGCGACCCGGCGCGCCTGTTCAACGTCTTGCGCACTGCCGCGGGAGGCGTGGATGCCGGCGTGCCGATGTATGACATGCGCACTTTAGATCATCAGATGGAAATCTCGCTTCTCACCGAACGGCTGCTGGCCACGCTTTCGAGCGTGTTTGGATTTCTCGCTACGCTGTTGGCGGCCCTGGGCCTTTACGGCGTGATGGCTTTCCTGGTGACTCGCCGCACGCGCGAAATCGGCATCCGGATGGCCTTGGGGGCTGGTCAGCGGTCGGTCGTTTGGATGGTGCTTCGTGAAACGCTGAGCCTCGGCGCAGCCGGCGTCGGTATCGGACTTGCCGGAGCCTATGCCATCACACGCCTGATCCAGGCGCAGCTATTCGGCGTGAAACCGACTGACTGGCTGACGATGGCCGCTGCTTCGCTGGGAGTCGCCGCGGTTACGGCGTTGGCGGGTTACATTCCCGCACGGCGCGCCACCAGAATCGATCCGATGAACGCTCTACGGTGGGAGTAGCCTTTTAGTCTAAGGTCAGTATAGGTCCGGTGAGGCCGCTCCGTCAGCGGGGCGCCGTTCCCGCTTTCCTCTGTTCCTCCATTCCCGCCAGAGCCCCTATGGGAAAATAGACATAGATGGTCGTGGATGGCATCTATTACGCTGCTGCGTTTGGCGCCGCGGGAATTTTGGTTGCCTGGCTGGCAGGTGCGTGGTTTTCCCTTCCCTTGTGGATCCTGGCCGCCTTTTGCTTATACTTTTTTCGCGATCCCGAAAGAGCAATCCCGTCTGGGCCGGTGGCGGTGTCGCCCGCCGATGGCAAGGTGGTTGCCGTGAAATCCGAAGGCGCCGGCATCAATCGCATCAGCATTTTTCTGAATATCTTTGACGTTCACGTCAACCGCGCTCCCATTGGCGGCGCCGTCTGCAGTGTGAAATATCAAAGAGGAAAGTTTCTGGTAGCCAGCCGGGAAGAATGCTCCGTCTCCAACGAGCAGAACATTGTTACTGTGCAGGGGGACCGTACCACTGTAATGTTCAAACAGATTGCCGGACTCATCGCCCGCCGCATCGTCTTCGACAAGAAGATCGGCGACCGGGTTGCCATCGGAGAACGCGTCGGACTCATCAAGTTTGGCTCTCGCGTGGACGTGTTGGTTGGACCTGAGTGGGAGATCGTGGTGCGGCCCGGCATGCGTGTGGCCGCCGGTTCCAGCGTGATTGCCCGCCGGATCGACTTAGCGGAGCCTCATGGGGCTTAAAGAACGGCTCGTCGATCCCCGTTCGCCTGACCGCCGGCCGCGCCGAGCGGCCTACGCGCTGCCTACTCTATTTACGGCCGGCAATATATTTCTCGGGTATATATCGATTCTGCGTTCGTTCCGCGGGGCCATGCTGGCGGCGTCCGGCGCCCCTGGAGCGTCGGAACACTTCGCCGTAGCGGCCACGGCGATTGGGGCGGCTGTTTTCCTGGATGGCCTGGACGGCCGCATCGCGCGTCTCACCAATACGGTCTCGGATTTTGGACGGGAAATGGATTCCCTGGCCGACGTGATCAGCTTTGGCCTTGCCCCGGCAGTGCTCGCCTTTGCATGGGGCGTGCAGTTCGTCGATGCGTCGCTGCCGCCGCAATATCGCAGCGAGTTGTTCAATCTCGGCTATTTCGTCGCGTTTCTGTTTCTGTTGTGCGGCGCTGCGCGTCTGGCGCGTTTCAATATTCAAAAGAATCCGATCCCCAAGAATCCGGGCCGCCCCGACCGCAAATATTTTGTCGGGCTTCCCATTCCGGCCGCGGCGGGTCTGGTGGCCGCGGTGGTCTATGCCTCCGATGCCGAGCCGCTGGTTTGGTGGCCTCTCGCGCTCGCCTGGCTCGTCTTGCTGGCCCTGCTCGGTTTTCTCATGATCAGCACCTGGCGCTATTACAGCTTTAAGGGGATCAGCCTCAACCGGGCCTACTCCCCGCTGATCATTATCCTGCTGGGCGGGCTGATTTACGCCATCTGGAACTATTCCCGCACCGTGCTGCTGCTGATGGCTGTGGCCTACGTGGGCAGCGGAATTGCCATTAGATTAGGGGGCATCCTTCGCCGGCGTCTGCGGCCGCAACCGCCGCCCCCTCCGTATCCCGCCCGTCCGGAGCACCAGGTTGGTTAGCCGCGGCGTGATGGTCCTGGTCGGCAGCGAGTCTCTTCTCGGCCGCGAACTTCGCGATCTGGTATCCACTTCTGCTCCCGAACTGGATTTGCGTCTGATCGCCGCCGATGAAGAAGAGCCGGGCACCCTCACCCGCCTGGGCGACGAGCCGGCCTTGGTCGAGGGACTGGAAACCATGAGCCTGGAAGGCGCGCGGGCTGTGTTCCTGGCCGGGTCTGCGGAGTCCAGCCGCAAGGCGCTGGAGTTGGCCGATGGGTCCACTGCGTTTATCGATCTTACGTATGCAGCAGAGGAGCGAACCGACGCTCGCTTGCGGGCGCCAGTCCTCGAAACCGGGACAGAAGAGGATGAAGCCGCGGTTCATGTGATTGCCCATCCCGCCGCCATCGCGATGGCGCTTTTCCTGCGCCGCCTGCAAACCAACGACCCCATTCGCCGGGCAGTCGTCCAGATCTTCGCGCCGGCGAGCGAACACGGCCGGGCCGGTGTTGAGGAGCTACAGCAGCAAACCATCAACCTGCTTTCCTTTAAGGCTTTGCCCCAGGCCGTTTTTGACGCGCAGCTCGGCTTCAACCTGCTGGCCCGCTACGGAGAGGAAGCCCCGCAGACACTGGAAGACTCCGAGTTGCGCATCGAGCGCCATCTGGCCACGTTGCTGGCGCTGCCCGGCGAAGGCGAGGGTGCTCCGATGCCCTCGTTACGCCTGGTCCAGGCGCCTGTCTTTCACGGCTACTGCTTCTCCGCGTGGATCGAGTTCGAATCCAATCCGGGCATCGAAGCTCTCGAAAGCGGCCTGGTTACCGGCGCTATCGAAGTGCGCGGGAATGACTTCGAGCCGCCCACCAACGTAGGCCAGGCCGGACAGAGTGGTATTGCTGTAGGCGGCATCACGCCCGATCGCAATGACGCCGAGGCCTGTTGGTTCTGGGTCGTCGCTGATAATCTACGGCTGATGGCGGAAAATGCGGTAGCCGTCGCCCGGCAGCTCGTATGAAAATGCTTTGCGCCGTGGCGCTCGCCGCCCTGACGAGTTGCGGATACCACGTTGAGGGACATGGCGACCCGCTGCCGAAGGCTGTCAAAACCATCGCCATTATGCCGTTCGGAAATGTCACGACGCGTTATCAATTGGCACGGCTGCTCCCCGAAGATATAGCCCGCGAGTTCCTCTCTCGAACACGCTACGCTGTCGTTTCCGATCCCGCTCGGGCCGATGCCGTGCTTACCGGCGCCATTGTCAATTTCTCCGCGTATCCAACCACGTTTGATGTGGCCACCGGACGCGCCACGGCGGTACTCGCCGTCGCTACAGTCCAGCTCACACTCACGAACCGGGCAGATGGGGCTCTCCTGTTCAGCCGACCCGGCGCTGAGTTTCGGGAGCGGTATGAAATCTCCGAAGACGCTCAGAAATACTTCGATGAGTCCGGGCCCGCCATGATCCGTGTCAGCCGCGACATCGCTCGCAGCGTCGTCAGCGCGATTCTGGAGAATTTCTGACAGTGACTCCCGCTCAACTTCTTGCGCGTCTCAAAAAGCAGCAACTTCCTGCTGCTTGCCTGCTGCTGGGGCCTGAGGCCTACGAACGGCGGCGTTTGAAACAGGCTCTCACGGCCAGCGTCCCGGAAGGCGCCATGGCCGAACATGATCTCCACGAAACGGCCTTGGCTGAAGTGCTCGATGACGCACGCGCCCTTTCCCTGTTCGCTGCCGAGCGGCTCATCTGGGTGCTCAATGCCGAAGCTGCCTTGCCGAAGGGACGCTCCTCCGAAGAAGGCGAAGAGGAGGGTGGCGGAAGCAGTGCCGCGCCCTTGGCGTCATATCTGAAGGACCCGACGCCCGGCGTTACCCTCGTCTTCGAGGCCAGCCGATACGATTTCGAGGGCGATGACAAGCGCAAGCAGGATCGGGTCCGCAAGTTCTACGGAGCGATTACCGACGTGGTCGAATTGCGCCGGTTTGCGCCGCACGAGGCGCGTGCGGAGACCGAAGCGCTGCTGCGGCGGGCCGGCATCAGCATGGATGCCGACACGATCGATCTTCTGGTGGAGGCGCTGGGCGCGGATATGGCGCGGATCGCCGTCGAAATCGAAAAAATCGCACTGTTCGCCGGACCGCGTCCGGTCACCGCGGATGATATTGCGGCGTTGGTGCCCGATGCCCGCGCCACCACTATTTTCGCTTTGGTCAACGCGCTCGGACGCCGCGATCGAACCCGCTCGCTCGAGCTCCTCGATACCCTGACAAAGGAAGGCGAGTACTTGCCGCTTGTGCTTGCGTTTCTCTCGACGCAGTTCCGCATGGCGCTGGTAGCGCGGGAAGCAGGCTTGAAAAGCCCGTCCCAGATCCAGGGTCATTTTTCGCGCCTCGGCATTCCCATGTGGGGATCGCGTGCCGAACAGATCCAGCAGACCATCACGAGATTCACTCCGCCCCAGTTGCAGCGGGCTCTGAAACTGATTTTCCAGGCCGATCGCAGCCTGCGGGACGCGCGTCCCGACGATCGCATCGTGATGGAGCAGTTTGTGCTTGAACTGACCGCGTAACTCGGTCTTGCCGCCGCTGTAAGCTGATTACAGGAGATGCGCGTCGCGATCGTCCATTATTGGCTGCTCAACCGCCGAGGCGGAGAAAGAGTGGTCGACGCGCTCTGCCGCCTGTTTCCCGAAGCCGACATCTTCACGTTGTTCAGCGACCCCGAGACCTTCAGTGCCGAGGTGCGCAAGCACCGCGTCACCACGTCGTTTCTCAATCCACTCCGCCGCCACTACCGCTCGCTGTTGCCGCTCATGCCCATGGCTTTGGAGAGTTTCGATCTGCGCGGCTATGACCTGATCATCAGCAGCGAGTCCGGTCCTGCGAAAGGGATCGTGGCGCCTTCCACGGCGCGTCATGTTTGTTATTGCCACACGCCGATGAGGTATCTCTGGGATCTCTACCCGGCATACCGCAACGAATATACCCGCTCGGCGCTGAAACGAGCCCTGATGACGCCGCTCGCGAATTATCTGCGTCTCTGGGACTTCGCCTCGGCCGCGCGCGTCGATCAGTTTCTTGTCAATAGCGGCAACGTGCGCAACCGGGTCTGGAAAACCTACCGCCGCGAGGCCGAAGTGATTTACCCGCCGGTCGAGGTCGAATCTTTTTATTGGAAGCCGGCCGATGACTATTTCTTGATCGTCTCCGAACTCGTGCCCTACAAGCGAATCGATACCGCGGTACGCTTGTTCGCGCGCACGGGCCAGCGCTTGGTCATCGCAGGAAATGGTCCTGAGTACCGCCGGCTCAGATCGCTCGCGTCGGCGAATATCGAATTCGCCGGCCGCGTACCGGACGATCAGCTTCGCGAGCTGTATTCCCGCTGCCGGGCTTTGCTTCTCCCGGGGGAAGAAGATTTCGGCCTCACTCCCGTCGAAGCGCTTGCCAGCGGGAAACCCGTGATTGCCCTTGGCCGCGGCGGTGTTCTGGAATCAGTTCCCCTTCGCGACCCGGTCGGAGGCATCTTCTACGAATCGCCGGAAGAAGGCTCTCTGGAAGGTGCCCTAGCACGGTTCTATGAGTTGGAGCCCCTCCTGGTTCCTACCCAATTGCAGTGCCATGCGGCCCGCTTCGCGGGGCACGAATTTGCGCGTAACTTCATGGTTTCTATAGGCTTACAACCGTCTTTTTCGACGCATCCCACAGATCGTGAGGTCCCACCCCCGCTCAGTACCAGCCGGGGACGCGGTGATAAATTCGTTGGTTCGTAAATCTCGTTTTCGTGCGAGAATAAAACACATTCGATCCAGACCATGCGCACTCGGCAGGTCGGAAAGGCGTGTGTGTGAATCATAAACCAGAAACACCGTTTGACAATATTGAGGGTTCCCACGAGTACGTCGCTCTACTAGCCGAGTCTTTGAAGGAAGCTCGCAAAGAGGTCGAAGAGGAAATCGCGCTCGCCGAACGCGAAGGCGCGGAGCGCCGCAAACAGGCCCTCCTCCTGGTTTCCTATAGCCTCGCCAAGCTGAACCTTCATATCACTTCAAGTCGCAGGATCTTAAACGATTTGCGTAGCTTGCGGCGGCTTCTGCTGACCGAGCGCGCACCGAGGCCGGCCGAACCGGTGAAAGCCTTCCGCGCCGGGCAATAGAATGCCTTAGTGCAGGTTAGCTCCACCATTCAAGGGTGTACACTTTAATCGGCTGTACGGATCAGCATCCGCAAGTCCATAGTCTATTTTTCCACTAAATCGCAAGGATCGTGCGAAAAGCCCAATCAAATGGCGGTTTTCGTCAATGCCGCCTCTTGACAGATGCCACTGCCGAGCGTACTATTACAGAGTATTTCCACTCAGGGCTAAACGTAAACTCAATCACGGTGGTTTGTGGGGGACCCCGTATGACCTTCCAAATCGGCGATAAGGTGGTATATCCCAACCAGGGTGTTGGAACCATCGAGAATATCAGCAGTCGCGCGTTTGGCGCTGCTTATGAGAAGTTCTACCTGTTGCGCTTTGGATACAACAGCGTAACTGTAATGGTGCCGTTTTCCAATGCCGCCAACATCGGCCTCCGGAGAGTGACTAAGGACCGGGAGATCTCCCGCGTTCTCTCGTTTCTTTCCAACGGCTGGAGCGCGGTGAATCCGGACTGGAAGGCACGTTTCAAAGACAACACCGAGAAGATGCAAAGCGGCGATCTGCTCAAAGCCGCGGAAGTCTTCAAAGGCTTGCTGCACCTTCAACTGGAGAAGCCGCTTTCTTTCCGCGAGAAGAAGATGCTGGAACGGGCCCGCCACATGCTCCTTTCGGAAATCTCGATCTCCCGGAGCGTCCCGGAGATTCACGCGGTAAGCATGCTGCAACGGGCTCTTGCCAAGGCCGGGCTTTCGCTGCCTCCCCTCTCCTGAGCGTTCTGCGCGCGCAGCCGTCTGCCGCTTCGGAGTTCGCGTACGCACGCGTGTTGATCGCGTCCGCATTCTTTCTCAGGTAACCTGAATATATCCTATGGCCCGTCCTTTGACGGATGATATTGCGCAAGGACCGCCTCCCCCTCCGCCGTCCGGGAGTGGATGGGGCGGCGATGCTCCGAGCGATGGTCCCGGCGCGTCGCGCCGCGCTTCTTTGATCCTTACTTATCTGCTGCTGGTCTCCAGCACCGTAGTCTTCCTCTCGTTTACCCTGGCGTTCGGTATGCGCCGGAGTATCGCTACCGACTGGATCAGCATGTCGAAGCCGCCGATCCTGTGGGTCAATACTGTGGTCCTGCTGGTTTCCAGCGCGATGGTGGAGCTGGCCCGCCGCGCGCTTCGCTCGGGAAATCGTGTCGCCTTCAATCAACGGTGGACGGCAGCCACTGTCCTCGGAATCCTCTTCCTCTTAGGGCAAGGGCTGGCGTGGCGGGAGTTGAAAGCCGCGGGCCTGTACATTGCTTCCAATCCCAGCGTCTCGTTTTTTTATATCCTGACCGCCACGCATGCCGTTCACCTGTTGGGCGCCATTACGGCCCTGGTTTACGTGGATATCCAGGCTCTTCGTTTTCATCTGGGTCCGGCCAAAAGGACGGCCATCGACATGAGCGCGATCTTCTGGCACTTTCTCGATGTGCTTTGGCTCTGCCTCATGGCGCTCTTCTATATTTGGGGCTAAGGCCGGCTTACTTTCCTCGAAGCAGCGGCAGCGGGTCGACGGCGGTTCCTTTCCACCATTGCTTTTCCGGTCCGAGCCGGTATACGGCAAAGTGCAAATGGGGACTCGTGGCGGGCGCATCGCCCGTGGTGCCGACATATCCCAACACATCGCCGGCGCGCAAGAGCACTCCTTCGCGCAGGCCGTGCGCATAGCGTTCCAAGTGAGCGTAGTAGTAGCAATAGGTTTGCGAATTGTCGAACTGATAAACCGTGAGGCCGCCCTGCTTGCTGGTAAAGAGCTTCACTACGTTGCCTTCCCCTGCCGCCACGACGGGTGTTCCCCTCGGCGCAGGTATATCCAGCGCCTCATGTGCATGTCCATCGCGCGTTTCGGAGAATGTATCGTGCAGCGACTCGGCGGAAAGACCCGCAATAGGTACTTGAAGGTGGAGCGGCGCAGGGCTCGGCGGAGGATTGTTCTCTGGCGCGGTGCGCTCCGCTTCGCCCACACCCGGCAACTCCTGCGGCAATTGTGAAGGCGGCGGCTCCAGGGGCCGCTGAGATTGTTGTTGTCCGGCCGCAAGCGCTGTGTCGAGCGGACCGGGCGCTTCGGGGAGCGGTTGCTCCTGCGCCCGGAAAACACTGGTGCGGAGCGCGTCGATGCGCCACAATGCCACGCCGAGTCCCACAGCCCCCACCGCACAACCCAGAACAAACGCTGCCGCTACTCTTGCCCTCATGGTTTTACTCCTGAAGAATGGCGGGAACCCCCGGTTTCACCATGGACGCCAGCTCCAGCGCGTCCCAGTTGGTCAGCCGGATACACCCGTGCGACATCGTGTGTCCGATGCGCGAGGGCTCCGGAGTTCCGTGGATCCCATAGTGTTCCTTAGTAAGATCGATCCAAACGAGACCGACAGGGTTATTTGGTCCGGGACGAATCGTCGCTTTCGCGTTCTTATCGTCCGCGTCCCAGAACAATTTCGCGTTGTAATGGAAAGCCGGATTGCGGCTAACCCCACGGATCTTCCAATCGCCGATGGGCAGCGGGTCGTGCTCGCTGCCCATCGTTGCGGAATAGAATGCCAGCAATTTGCCGGAGGCATCGTAAGCGCGCACGGAACTCTCTGATTTCGTCACCAGCACTCTGGCCGCCTCTCCGGGGGGAAGCGTCAGAACGTTGGGTACCGTTAACGGCTGCCCGGCACGGCTGAAGTCCGCCCCTGGGTTGAGCGCCTGAAGCACCGCGGGACTAACGTGAAAGCGTTCCGCGATCTCTTCCATCGGCGAGCTGAATCCGAGTGCAGGCAGCTCTGCCTGCTGGAGCAGGTCGGTCGGCACCGGAACAAACGGGCCCTTTTCATCTTCCGGCGAGATAGTGTACGCCATGAGCATTGGCGCCTGGTCGGCGTTGAGGCCGGACCAGGTCGGACCATCAACCACTCCAGTAACGGGAAGTCCTCGATCCCGCTGATAGGCAGCGACTGCTCTTTGCAGATTCGAGCCGAAATTGCCGTCGATCTCTCCGCACGAAAAATGAGCGCGGGCCAGAAGAATCTGCGCGCGAACAACCCCGGAACCGCGATCGCCCGGTTGTAGAGTCGGCTGCTCGGAACTAGAGATAGATTGGGCGTTGAAATGGACGGCGGCCGGCGGAGCCAGGCGCTCGGCATGCCCGCGCCCTTTGCCGGCGTGTGGTTTCGCACCCGCCGCAACGGCGAGAATCAGTGCAATTGTTACCGGGCGATACCGCATTCCGGTGCGGTATTCGCACGCGAATTGCCTCTCAGCGAGCGGCAGGCTTTGTGGCAACCACTATAGAACTGGGTCCGCCTGGTTCAATCCTCGATGAATCGGCAAAACCTGTTTCCCGCAACCACTTGGCAATCTGTTCGAAGGAATACGCATCGCCCGCGTCCGTGTGCACCAGCATGTTGATAGCGAAAAACAGGGGCATCATCGGACCAGTGCCTTCCTCGTTGACCAGGAACTCCGGAATGGCAATCCGGCCGCCGGGAACAAGCGCTTGAAAGGACTTTTCCAGCAGCTTCCGATTGTCCCGCTCGCCGCCGCTGTGGAGGATGTGGCCAAGAATGACGAGATCGAAGCTCTGGCCGAACGCTACTTCATTCATATTGCCCGGAGTATAGGAGAACCGGCCGGCCAGTCCGAACTGCTGGGCGAACCGCCGCGTCACCTCGAGAACGTTAGGCCAGTCCACGGCAGTCACGGTAACCGCGGGCGATTGCTGCGCCACCCCAATGCCCCACACTCCCGAACCGGCGGCTACGTCGAGCACGCGGAATGGCGCAATGCCTACATTCAGCGCTTTTCCCAGGGCTTGCGCCGCCGGGAAATTCATAGGAAACAGCGCCGAAACCAGCTCCTCAAAGAATGCGGCTCCGCTTTCCCCCGTTGTTCCATCGCCGGCCGGACGGCCTGTCTTCACCACTTCGGGGAGATCCAGCCAATCGGATATCAGCGCTTGCTGGTGTTGAAGCATCTCCCCTAGGTAGCCCGGCTTGCCGCGCAGCAGAAATACAGCGCTCTCGGGCGCAAGCGCATACCGGTCACGCCCTGGCTTGGAGAGAAACTGCAGACCTGCGAGGGCATTCAGGATCGGGCGCACACCGCGCAAGGAAGTACCCGTGGCGGCAGCGATCTCCTCGGCGCTCTTTGGGCCGCTCTCCAGCGAATCGAAAATCCGATGCTCGACCGCGGCCGCGAGAATCAACGGCGGCGCGTAGCCCCACATCATCTGCAGAATTCGCTCTGGTGTGACTGCCTGGCCGCCCCCGGCGCTCATTCTCCGCTCCTATCTTTTCAGTGCCGCCTCGACTGCCGAAACCAGTTCGCCCGAGAGAGGCTCGACCGGGGATTCGAACCGCTGGATCACTTTGCCGTCGCGATCCACCAGAAACTTGGTGAAGTTCCATTGAATCTCGCCGCCGGTTTTCGGATTGGCTTTCTTGTCCGTGAGGAACTGATAGAGAGGAGCCTTGTCACCGCCCGCCACCGAAATCTTCGCGAACATGGGAAAGGTGACGCCGTATTTGGATTTGCAGAAGGCGCCGATTTCCTCGTTCGTTCCGGGTTCCTGCTCTCCGAAATTGTTGGCGGGGAACCCGGCCACCACGAGGCCCCTGTCCTTGTATTTCATGTACAGGGCCTGCAGCCCTTCATATTGCGGCGTGTAACCGCATTGGCTGGCGACGTTCACCACCAGAACGACTTTCCCTTTGAAGCCGGCAAGCGGGGTGGGCGTGCCATTGAGGGCCGCAAGCGTGAATTCGTGGACGCTGGACGCGGCAAACGCGGCGGCGCACATCAGGCTGAGCAGCAAGACCGTTGATTTCATGTCCCGATTCTACTACGGGCGCCGCGGCCGGACTGTGATACTCTTGTTCCTAATCAAGCGCAAGGAACGGGGCTGATCAAAATGAAGGAGAACTGGTATGCGTAAACAGCAGTTTGTGCTCAGCGTTTTCACCGTCGCGATCCTGGGTTCCTCTGCGGCCCTGGCCCAGGAGCAGAAGAAGGGCGATCAGAAGAAGGGACCGCCGCCCCCGATGAGTTTCTTCATCACCAGCGTGGGAACGGGTAAGGGAGCGAACTTGGGCGGGCTCGCAGGAGCCGACGCCCACTGCCAGATGCTGGCCTCCGCCGCGGGCGCAGGGAACAGGACCTGGCACGCGTACCTGAGCACTCAGGCCGCCAACGGGCAGCCGGCCGTAAATGCGCGTGATCGCATCGGTCAAGGTCCCTGGTTTGGCGCCAAGGGAGGCCGTGTCGCGCAGAATGTTTCGGATCTGCACGGGGACACGCTCGACCAGGCCCGCGTCGGCAACAGTTTGACGAAAGCTACCGCGCTCACTGAAAAAGGGGATCCGGTGAAGGGTGTAGGCGATACGCCGAACCAGCATGACATGCTCACCGGCTCGCAGCCCGATGGCCGGGCGTATACCGACGGCATGGACCATACCTGCAAGAACTGGACCAGCGATAGCGACGGCACCGCGCAGCTCGGCCACTTTGACCGCACCGGCGGACCGAATACTTCGTGGAACTCCGCGCATCCCAGCGCGGGTTGCAGCCAGGACGCTCTGGTACGCACCGGCGGCGCCGGCCTGTTCTACTGCTTCGCGGTAAATCCGTAACGGCTACTTAACATCCCGTACCCGGCTGGACTCGATCTTCCCAGATGGTCCAGCCGGAGTTCACACCGTGAGGTTTAACGTTCGTCAGAAGTAACCCTCCGCGGGTACCTGCTACACTTGTCAGGTTCACCGTGATTGCGCGACCGGCTCCTTCCGTCTCCCGCCTTCGACACCTGGAACTCCTGGTGTTGCTGGGTACTTTACAGGCATTCGCTCCCCTTTCGATCGACATGTATCTCCCGGCGATGCCAGTCATGGAAAAGGTTTTTCACACTTCGGCTGCGGCAGTGCAGACGACCATGGTGACGTTTCTGATCGGCTTTGCGCTGGGACAGTCTCTGTATGGTCCGATTACCGACCGTTTCGGGCGCAAGCCTCCGCTCTACTGGAGCCTGCTTCTGTTTGTCGCGTCATCCGCCGCATGCGCTCTTTCGCCTTCCATCCGTGTGATGTCCATCTTCCGGCTGCTGCAAGCGGTGGCCGCCTGCGGTGGATCAGTCATGTCCC
Organism: Terriglobia bacterium; assembly: GCA_003175985.1. Classification (GTDB taxonomy): domain Bacteria; phylum Acidobacteriota; class Terriglobia; order Bryobacterales; family Bryobacteraceae; genus PSRJ01. Next base: position 13,556 of record PSRJ01000154.1, read on the forward strand.
GCGCCATGGTGCGCGATCTGTTTCCACCCGAGGAGCTGCGGCGCGTCTTTTCCATGCTCGTGCTGGTGCTGGGCGTGTCGCCGGTGATTGCTCCGCTGATCGGTAGTTACCTGCTGTTATGGTTTGGCTGGAAGGCGGCCTTCATTACGCAAGCGCTGGTGGGAATGGCCTGTCTCGCGGGTATGCATTTTCGTCTGCCGGAGTCCCTCGCGCACGAGCACCGGAGACCGCTCGATTGGAACGCGATCACCTCCAGCTACAGCGCTCTCTTCAAAGACCACACGTTCCTGGGAGCATCGGTGGTTTGCGGGTTCAGCACAGCCGGCGCTTTTGCGTATATCACCAGCGCGCCTTTTGTCTTTATCAGTCTTTACAAGGTTCCCGTGGAGCATTTTGGCTGGCTCTTCGGCGCCGTAGCAGCCGGTATGGTGGCGGCGTCCCAGATCAACGGCCGTCTGCCGCATCGCATCCCGCTTTGGCGCGTGCTGCGGACGGCGAACGTGGTGCAGCTCGGCGCTGGGATGTTGCTGTTGCTGACGGTTCTCACGGGCGTTGGCGGTCTGGCCGGCGTCTTCGCCGCGGTCTTTATCTACGTTTCGGCCCAGGGCTTCGTGTTTCCCAACGGCTCGGCCATCGCCATGATGCGGCACGGCAAGATCGCCGGGACCGCGTCCGCGCTGCTGGGCACCAACCAATTTTTGATCGCCGCGGGTTGCGCCACGTTCCTGGGCTTCCTCGACAATCCCGCCGTGCCCATGGCGATTGTGATCGGGGCATGCGCCATCGCCTCTACCTTGCTCAATTTCCTGACGCTGGGCGCGAAGCTCGAAACCATGCCGCAATCGGCATGAGCCCGGCGCCGCGCCCAATTATTTCGCTATCTCTCTTTAGTTGAGGTGCGCCGGAAGGTCAACGGTATCGAGAGCGATCCCGACGTCAGTGTGCCGGCCAACTCAGTGCCTTGAGTATTCAGAGCGCCGGAGTAAGACTCTCCGGCCGCGGTGAGATCCAAGGTGAGGCTGGAGTCCTTCTGCATGACTGCGGCAATCGGAATCTCCAGACCCTCCTCGACATTGAGGATATTGCCCTCGACCGTGCCGTCAGATTGGTTCGCGAGAGTCAGCACGAGCTGTTTTGCGGCTCCGCGGAACTCAATGGTTCCATTCCAGGTGCCTTCGAGCTCTTTACGGACCGCGGTGCTCTTAGCTCGTTGTGGAATCTTCGCATCTCCGGTTCTCGTCAAGCTGAAGGGCATGGTGTAGCCGAGTTGCGTGTAATCGCCGGAGAGCGATTTGCCCCCGTCCGAGAGCGCCCCGTGGAAAACCCGTTCTCCGGCCGCGCCTCTCACCTTGAAGCTGAGCGCTGTGCCGGCAGTGGAGAAATCGCCTAGCACCAGGTTCCTCAGTTTTTGTGAAGGCACGCTCATCGTGCCGGTCCACTCGCCGGCCGCATTTCGCGCCAGGTCGATCTCGATGACGATATCCTGAGCCGGAGTTTGGATGTTTCCTTGCCAATGGCCCGACCCATCGGGCATCGATTGGCCGGGCAGAGAGGCCGCCGGCAAGAGGAGGGTGACGGCCAGACACACGTGACGTAAACGTTGCATGGTTGATTGTCCTTTCGTTGAAGCGTTAGTCTTTACTTACGGTCTTGTGGACCGGGAACGGTCAAAAATCCGCGCGCGCGAGGCTTCGAGCGGCGCCGTACAAAATAGCTGCCGAAATCAGGGCGCCGGTAAACAGTCCGAGCCAGGGCAATTCACCGGAACGGAAATAATCTTCCCCGTGCATGACGCCGAAAATGCTGTAGGGCGCACGAGCGTGGAAGGCCAATTCGAGGAGCCGCAGCGAACCGGCAGCCGCCAGGGACAGCAGCCACGGCCGCCACACATCATCGAACAGCGTCGAAAACAGAAATGCCAGGCTGAAGAATATGGAGCCGGTAACAAACAGGCACACGCTGTAAATCAGCGCACTGCCTGCTCCGTAGCTCTGCCCGACGGCCTGAGAGAACAGCGGGATCGCCAGCGAGGGGATAAAGGCGAGCACCAGCACTTCCGCCAGGCCCGCCGCGGCGCGCACGGCTGCCAGCCGGTTGCGGGAAACCGGCAGCGAGAGCGTAAACAATGCGGCTCTCCCCGAGGATTTGGAGAGCAGGCAGCCGGTGCCGAGCAATGTAGCGAAGAGCAGCCATAATTGCGGCAGGCCTTGGCCGAACCATTGCGACCAGATATAACTCCGGTAGTCGCTTGCCTGCGCCGCCCCTTCCCGGATTTCCCGGCCTAATTCGCTGCCGGCATCGATTGCCGAAGCCAGTGGCACGAGCTTTGCTACTTGCGGATAGACAAATACGATTGAGCATGCCGAGCAGATCAGAACGGCGAAGCCGATCAGGAAGCGCCAGCGGGTTTCCAGCCATGATTTGTACCAGAGCATTTCAGTTCTCCTTGCGAACGGTTTCAAGAAATATGTCTTTGAGCGAGACGGGGACGATATTTACCGAGACCGGGCACAGGGCTCGGGCTTCGTCGAGAATGGGGTCGGTCCCGGCGCTCGACAAGACCGTCAACACACGGCCTTCTCGCTGCACTCGCTCCACTCCGGGCGCGCGGAATGCCGCATCCGGGGCTTCCCTGTCGAACACCAATTGGATGCGGCGGAAACTCTCGCGCAACTCGTCCAGCGCTCCCGCGACGACCGTGCGCCCACGATCGACGATGGCCACGTGGTCGGCAATCTGGTCCACTTCCGCAATCTGGTGCGACGAGAAAAACACGGTCGCCTCCTCTTTCGCGACATGCGCCACCAGCGCCTGCAAGACCTCTTCGGAAATGGCGGGATCGAGTCCCGAAGTCGGCTCGTCCAGGATGAGAAGTTCGGCGCCCCGGCACAGCGCCAGCAGCAAGGCAAGCTTGGTGCGCATGCCGCGCGAAAGCGCTTTGACCTTGCGCTCGCCCGGAAGGCTGAACTGCCGGCGATAGCGTTGCTCCAGGTCGGCGCGCCAACGCGGGAAAAAGGCCGCGGTAAAGCGAGTGATCGCATCCACCGTCATGAAGTCGTACAGATCCTTGTCGTCACTGACGAATGCCGTACGCCGGCGGATCTCGACTGAGGCCTGCGAATCGCCGGCCGGCAGATCGAACACGCGAGCACGCCCACCCGTGGGCCGGGCCATGCCGAGCAACACCTTGACGGTGGTCGTTTTGCCTGCGCCGTTGCGGCCGAGAAACCCGTAGATGGATCCGGCGGGTACCCGCAGGTTCAAGCCACGGAGCGCCTCCACGCCGTCGTATTCTTTTCGCAGCTCATCGATCTCGATAACGAACGGGTCAGTCACTATGACCTCCTGTCACACTCGACTTGGTCAGCTCGGCTTCAAACAGGCGCCGGATCTCCTGGCCGGTGATCCCGCGGGCCTGTAGCTTCTCCACCGTTGCGGCAACCATGGCCTGTGCCGCCCGAAGCTTCTCCGTCTGCTCTTTCCGCGCATTGGCCGAAACGAACGCCCCAGCGCCATGCCGCAGCTCGATGACCCCTTCGTGTTCCAGCTCGCGGTAGGCCTTGGCCACCGTATTCGGGTTGATCACGAGTTCCTCGGCCAGCGGGCGGATGCCGGGCAATTGTTCACCCGGACGGAGCGCCCCCGTCTCGATGTTGTGTTTCACCTGCTCCATCAACTGGAGGTAGATCGGAACACCGGACGACGGATTGGGCCGGAAGAGCATAAACTGTACTACTGATATAGCACAGTATTACTGTGGCGCCGATTTGTCAAGAGAAAAATGCGGCGGTGTATCCTTTGTTGGAGGGACGACATGCTCAAGATCGCGGCTGCTCTGGGGATTTTCGGGTTATGCCTGCCGCTTGCCGCCCAGTGGGCCAACTACCCCACACCGGGGATGCCGCGCACGGCCGACGGCAAGCCCAAGCTCAACGCGCCTGTTCCCCGAATGCCGGACGGCAAACCAGACCTCTCCGGCGTCTGGGAGCACCTGAATTCACGCGAATCCGCTTATTATCTCGACGGAATCGATATCCCCTGGCAACCCTGGGCGAAGAAGGTCTTCCAGGAGCGCACGGAGAATAACCAGATCGACAACCCGGAATCACGCTGCCTGCCGCGCGGCATTCCCAAGGCCGATGCGTTCGATATCCACAAAATCGTGCAGACTCCGGGGCTGATCGTGATTCTCTACGAATATGGAACCACGTTCCGCCAGATCTTTCTCGATGGCCGCCCCCTTCCCAAAGATCCCAATCCGAGCTGGGCGGGCAATTCGGTTGGACACTGGGAAGGAGACACTCTGGTGGTGGAATCGAACGGTTTCAACGGCAAGGCCTGGCTCTCCGGGCGCGGAAACCCGATTACGGACGCCCTGCACCTGACCGAACGCATTCACCGGCGCGACTTCGGTCACATGGACATTCAAATCACCATCGACGATCCGAAAGCGTACACCAGACCCTGGACCACCCAACTCCACCCGGAACTGATTCCCGATACGGACCTGATCGAGTTCGTCTGCGGCGAAAACGAAAGGGACCTGAGTCACCTGGTCGGAAAATAGAATCTCACTTCCTGCGCGTGGCCCTGCGCTCGATTCCACGCCCATGGTAGATGAAGCCGGTTATCGTGCCCTGGGCATCCTTGATAAATTCGAACCGGTCGCCGTCGGTGCGCGAGACAAAGACCGTCTCCGAGTCAGCCGTCATGGGGTACTTCAGCGGGTTGGCGCCTTCCTGTAACAGCAAAAGATCGTTTTCGGAAGTGAAGGTGGCCGTCCCGCCGGTCGTGTATTCGTAAACGCCGGTGTATTTCGAGAGGGCCTCCGGGGCGATGCGGATTCCTGTGCCGCCGACCATGTGCGGGATGGACGTGTCATGCTCGCAGATGCTTTCGAGCAAATCCGTATCCGGTTCCAGCGTTTTCGGAATCTTCAGCGTGAACGGGCGGGTAAACGTTTTCGGATCGTCGATGGTCATTTCCAGGTCCATGTGACCAAAGTCGCGCCGACGGAAGCGCTCCGTGATTCGCAAGGCTTCGGTGTGCGGGTGGCCTTCGATATCGAGCCAGCTTCGGTCGTTGAAACCCGCCGTTTCCACCACCAGCGTGTCTCCCTCCCAATGTCCGGCCGAATAGCCCATCCAGGCGGGATTGGGATTCTCGGGAAGCTTGCGCCCATCGGTGAAAATCGTGCGATGCACGCTGTTCGTGGTCCCCTGGTAAAGAACTACAATCAGTCCGGGAGTCTGGACAAACCTGGCCAGATCTACCATGTGGTAGTAAGGAAACGGATCGGGCAGGCAGTTGGCGCGCGGAGCGCCTTTCCCCATGTCGCGCACGCGCTGCTGATACAACGCTTCGGCCCAAGGCTGTATGTCGCCGGGTTTGAGATCTCTGGTCACGTTGCGGTCGTAGCTCCCCGGTCCCGGACCGCTCCAGACTCCGGAGAGGTCAGGTTTGCCATCAGCCGTCCGCGGCGTGGGCGCGCTCAGATTCGGCTTTCCGTCGGGTGTGCGCGGCACGCCCGGCGTGGGGTAGTCGAGCCATTGCGCGAATGCGGCCGTGGGAAGCAGGAATAAGAGCAACGCCATCCCGCGCGCAGAAACCAGTCGCCTTTCTCGCATCATTCCGACAATTGTACTCCGCCGATCAACGGGCGCCGGAAAACGTCGGGGAAATCCACGGAGAACCCGAGCTGGGCGCCGACCCTGGGGCTCGCCACATACTTGCCGCCGAGCACGCCGAAACTGAAGGTCAGACCGCGGCGAACCTGGTACTCGCCGCCCAGTAGGACCTGGAGCTGGCTTCTTCCCAGGTCTCCGTTATTCGAGTACCCGCCGTAAATCTCGCCGCCCAGCGTCAGCCTGGCGCTCAGGTCGTGGAGAAGCGAGATGCCTCCCGTGTAAACGTGGCCCCGCGTGGTTTGCAGTCCCAACACCCCGACGCTGGTATTTCCGGCGAACAGGTAGCCGAGATTCGCGTTGACTCGGGTCTTCGGTGAAAGGGATTCTTGGGCGATGAAGTTGAGCCAGTAATCGGTCAGCCCGGAACCGAGTTGCCGGTTCGAGTCTCCTGTCGGCAGCTCGACATAAAAGCTGACTCCGAGGGCGGGAAGGTGCGAGCCGCGCGACTCTTTGTGAAACTCCCATTTCACTCCTACATTGGTGTCGCCTTCTCCCACCGCGTCCGGTGTCCCGATGGCGCGGAAGATGGCAAGGTAGGGAACATCGACATCGAGTTCCAGATTGAATGGCAACCCATAATTCAGCTTGTAACTCGCGGTGTTTTGTTTGACGTTCGGATATTGAAGCTGCAGAGCGTCGAATTCGTTGAAGAATTCAAAGTGCCACTTCCCCGGCTCTGTTACTGCAGGGTCGTCTGTGTAGAAAGGTAGTTGGGCGGCAACCGGTGCTGCGAACCAGCATGTACACGACAGCAGTACGCAGAATCGCGCCGGGATCTGCATGAAGCGAGCTTAACGCCGGCGAACCACAAGCAGAGTCATATCGTCCTGTTGCGGGCAAGGGCCCCGAAAGTGAGTCACGTCCCGCAGGACGCTCTCTGTCATGACCATTCCATCCCGTGCTGCGTGATTATGCAAAGAACCGATGAGCCGTTCTTCTTCGTAGGAATTGCCCTCGGGATCCTCCGCCTCGGTTATGCCGTCCGTATATAGGATCAGGCTATCGCCAGAGTTGAGCGGGATGTGCCGGATGGTGTACCGCGCATCGGAGAACAGGCCCAGGGGCAATCCCGTGGAGTCGATCCGCTCGGTTGCGTTTTGACGCAAGAGCAACGGGCGGCAGTGGCCGGCGTTGCACAGCTCGACGCCGCTCTCCGTAGTACGGCCCGCCACCAGAGTGGCGTAGTGCGTGACCGGAGTGCTCTCCGAGAACAGCCGGTTGGCCCGTGACATCATCTCCCGCAGCGGCAAATCCAGCGACAGCAGGCTGCGAAAGATCGCGCTGAGATGCGTCATCAGCAACGAGGCCGCCACGCCTTTGCCGGCCACATCGCCGATTGCGAAAAAGAGGGGCTTGCCGTCAGAGGGGCCGGCGATTTCACAATAATCGCCGCCCACCAGTCCGGCCGGTTCGTAGCGGTAATGCGTTTCCCAGTTTCCGGCGGCAATGTCTTTCGCCGGTAAGAGCCGGGCCTGAATCTGGGTGGCCAGCTCGAGATCCTGCTCGTGAGCCCTTAATTCATGCGGCGTGAGGTGATCGATACAAAACCGTGTGAGTGGATTGCGCTCCAAGCGGTCCACTTCAATGGGATCGTGACAGGTTTCGCACAGACCGTAAGAGCCGTCGTCGATCCTCTGCAGCGCGGCATCGACCTCTGCCAGCAGGTCCTGAACATAGTCCGCCGATACCGAGCCTGCGGCAGCCTGTAGACGTTCCCGCCGCTCGATAATCTTGGGCCGCAATTCGTGAATTAAGGATGCCGATACCGCACTCATACCGGATAGTCCGCTCACGCTTTAAGCAGTGTCTGCACGTAATCCGCTTTTAACGGCAGGCGGCGGGCAATCTTTCCCGTGGCATCGAAGAGGGCCGCGGCGATGGCAGGCGCCGCGAGTGCATTTGCAGCCTCCGACCCGCCTCCGTAACTGCCCACTTCCGGGCGATTCAAGAGCACAACTTTGATTTCGGGAATGTCGGCCATTTTGAGAATCGGATAAGTCTGCCAATCTCTCGCCGTGATCGCGCTCTCATCGAACTTCGCCTCCTCGAGCAAGGCATGGCTGATCCCCATCACCGCCCCGCCCTCCACCTGCCGCTTCAACTGCATCGGATTGACGATGATTCCCGGATCGACCGCGACGGTGTACTTCTCCACCTGGATCGCGCCTGTGCTCGGAGTGACGGCGATCTCGCACACGCAGGCCCAGTAGGTTCCCGAACGGAACATCACGGAGACCCCGCGCCCGCGCGCCGGCTTGTCTCCTGTCGAAACGGGATTGGCCGGTGAAGGACGTGTCTGCCAGCCGGACGCTTCGCGCACGGCTTTGAGGACTCCGATTGCGCGTTCTTCGGTCGCGTGATCGATCCGGAACTGAATCGCATCCGCGCCCGCGAGCGCGGCCGCTTCGCTGATCGCCAACTCGCGGGGGAAGTTCTGCTGGAACTGTCCGGGCGTGCGCATGCTGTGATCGCGCAGCCCGATGCCAAGCGGCGAAGCTTTCTCTCCGACCTGGTAGGTGCCGTGGCCGCGTTCCAGCAAAACCGGTACGCCATCATAGATCCACGGATCCTGAAGACTGTTCGCCGTCGAACCGATGAATTCCGCCTTTTCGTTGGGCGCCGGCATGGTGGGCAGGCCCGCGAGAATGGCCCCGACGGGCCGGTCGTCCTGCATGGCCGGCATATAGTGGTCCACCTGATAGGCGGCGATCTTGCCATTCGCATCCAGAGCGATTTCGACGTCCGAGAACGCTGCCGGCGATTGTGTCGACCATTGGAAGTCTTCCTCGCGCATCCACTGCACGCGCACCGGGCTTCCCACGGCTTTCGAAAGAATCACCGCTTCGTCTTCCGCGCCCGCATTGCCGCCGTTCGACCGTCCATAGTGCCCGGGGCCGGCGAACGAGCGCACGACGATCCGATCGGTCGTGATGCCGAGCATCTGCGCGATTTCCCCACGCAGCGCCTGCGGATTCTGATTGTGCGTGTAGATATGCACTTCGCCGCCGGCTTGCACGTCAGCCACAGCCATGGTCGGTCCGATCGGCGCGTGTTTCATGAAGGGCATCTGGTACGTTGCCGTGAGCTTCTTGGATGCGTTGGCCAGTGCAGGCGCTACTTCGCCCCTGGTCTTATCGCTCTTCATGACCGGCGTAGCCTTCCAGTCCGAGGATTCCCGCAGGTGCGTGAACAGGTTGGCGTCGCCGGGCAGCCCCTTCCATTCACTCCATTTCGTCGCGGCGGCAACCTGTTGCGCGGCGCGGATCGCTTCCCATTCGGTGGGCGCGACCACTCCCACCAGGTTGCCTTTCACGATTACCTGCGAGTTCGGGAAGCGCGTTTTATCCAGGGCGCCGGCCGAAACCAGCGTAGAACCGAGTGTTTTGGGATGCACCATCCGCGCGTGCATCAAGCCGGGCAGCCGAACATCCGTTGCCCATTGCTCGCGGGCGGCAACCTTGGACGCCGTGACGCTGTTCTTATACGACTGGCCGATTACCGTGTACTGGCTCACCGGTTTCATGGGCGGATTTCCCGTGACCGTCAGCCCCATGAGGTTCGTCAAATCTCCCGTCACCGGAATCGTGAGCTTCAACTGCCGGCCCTTGACGAGATCTCCGTAGCTGATCCTCTTGCCCCGGCCCGAAAAGACGCCGTCTTTTGTGGAAAGTTCATTCCTGGGAACGCGGAGCCGCTCCGATGCCTGGTCCAGCAGGGCTTGATAGGTGTAGGCCGCCGCCTTACGAATATTGGGGGTTCCGCGGCCCAGAAAATCGAAAGCGCCGCTCCCATCCGGCGTGCGATCGGTATCGCCCATCACCACCGTGGTGATGGCCTCGAACGGTACACTCAATTCCTCAGCCACAATCTGCCGGTAGGCGGTGAAGGTGGTGCTCTGTCCGAAATCGCTCTTGCCTGTGCGGATCAGGATTGTGTTATCGGGATGAATCTCAATCCAGGAACCCGGCAGCGTGGGGTCGAGCGTATTCTTGGGAGTGGCCGCGGGGAGCCGCCCCGCCAGGCCGAAGCCAACGCATAGGGCTCCTCCGGCTTTCACGAATCCGCGGCGCGTCAGAGTGGCGCCAAAAACATCGACGTGTTTTTCATTAGGCATCGACATCGCTTACCTCGCTTTCGCCATGATTGTGGCCGCGTGCTGCACCGCTTCGATAATGGCGGTGTAACTGCCGCAACGGCACAGGTGCGCCGAGGGACCCGAGGTAGTGAACGCCTCCTTGATCTGCGCGACCGTCGGGGTGGCAACACGTTCGAGCAGTTCCGTGGCCTTGATCATCATTCCGTTCTGGCAAAAGCCGCACAGAGGCGTCTGCTCTTCGATCCAGGCTTGTTGCACCGGGTGCAGCGTTCTTTCCGCCTCTGCTTTTGGCAGGCCCTTCTGCTGCGCCCACCTTGCCCCCAGCCCCTCCAGGGTCGTGACTTCTTTCCCCGACGCAGCCGAAAGAGGCGTAATGCACGAACGGATCTCTTTGCCATCGAGCAGGACCGAGCAGGAGCCGCACTGCGCCATCCCGCAGCCGAACTGCGGTCCGGAGAGTTCGAGGTCGTTTCGTAGAACATACAGGAGCGGTGTGTCGCCGGGCGATGGAACCTCGCGCCGGACTCCATTGACAACGATCGTGGCCATGAATACTCCTTGAGGGATTTGCTGCCGGTTGAAGTTATCTTATCAGGAACGCCGGGACAGATGAACGGACTTAAATGCGCTATTCTCCGTCGTTTAATAACCGTCCGGAGCCGCCGCGCGTTTCTCCCAGTAGAGGGGCTCGAGAGGGCCTTCGAAGGAGGAAGACAATGCGGAATTCGAGATTGTTGGCACAATTGACTCTGGCGGCCGGGCTTTTGGCCACGGGCGGCGCGGCCACGCTTTCGGCCCAGGATTGGCGGGACACTTATCGCGACCGGCAGGACTTGCGCTCGGACTACCGGGACCTGCGGCAGGATTACGGACGCGTAAATTACATGCGCGCACACATCGCCCGCGACCGGGCGCGGCTGGATGAGGATATCCGCTGCGGCCGCCAGGAAGCTGCGGCACGGGATGCGGCCGATCTTGCTCGCGATCAACGAGCCCTGGATGCGCAGATGCGTGACATCCGGCACGATCAAAGAGACGTCTACTGGGATCGTACGGACATTCGTCGCGACTACTATCGCCCGTCCTGGGGTTGGCGGTAGTGAGCGTACACCCGTGCGGGCCGCGAGGGGTCGGCCCGCACGGGGATCTGTTACCATTGTGAGTGCTGGCCTCCGTCGTCTTTGCGCTTACTTCGAATGTCCACAGGCTTGACACTAGCGCTGGCTATTTCTCCTACTACCAAACTCGTCAATGCGCTCTTTGACGACACGTTTTCGGGCGTTCACCAGTTGGGCTGGTTCGACTGGGCGATGCTCATTCCGTATTTCACTATCCTGGCAATTCTGTCGGTTTACGGGATCCACCGCTACGACATTATCCGCACCTATTTCAAACACCGGAAAAACGCCATCGGGAACCCTGCCGGCCGCTTCGAAAAGCTTCCGGCCGTAACCATCCAGCTTCCGATCTACAACGAGCGATATGTGGTAGAGCGGCTGATCGACGAGGTCGTAAAGGTCGAATACCCGAAGGATCTGCTTCAGATTCAGGTGCTGGATGATTCGACGGACGACACCGCTCCCTTCGCGGAAGCGCTGGTGGAGCGATACCACGCCCTGGGTTATCCGATCGAATATCATCACCGTTCCAACCGCGAAGGATTCAAAGCGGGGGCTCTACAAGAAGGACTGAAAACGGCGACCGGCGAGTTTGTGGCCGTTTTCGACGCCGATTTCTGCCCGCCCGCGGATTTCTTGTTCCGCACCATTCACCACTTCACCGATTCCCGCGTGGGCGTGGTGCAGACGCGCTGGAGTTACCTGAACCGCGATTACAACTTCCTCACGGAAGTCGAAGCCATGCTGCTCGACGGCCATTTTATACTGGAGCACGGAGCGCGGTCGCGGGCCGGCTACTTCTTCAATTTCAACGGCACGGCCGGCATCCTCCGCAAATCAATGATCGACGATGCGGGCGGCTGGCAGCATGACACCCTGACCGAGGATTCCGATCTGAGTTACCGCGCGCAGCTCAACGGCTGGCGCTTCGTGTATCTTCCGGGTCTCGATTGCCCCTCGGAGCTGCCGGTGGAAATGCACGGATTTCAGGTACAGCAATCGCGCTGGGCTAAAGGTCTCACGCAGGTTGCCAAGAAACTGCTTCCGGCCATCATCCGGGCCGATATTCCGAAACGTCTCAAGCTGGAAGCGTTCCTGCACCTGACCCCGAACATCTCGTATCCGCTGATGATTGTAGTGTCGGCGCTCATGCTGCCGGTGATGATCGTCCGCTTTTACATGGGCCCGTTCCAGATGGTGTTCCTCGACCTGCCGCTGATCGCGGCGTCGTTCTGGTCGATTTCCCTGTTCTATGTGGTTGCCCAGCGCGAGCTCTACCCGCGTACCTGGAAACGGTCGATTCTCATGCTTCCCATGTTGATTGCCGCCGGTGTAGGGCTGACGATCATCAATACGCGGGCCGTGCTGGAGGCGCTGTTCGGCGTGGAAACGGCGTTCGCGCGCACCGCGAAATACGGAGTGGGCGACCGTCCCGTGAATCTGGAAATCAAGAAATACCGGCGGCGCAGCGGATGGCTGCCTTACGCCGAAATCGCCGTAGGCATGTACTTCCTGGGAATGATTATGTTCGCGATTCAGACCTATAACTACTTCGCCATTCCATTCCTGGCGCTGTTCGTATTCGGGTACTGGTGGGCTGGGTTCACTACGTTGTACCAGGAACACCAGAGCCGCCTCCGCTGGCTGAAACAGCGGAAGCTGGAATTGGCGCGCCAGGCCTGAAGCCGGTTCCCCTCAGGTGCGCTCGATAATCTTTCCGTCCCGCATGTGCACCGTGTGATGCCCGTAAACCGCTGCTTCCGGGTTGTGCGTGATCATTAGAATAGTCTGGCCCAGACGTTCGTTCAGATTCCGCAGAATACCCAGCACCGCGCAGGAGTTTTCGCTATCGAGATTGCCGGTAGGCTCATCGGCCAGAAGAATGGCCGGCCGGTTGACAATCGCGCGGGCAATGGCGATGCGCTGCTGCTCGCCTCCGGAAAGCGCATTCGGCTTGTGATCGAGCCGCGAGGCGATGCCTAACAGCCGCAGAATCTCTTCGAATTGCGGGTCGGGCTTCTGGTCCATCCCCGCGATATGGCGAGCGACGGCGATATTGTCGCGCGCCGTCAGGTTGGGGAGCAGGTTGAATTTCTGGAAGACAAATCCGACTGTCTGTTTGCGAAGCCGGGTGCGGCCGGCATCGGTTAGCGAAGCCAGGTCGTGATCGGCGACGCGCACATGCCCGGAGGTCGGCGGCGTCAGACCTCCGATGATGTGAAACAGCGTCGATTTTCCCGAACCGGATGGTCCTACGATGGAAAGAAACTCTCCCGCGTTCACAGTCAAATCGAGACCACGCAGAGCGAGGACATCGACGCTGCCCACCCGGTAGACTTTCCGCAATTCGCGAACTTCAATGATGCCCTGGGCGTTACTCATACGCCAGAGCCTCGATCGGATCGTGGCGCGCGGCACGCAGACCCGGGTACAGCGCTCCGAAACTCGCCCCTGCGAGAGTGATTCCCGCGGCAATCGGCCACCAACTGGTTACGATCTCCACCGGAATCGGGACGAATGCCGCGATGAGACCCCAGGCCCCGAAACTCATGCCGATCCCGAGCAGCGTTCCGCCGGCCCCAAGCGCCAGTGCCTCCACCCAGATCATGCGCAGGATAAACCCATTCGATGCGCCCAGCGATTTGAGAATTCCGATCTCCCTAGTTCGCTGCAATACTGCCATGTACATCGAAAGAGACACCACCAGGAACCCGATCACCACCCCGACTCCGATCACGACTCCGATGAATCCGCTGAGCAGCGGCACGTTGTTCACGTTGTACAAAGCCGTCATTTCCTGCATGGAGTAAATCTGGTAGTCGGGAAGGCGTTTCTTGAGATCCTGCATTACAGCCGGAATGTTCGCCGGGTTATCGAGCTTCAAATAAATCTGACTGATCTTGCCGGTGCTGCTGATCTTTTGCTGCAGGCTATCGATCGGGACAATGATGTGTGCCAGCTTGCCGCCTCTGAAAACGCCGCTGACACGCCATGTCGTGTTCAGCAGCCGCACGGCATCGCCCGGGTGCAAATGGTGCTGGGAGGCGTAGTAGTCGTCCACAATCACGTCGTCGGATGCGCGAAACGGCCCGCCTTCCAGGTATTCGACTCCACCGCTCATTTGCGAGAACTTCTCCAGATCCACGCCGGTGAGGCCCAGGAAAATGCCCTCCACCGGCTGGTTCACCACACCGACCGCCAGTTGCACGTGCGGCTGGCGGGCAAAGAAATTGTCCACGATCCGCTGATCGAGCGGCGCGCCGCTCAGGCTGAGGAACGAACTCCCCGGAGGCCGCACGATGATGTGGGCGCCGATCCCCTGCGTGCGCCGGGCAGAGTCGTTGATCATCCCGTGGCTGAGGCCAACCAGCGTGAGTATCAGAGTAACCGGAACTCCAATAAGCAGCGTGCTGAGCAAACTGCGCATGGGCCGATGCTTTAGATTCTCCAGTACAAGCTTGCCGGTCACAGACGTATTTCCGCCGGACCGCTCCCTTGCGGTCGCGGCTCAGTATGAGGCCGAAGCATGTACTTAAGGATTGGCCGGCACTGGCGCCTGGCCCACGGTTTCGAGTGTGGTCCCTTGCGGCTGATTGAGCACAAACTTATCGTCCGTCACCCCCTTGTTGACGTCCATCTTCACAATGTCCAAGACTACCGCATATTCATCACGCGGCCGGTTGATCTCGATATGTTTAGGAAACGGCACGTTGTCATATTCCTGCCATTGCGAGTAGCGGGCATCGGTCAGAATGTTTCCCGAGCGGTCGAGAATGATCTGGCGCGCCAGCCGCAAATCCACGCGGTTGAACCAGACGGTTCGCGCAAGTTCGAGTTCTTGAGGCCCCGCTTCCTGAACGATATGGAGCACATAAAAAGCATTGTCTTCGTCGGTGAAGTTTTCGAGCAGTACCCGGTCGGACGGCCCGATCGGCTGCACCATCAGGGCTTCCAGGAAATGCTGGGGACGGAGATTTTCGAGCTTGTTCTGCGAGACCTGCCGGACTTCATTGCTGCCGACCAGAAAGCGGTTTTTCACCGGAACGTAGAGCTTGAAGTCGGTTCCGTTGGACACCATATCGAACGCCGTGTTGCGCACCACGGGATAGAGACCGATGATGCGAATGTCGGCCGGCCTACGGAAAACGATATAGCCCCGCACGTCCTTGTACTCCGTCACACGGCTCTTTTCCGTGGTTCCCAGCGCGGGGGTCATGTCTACCGTAGCCGTGAAGTTCTGGATGGCGTTGAACTGCGCTGTGATCTTGTCAACCAGTTGCTTTCGATCGGCGACTAGCAGGGAAGGGGTGGCGGTTTTTGCCCCCGCGCGGGTAATCAGCCGGCGCTTTACGAGGCAGGAGGACAGCCCCGAAGCCATCAAACTCAGCAAAAGGAGGAGCGCCGGACCGCGGACGCGCCGGAAGTGCACAATTCCATTGTAGGGGGTGAGGAGTCGCAAATTGCATGAAACCCTACGGAAGGTTGCGGACGCTCCAAGGTGCTGTGAAGATATTGAATTCGTAGGTGCTTTTCGCGTCCCTATCGGAGGCAAACACGATGCTCTTCCCGTCGGGCGAGAACTCGGGGAACGCCGTAAACCCTCCGAATTTCGTAACCTGCTCCAGGCCGGTGCCATCAACATTGATCAGGTAAAGCTCGAAGCGGCGGCTGTCGCATTCCTGCTTGTTGGACGAGAAGAGAATCTTCTTTCCGTCCGGCGTGAAGGTGGGGGCGAAACTGGCGCAGCCGTAATTCGTGATCTGTTTCGCGTTGCCGCCATCCGCATCCGCTACGAACAACTCCATCTTCATCGGCGCGGTGAGGTTATCGGCCAGCAGGCTCTTGTAGCGGTCCATATCCTGCGGAGTCTTGGGATGGTTGGCACGCCAGGTGAGCTTCTTGCCGTCGCGCGAAAAGACTGGGCCGCCGTCGTAGCCGGTGGTCTTCGTGAGCTGCTTTTTCTGCGAGCCGTCGGGCCGCATGGTCCACAGGTCGAGATCGCCCGAGGCTAACGATGTGTATACGATCTGGCCCGATTTGAAATTGATGGTTCCTTCGGCATCGTATCCGGAAGTATCCGTGAGCCGCTTCTCGATCTTGCCGTCGTCGGTGGCAAGGAAGATATCAAAGCTCGAGTATACGCTCCAAACGTATCCTTTGCTGCGGTCGGCGGGGGCCGGACAGGCATCCCCGGCCAGGTGCGTGGAGGCGTAGATGATGTGTTTGTTATCGGGAAGAAAATAGCCGCACGTGGTAACACCCTTGCCCGTCGAGACGAGGTGCTGGTCGCTGCCATCGGCGTTCATGACGAAAATCTGATCGCAACCATAGGGCGGGCGGGTGGTTTGGAAAATGATGCGCTTGCCGTCGGGCGCCCAGTAGGCCTCGGCGTTCTGCCCGCCGTGAGTGAGTTGGCGCGGCGCGCCGAGATAGGAACTTTGCGCCATCGCTACGGCGGTAGCGGCAACTATGAGAGCCGGCGTTTTGGTCATCGCAGATTGAATTTCTTCATTTTATACCGCAGAGTGTCCCGGGTAATGCGCAGCAGGCGCGCGGCCTGCGTTTGGTTGCCATTGGTCTTTTCCAGTGCGCGGGCCAGCAGGCTGCGTTCATTGTCTTCGAGCGAAAGTCCCTCGTTAGGTATTTCCGAGGGAAGGTTCGCGGCCATGGCGGCAGAACCATCCGGGCGCGAGATAGCAATCGGCAGGCTAGACGGGGTAATATGCGACGATTCCTCGAGGATCATCGCGCGTTCTATGGCATTGCGCAGTTCGCGGACATTTCCCGGCCAATCATGGGAAAGCAGCAGCCGGACGGAGCCTTCACTGACGCCTTCGATATTGCGTTTGAATTTGCGGTTATAGTGCTCTACAAAGAAATTCGTAAGGGGCAGGATATCGTCGGTGCGCTCGCGCAGGGCGGGGATGGTGATCTGAATGACGTTCAGACGGAAATACAGGTCCTGGCGGAACGCCCCTTCTTTGACAGCTTCACGCAGGTTCTTGTTGGTGGCCGCCACCACGCGCAGATCGAGCTTGATATCTTTGAGGCCGCCCAGCCTGCGAAAGCTCTGGTCCTCCAGAACACGCAGGAGTTTGGCTTGCAGCATGAGCGGGATCTCGCCGATCTCATCCAGGAACAACGTGCCTTTGTCGGCCAGTTCGAAGATCCCGCGCTTCTGGTTGCGGGCATCGGTGAAGGCGCCCTTTTCGTAACCGAACAACTCGCTTTCGAGCAAGGTTTCGGGAATGGCGGCGCAGTTGATTGCGATGAACGGCTCGGCTTGGCGCAGACTCTGGTAATGCAGTGTTTTGGCAACCAGGTCCTTGCCGGTGCCATTCTCGCCTTCCAGGAGAATTGTGGTCGCTTCACTCGCCGCTACGCGGCGCACGAAACTCAAAACCTCGCGCATCAAGGCGGATTCGGCAATGATCGCGCGCTTTTCAGGAGCAGCTTCCTCCGTAATGTCCTTAATAGTGGCCACCACGCCGGAAAGTTTGCCATCCTCATCCAGCATTTGCGTGGTCCGCATCACCACCAGGCGCTCCATGCCATTGCCTGTGTTGAGCCGGACCGTGCAGTTTGGTGACCCAGGGGCCTGGTTCAGCCCTACCAGCACGCCGCAACCTGGCTCGCACACAAAACAGTTGAAGATTTCCTGGCAGTGGCGCCCGAGCATATCTTCGGAGGACATACCGAAGAGCTTTTCCGCGGAGTAATTGACTCCAGTAATCCGAAATTCCGGGTCGTACAGGACAAGCGCGTCAGAAAGCTGGTCAAATACAGTTTCCAACACACTAGCCTTTTGCCAGCCTGGCGTGAGCTTAGACATTCGGGGGACGACCAGTTCATTATAACAAGCCCTGTTTGGGTTAATTTCCCCAGGGCATTGGGTATTGCGGGGGGATTGACCCCCTGGAAAACCTCGGAAATTCGCGGGAAGTCGCTGGAAAGTGAAGATTAAGGTCCGTGGAGATGCAATTGCTGACCTCCCTGGCGGAGACCTCATGTTGCATTGGAAATTGACGTTACCCGCAGTGATTCTGTTGGGCGGCTTTCTGGTTTGCTCGACCGCCACGTACGGCAAGCCGGAATATACGAAGAAGGAAAAGAAGGCTTGCACGTTCTGCCATACGGCGGCCAATTCGAAAGACCTGAACGACACGGGCAAGTACTACGCAGAACACAAGTCGCTCGACGGCTATAAGAAATAGCAGAATGCCACCGAATGGAGCGGAGACGTCCATGACGCGCACGGTTCAGCTGGCGGTCGCTGACGCCGTCTACGCAGGCGCGCTGCGGGAGGCGCTCTCCCACAGCGGGCCCTGGAACGTGAAATCGGTCGAGCGTCCGGACCCGGCGCTGGCCAGCGTTCTGGTCCTGGACGAGTCCGCTCTTGCCCGGTTGCCCAAGCCTCTGGCTAACCCGGAACGGGTGGTTCTGATCACCCGGCAAGATCCCGAGGGCCTGGCGGAAGCTTGGGAAGCCGGGATCGTCTCCGTAGTCTCGACTCATGATTCCCTGGCCACCGTTCTTTTGACTGTAATGGCCGCGTCCCTGCGCGTCGGCCATGTGTGCAAAACCCACGTATTGAGCGAAATTTCCCCCAACGACGACAGCGCGCCTGCGCCAATAACCCCAGAAATTCAGACTTCCAGATCCAGACGTTGCAAAACACGGTAGTTTCCACTTCCAGAAAGCTGCTGAAATAGGCCATCAGTCCACCGCTCCCTTGCGTTCGCGGCTCTGTAAGTGCCTGCAAACGCGCGGACGCGTTTCTGAGCCGCGCGCGTCAGCAAGCGGTTCTTGCTTTTTTTCGGCATTCCGCTAGGGGCATGGACTCCGGCGTGCATCACTCGAATTCTGAATCGAGGTGCACTATGCATATCAATTTCACGCCGTTCACGGTTCTGTGGAGCTTACTGGCATTGGTGGTAGTGGCATTGGCCGCTTACCGCAAAGTGGTCAGCACCAAGGAAGACGAAACACTGCACCTGGGCAGCGCCGCGGCCGCGGTCTCCGCCGAACAGGCCACCGTAGCTAATAAGCTGGAGCAGATTGACCACTGGGGCAAAATGCTGACCGTGGTCGCCGTGGTCACCGGTCTGATCCTGGCGGCCGCCTATACGTGGCAGACCTGGCTCAGCTCGAACACTCCTACAGGACTCTAGGACCGGCTATGAGGCGGGTGCGCGATGCGGTTCCGCTTGCTTCGCTGCTTGTGCTTTTCGTTTGGGCAGGGGCGCCCGGCCACGCGGCCGACAAGGCGCCGGCAGCTCAATGTGCCTCCTGCCACGAGCAGGCGCAGAAGCTGGAGCAGAGCGCGCACGCCGGCCTGACTTGCGATACCTGCCACGAGAGTCACGAGAAGTATCCGCACCCGGCTGACATTCCCAAACCGGTTTGCACCACCTGCCACGAGGATCAGGCTGGAGACTACGCCAGCGGCGTGCACGGACAGGCCCGCAAGAACGGGAACGAAGGAGCTCCGGATTGCGGGATGTGCCATGGCAGCGCGCACGAATTACTTCCTCCGAAGTCGCAGGCTTTCCGCGTGGCCGTGCCGGACACTTGTGGCCTGTGCCACACCGAGGTAGTCACCCAGTTTCGGGCCAGTGTACACGGCCGAGCGCTGGCGCGCGGTATTTCGCAGGCGCCTCTCTGCACCGATTGCCACGGTGAACATAAGATCCTCAAACACACCAACGCGGATTCACCGGTCAGCGCCGGTCATATCCGCGATACCTGCGGCAGTTGTCATGGCGATGTGCGGCTGACACGCAAATTCGGCATGCCTTCGGACCGGCTGGTCAGCTTCGATTCTTCCTTCCATGGGCTGGCGGCCCGAGCGGGTTCGCAGAGCGTGGCCAACTGCGCCAGCTGCCACGGCGTACACAATATCCTGCCCTCGTCGGACGCCAAATCGACCATTCACCCCAAGAACCTGCGGAAGACCTGCGGACAATGCCACCCGGGGGCAGGCACGCGCTTCGCCATCAGCCAGGTGCATGTGATGGAAGGGCGGACCGAGCCCGCTGCGGTACGGTGGGTCCGTCAGTTCTATCTCCTATTGATTCCAGTGACGCTCGGGTTGATGGTGCTGCACAATGCCGGCGATTGGATTCGCAAACTGATCCGGCTGCGGTTCCAGAAGCACTTTATCCGCCGACCCGCGAGCACAGCTCACGCCGGCCCCCGTATGCTGCCGTTTGAACGCATACAGCACGCCATCCTGGCAATTTCGTTCGTGGTTCTGGTTTGCACCGGGTTTGCCCTGAAATATTCTGATCAATGGTGGGCGCGTCCCGTGCTGATGATGGAAGGGTCTCTTTCGATGCGCAGCCTCGTGCACCGCATCGCGGCCGTAGTCTTTATGGCGGCGGCCTTGATTCACATCATTTCGCTTATCGTGGACCGCAAGCTGCGCAAGCACTGGATGGAGTTGCTGCCCAAGACCAGGGATGCCCGCGAAGCGCTGGCCAATTTTGCCTATAACATGGGGCTTGGCTCAGAGGCGCCGGGACGTTCCCCTCACAGTTATATCGGCAAGGCGGAATATTGGGCACTGGTCTGGGGTACGGTGGTGATGGCCGCCACGGGCCTGCTGCTTTGGGCGAACAACCTGGCGTTGCAACTGTTTCCGAAGATCTGGCTGGATGTGGCCACCTCGATTCACTTCTATGAAGCCATCCTGGCAGCCGGAGCGATCGTGATCTGGCACTTCTACTCCGTAATTTTCGACCCCGACATCTACCCGCTCGACACGGCCTTTCTGACCGAAGAAGGCGAGAAAGCGTCAGAATCTTCGCCGGAACCGGAAGACGTACCCGTGGCGGGAGACTGAACCCCAATCATGACTCAAAGTAATGCCAACCCACCCGGGAGAAACTGGCTTTCTCCGCTAATTCACCTCTCCAATAACTGGCTGAGCCTGAGCGGTGTCATTACCGTTACCACCGCCACTGTTTTCTGGTTGTTTTTGCTGCCCACGACGTTGCGCGGCGGCACGGAGAATCCTTACGTCGGAATTCTCGCGTTCCTGGCGCTGCCCCTGCCTTTTTTCGTGGGATTGCTGTTGATTCCTCTCGGCATGTGGCTGAAGAGGCGGCGGGAAGGTTACCCCGGCGTCTACCCTCCGGACTTCCCGGCACTGACCTGGAGCAACCCGGAGCTGCGCAAACTGGCGTACTTCGTTGGCGCGACGACATTGGTCAACATCGTGGTGGCGAGCCAGCTCACTTACGGCGCCGTCAATTACATGGACTCGGTAAACTTCTGCGGGCAGACCTGCCACAGTGTCATGCAGCCCGAATTCACGGCTTACCAGAACTCGCCGCACTCGAAGGTGGAGTGTGTGAAGTGCCATATCGGTCCGGGCGCTTCGTGGTTCGTACGCAGCAAGCTGTCTGGTGTAGGGCAGGTAGTAGCGGTGACGTTCGACACCTACCCGCGGCCCATTCCCACTCCAGTGCGGAATCTGCGTCCGGCGCGCGAAACCTGCGAAGCCTGCCATTGGCCCCAAAAGTACGGTGAAGACCGCGTGCGCGTGATCCCCAAATTCGCCGATGACGAGCACAATACGCAAACCAAGACGGTCCTCCTGATGAAGATCGGGGGCGGCAATGGCGGCGTGGGGATCCATGGGACGCACCTAGGCCCCGGCGTTACCATCCGCTACGCACACTCCGACGAAGGGCGCCAGAACATCCCGTGGGTGGAATATGATGGACCCGGCGGAAAGCGGACCTACGCGACTAAGGATGCCAAGACGGAAGGGCTGCCGGTTCGCGAGATGGACTGCATGGACTGCCACAACCGGCCCACACATACCTATGAATTGCCGGAGCGTGGTATCGACCGGGTCATGAACGCGGGTCAGATTTCGCCCGCGCTGCCTTTTGCGAAAAAACAGGCCGTCGAGATTCTCAAGGCGAACTACGCTTCCCGCGAGGAGGCCGCGCAGCGGATCCCGGAAACCTTCGCCCGATATTACGAAAAGCACTACCCCGACATCTGGTCGCAACACCGCGGCGAAGTGACCGCCGCGGGCCAAGCCGTCCTCCAGGTCTGGAATCGCAATGTGTTTCCCGATATGAAAGTGACCTGGGGGGCGTATCCCAACAACTTAGGGCACACGGATTTTTCCGGCTGCTTCCGCTGCCACGATGGCAGCCATTCCACCAAAGACGGACGCTCCATCACGCAGGACTGCAACGCATGCCACAGCCTGCTCGCAATGGATGAGGCCAGTCCAAAGGTCCTGAGCGACCTCGGCGTGGTAGAGGCGAAGCACTAGCCGGAAACTGCCCCCACCGAGGCGCCGGTCCGCTCCAGATCAAGCAGTATCCGTTTCCGCCAGAGTCCCCCGCCATATCCGCAAAGATTGCCATCCTTATTGACCACGCGATGACACGGAATCACGATCGCGATCCGGTTCATGCCGTTGGCGCGGCCCACGGCCCGCGAGGCGCCCGGCCGCCCTACGATTCGCGCCAGGTCTTCGTAGGATCTCGTCTCGCCATAGGGGATCTGCCGCAACTCCGTCCAGACCTGCGTTTCGAAGGGTGTGCCCGGATAGACGAGCGGCACACCGAACTCGCGAAGCCTGCCCGCGAAGTATTCCGCGAGTTCCGCCCGTAACTGCTCGAGATGGCTGCTCTCGCCAGGAAATATCGGAAGATCGAAGCGGCGCCGTAGCGTAGCGAACTGGGCCTCCAGCATGCGCCGCTCGGTAAATTCCAGTAAGCAGACTCCCTGGTCCGTAGCGCCGGCGATCATTGGGCCGATCGGAGTTTCCATCCAGAATACGCGGATGCCATCGGCCTCGCGCGTACGCCCCGGTGGTTTGCCAAAAAGTTGCTCGAAGGCGGTGCGGAAACCACTGTGTGAATCGAAACCGGAATCGAAGACCGCTTCATCGAGCGGGCCGCCGTTGCGGATTTTCTCGAATGCTTTCCCTAGTCGAAGCGCGCGGCAATAGCCCTGAAACGTCAGGCCGTATTCGCGCACAAAGAAGCGCCGGACACGCGCCGGCTCTAACCCGAGCTCGCGGAGCGAACCCTCGGTGACCCGTTGCATAGGGTCGGCCGCTATGCGATCCAGCAGCCCGCGAACCCAATCGGGAGCGGAGTTCTCCGTCGGCCGGCACCGTTTGCAGGGTCGGTAGCCCGCGAACAGCGCGTCTTTCACGCTTCCGAAGTATTCCACGTTTTCCGGCAGTGGCTTCTTAGCGGAACACGACGGAAGGCAGAAGATTCCAGTGGTGCGGACAGCCACAAAGAACAGACCGTTATACGCGCCATCGGACGCCAGGTAAGCGCGCTGCATTTCATTTTGTGATGGCAGGAGTTGCATGAAGAAAGTGTAGCCTTGGGCTCGGACGAGCCGCCACCGAAAAAACGACGCGGAATTTGCCTACTTCTCCAGCTCCAGTCCCGACTCCTTCAACGCGCTCCAACCGCCATCGAGAGAGACCGGCTGCGAGTAGCCCATCTTCCGGAGATTGTCGGCCGCCAGCGCCGAACGGAAACCACCACCGCAATACAACACGACTTTCGCGTTCTTGTCCGGCACCTTGGTTTCGATATCGCGCTCGATAATGCCTTTGCTGAGATGCAGAGCGCCTTTCACATGGCCCGCGGTCCACTCACTGTCCTCGCGCGTATCGACCAGGACGTGCGGTTCCTTCGCGGCTACCATCTTCTTGTAGCCTTCGATATCGACCTGCTGGATTCGCGACTTTGCGTCATTCACAAGATTGAGAAATCCGGGATTATGAGGCATGCATTCTCACTCCACGCGCCGGATCTTTGCGCCGACCCGGGCCAGTTTCGCTTCGATTTTCTCATAGCCTCGATCGATGTGGTACACACGATCAATCACCGTTTCGCCGCGCGCCATGAGAGCCGCGAGGACGAGCGAAGCGCTGGCTCGCAGATCTGATGCGATCACGCCGGCCCCGGTCAATGGATGCGGCCCGGCCACGATAGCCTGGTTGCCCGAGATGCGGATATTGGCGCCCATGCGCGCCAGCTCCTGCGCATGCATGAAGCGGTTTTCAAAGATAGTCTCGGTGATGATCGCGATTCCTTCCGCCTGCGTCATGAGGGCCATGTATTGGGCCTGCAGATCGGTAGCGAATCCGGGATATTCCTCCGTGGTGACATCGACCGAAAGGAGCTTGCCGGCTCCGCGAATGCGCAGCGTAGTGCCGGTGGGCTGTGTCACATCCGAGCCGGCCTGTTGCAGCTTCGACACAAGCGCGCCCAGGTGCCCGGGGTTGCAGCCTGTAATCGCCAGGTCGCCCGCGGTAATTGCGCCCGCAACCAGAAACGTGCCGGCCTCAATGCGATCGGGAATAATGGTGTGCTCGGCGCCGCCGAGTCTCTCGACGCCTTGGATGCGGATGGTGGAGGTTCCGGCGCCCTCAATTCGCGCGCCCATCTTGATTAACAACTCCGCGACGTCCGTGACCTCGGGCTCGCGGGCGGCATTTTCCAGAACCGTCTCGCCGTGAGCCATCACCGCCGCCATCATGAGGTCTTCGGTTCCGGTGACGGTGATCCGCTCGAACCGTACCGTCGCGCCGTGCAGGCCATCGGGAGCTTCGGCTTCGATGTAACCGTGCGACTGGCGGATGCGAGCGCCCAACTGTTCCAGACCCAGAATGTGCAAATTGATGGGTCTGCCCCCGATGGCGCAGCCGCCCGGCAGGGAAACACGCGCGCGCCCGCAACGCGCCACCAGAGGTCCCAGAACCAGGCTCGATGCGCGCATGGTCTTCACTAATTCATAGGGCGCTTCGGGGCAGACGATCTGCGGCGTGTGCAGGCGGACGGTTTCTTCCTCTACCTGCACCAGCGAACCGATATCTACTAACAGCCGCTGCATGGTGCGAATGTCGCGAACGCGCGGAATGCGCTTTAGAATTACAGGCTCGGCCGTAAGCAGAGCGGCAGCCAAGGCCGGCAGCGCGGCGTTCTTGGAACCGCTGGTGGGAATCTCTCCGGTAAGGGCGTTTCCGCCCGTAATGACGAACTTATCCATGCAAAGCCTTTGCAATACTCCCGCCTGCCGACGCCAGCCGCCGTTCCGCCTCCTCGCGTCCGACACCTGCATTCGCCATGAGGATGGCCGCGGGCACGCTGTTTCCGGCTTCCGTCAACAACTGCCCCGCCCGGTCATGAGAGACTCCGGCCGCTTCGGCCACAATGCGGCGGGCGCGGTCCGCGAGTTTTGCGTTCTTCGCCTGCACGTTCACCATAAGATTGCGGTATACGTACCCCAACCGAATAAACGCTGTCGTGGTGAGCATGTTGAGTACCAGCTTCTGGGCGGTACCGGCTTTCATGCGCGTGGAGCCTGCGACCACTTCGGGACCGGTAAGAGGAGTGATCGCGATATCCGCAGCGCGGGCGAGGTCGGAATCGGGCGTGCAACTGATTCCGATGGT
>PSRJ01000279.1 GCA_003175985.1 Terriglobia bacterium
GCGCGGCGAGCAACAACAGCGGCAATACCAATCGTATCTGCATAAGCCCTCAACTCCTCCGGGGATTATACACCTGCCGCTTCTCAAGGATCGGTCAAACTTTCTCGCTGGCTGCTTCTCTTCCGGCAATCCTTCCGAAGACAGTTGCCCGCGGCAGTCCGTGAAGCCCGAACCCACCCGCCGTTTCACCCGCGCAGAATAAGCCCGGAATCACACGGCCGTGCACATCGATTACCTGGCATTTCCCGTTAATCTTCAAACCAGTGAGGGTATCGTGCAGAATCGGCGTGGACCAGGCCGCATAAAACGGCGCCGCCTGGATCTTGAATTTTGGCGATGGCCGCCCGAAGTCCGTGTCCTTTCCCGCGTCTACAAAGGCATTGTACCGGGCTACCGTTTCTTCGAGCCCATGGGCCGGGATGGGCGCAAGCTGGTAGGGATTCTTGATTTTCGCCGCCAGTTCACCGATCGTTTCGCCCCCAAAGAACCAGCCGTTGGGATCGACATTGGGCGGCCTGGGATCCCATCCTTCGCGTTTCGCGGCCTCCGAATCGAAGATTGCCCAGATCGGGCCGCCGCCATTGGCTTTGCCGTGATTTCCCAGGTTGCCGTTAGTCCCCAAACAGGCGGCCAGGAACCGGTAGGAATCGTCGAGTTCATTCCAGAATCTTCGGCCTACTTGGTTCACCAGAATGACGTCTTCAAAACTCCGCACCGTCAGGCCGGAAGCGCCGGCTTGCGCGAAGATTGGGCTCTCCGGCTCCCATTTCAGGTTTTGGTATCCCCACCGGCACCCGATGTGGAGTGTCTTAGTGACCGCCCGGCCACCCTCATTGGGCTGGTTGGCGGTTGCCCATAACGACGCGCCGATCGCCATCGCGAGGATTTCGCCATCGGCGTTCTGCTTGCTCCACGGCTCGCCCGTGACCTGGTATTCTTCCGTTAGCCGCGGATCGAACATCCTCCGGAATTCTACGTTGCTGGTATGCCCGCCCGTGGCCAGGATCACACCTTTCTTCGCCTGAATGTTTACGTCCTTCCCTTCGAGCTGCGCCGCGATCCCCAGAACTCTTCCCGACTTCGGGTTTTCGCGAAGAAGGCCGGTCAGCTTGTGCCGCAGAAGAAATGTGACGCCCTTGGCGCGCGCTTTAGCTTCCAGATGCCGGACGAGACCGGAGCCGGGGCGTCCGTTGATGGTCTCCTTGTAGTCGTCTGAAAAACGCTTCGTCACGAACAGCCGCGGAACGCTTCCCCCATTCACGACAGTGGGCGCAGCATCTTCGAAGACCACCCCGTTCTCGAGCAGGAACTCGAACGTGGCCACATTTTCGTTGGCCCAGGCGCGCACCAGGTCGCGATCGGCGTAGCGGAATTCGGGGTTCCGGTGATTGGTGTGATCCAGGTAGACCTGGTCGGCGGAATCCGCGATGCCGTACTTCTTCTGGAGGCTGTGTCCGCCGCCGAGAGGAATTCTTCCCCCGCTGAGCATGGCGTGCCCGCCGATATCGTGGTTCTCGTCGATCACGAGAACGGACGCCCCATGATCGCGCGCTGAAATTGCGGCGGGCAAACCCGCGGCCCCCGCACCCACGATGACCACATCGGCAGAGTGATCAAAACGCCGCTGCGCGGCGGATGCAGTCGCCGCCGCACCCAAGGCGGCCGCTCCCTTGAAAAAGTCACGCCGGTTGACGGAGTTCCTCCGGTTCATAACAGCACCTCCGGTTTGTAGCAATGGCCTAATTATGCCGGAAATTGTGGCTAGAGGCGACAGGCGAGGCCAGCACGCGTTCGGCCATGGCATACTTCAGCTTCTCAATGCCAAGTCCGGTGGCGCTGGAGATCTCGAAGTAGGGAAACCCTCGTTGGGCGGCATGGCGGCGCAACCCTTCTACGCGCGCGGGGTCCTGCGCGATATCCATTTTGGAAGCCACCACAATCATCGGCTTCTCGACGAGTTCGGCGCCGAAGCTGGCCAACTCTTCCATTACGATTTCGAAATCGTGGATGGGATCGCGCCCGCTCGCCTCCGAGACATCCACCAGATGCACGAGCAGCCGCGTGCGTTCGATGTGGCGCAGGAACTGAATGCCGAGACCGTGGCCGAGGTGCGCCCCCTCGATCAGACCGGGGATATCGGCGACCACGAAACTGCGGTAATCGGGAAGCTCTACTACGCCGAGATTCGGTTCGAGTGTGGTGAACGGGTAATCCGCAATTTTCGGCCGCGCCGCCGAGATGCGGGAGATCAACGTGGATTTGCCGGCGTTGGGGAAGCCCACCAGGCCGGCGTCGGCCAGCAGTTTGAGTTCGCAGCGAAGGCGCTTCTCCTCCCCCGGCCTTCCGGGCTCGTGTTCCGTGGGCGCCTGGTGTGTGGCCGTCGCAAAGCGAGCATTCCCGCGCCCGCCGCGGCCGCCGCGGGCAACGGTAAAGCGCTGCCCTGGATGCGTGAAGTCATAGAGCCGATCGCCGGTCGCGTCGTCGTAGACCACGGTCCCGACGGGCACTTCCACTTCGATCGACCGGCCGTCCGCTCCCGTCTTGTTGCTGCCTTCACCGTGGCGCCCGCGTTGCGCTGTGTGCTCGGGATTGTAGCGGAGATGGAGCAGAGTGTTTTGGTGCTCGTTGGAAACCAGGATTACGTCGCCGCCGCGGCCGCCATCGCCGCCGCTGGGGCCTCCGCGCGGAACGTACTTCTCGCGCCGGAAAGCCAGGCAGCCGTTGCCCCCGCCTCCGGCCTTTACCGAAATCCGAACTTCGTCGATGAACATAGAAGAGCCGCCGGCCGAAACCGGCGGCCTCGTGAATGGAAAGCGCGGGCGGAGCGGCTACGCGACTTGGGTGACGCTGACGAATTTGCCCATGCGCCCGCGGTCTTTGAACTCCACGACGCCAGTCACCTTCGCAAACAGCGTGTCGTCCTTGCCCCAGCCTACGTTCAGTCCGGGCTTGATTTTCGTGCCGCGCTGCCGCACGATCACTGAGCCGCCCGGCACCAACTGGCCGCCGAAGACTTTCACGCCCAGCCGCTGGGCATTGGAATCGCGCCCGTTTTTAGAACTGCCTAATCCTTTTTTGTGAGCCATACGCCACCTAAACCAAAATGTCGCCCACCTTCACTTCCGTGAAGGATTGGCGATGCCCGATGGTTTTCTTGTACTGCTTTTTGCGCTTGAATTTGAAGACAACCACCTTATCGCCGCGTCCGTTGCCCACGATAGTGGCCTTCACGGTAGCGCCTGAAACCAGTTCGCCGCCGTCATTAAACGCCGCTTTGGTGGCCAGTTCGATTTCCGAGCCGACATCGCCCGCGAGCTTTTCGACGCGGATCACATCGCCCGGAGCAACCCGGTACTGTTTTCCGCCGGTTTCAATAATTGCGTGCATGCAAAACCTCGATTGGGAGCCGGAACACACGGAGTGCGTCGGAACCACTGAAGTAAACTTTGAGTTTACAACATTCGAAGGTCATCCACCAAGTGAGGTAATTCGCGTGACAACAATGAAGGCAGTCCGCCTGCATACGCGGGGCAAGATCGTGCTGCGCGTGGTGTAGTTGGTCGGCGCCCGAACCGGACCCATCCCTTGAATTCATTTCTCCGGGGGTCCTATAATCGGAAAGGGAGAGGAAACCGGGGTGGTGGTTTCCGCCGCGTGGCTCTCGATGGATAGAGTCGCCATCCTAATGTGATTCGGGCTTGGCTGGCCGGGAAAGTCCAAAAACAGGTGTCAAAGGCGCGGGGAACGGTAACCACGCGCAAGTCCCAGCCGCACAACAAGACCTGATTTATCTGTAGGATACGGTCGGAAACCAGCGAATCGGTTTCATCTAATTTGCTAGAAACAGGGACCAGTACGTTGCCATCGGGTTCGGATCTGTATTCCCAAATGGACTGGCACATCATCAATTACCGCGACTACATTGACGGGCCGTTCGAATCGTACGAGGCGGCACTGCGGGAAGCCTATGTGCTGGGCAACGAGACGCGCGTCGAGCCTAAGGTCCGCCGCCGCGCGCGGGATTTCTATGTGTACCGGCCCCCTTACAACCGCCAGGAACGGTGGCAAGCCGAGTATTGGATCTGCACCAAGGAAGCCGCCATCAGCGCCGGGGTTTCGCCCGAAATCTTCACGCAGCCTCAGTTGGATACCTGGTAAGAACAGTGAGCTAACGGACTTGGCCGTCGTGACTGGTGGGCCCGGCCCGCTTGCGGAAATCGTAGACATACAGCGACCAGCCCACCTTGGCAATAGGTTCGCCCAGCCGCAGCCGTGCCAGCGCGTCCAGCGGCACGTACACTCCTTCGAGCGGCGTCACGCTGGCGACCGCGAAGCCGTCTAAAGCGTCCCAGCTCTTCCGGTCCATGGGAGCCGGAAAGTTCAGGGAGTTGATTCCGTAATACGCCATCTGTGCGTTACCGAAGTACATGATCGTAGCCGTGTTCGTTCCGTGGGCGCGCAGCCACCGCGCCAGCTTTTTTATGTCCTGTCCCCAGTCGATGTTGGAATCCACCAGGTATTGGGGACCTTTTCCGGGGCCTCCAGCCAGGGCATTGAAAAATGCCAGGTAATCCGGAGCGATGCTGGCGCATTCGGCAATTTGCAGGGTACCAAGCGCGAACATCGCGATCCGCGCCATTCGCCGCGGGAAAGCGCGATCCAACAACCCCGCCGCGGCAATATAAAGAAACGGATAAACCGGCAGGATGTGGCGCATTCCAATGTTGATCGCGCTGGTCATACTGAACAAAAAGTAAAGGACCGGGGGAACGAGCAGCCCCAACCATAGAAAGCCGGTTTCTTCCGTGCGCCGGAGAAGCTTAATTCCGGCCAACGGCAGAAGCGCCGTGGCCGCTAATGCCGCTATAGTGCTCTTGACCGCGAAAACTACCGGGAAGTAATACCACCACCCCTGATCGGAGCGCAGTCCCATGAGGTAGCTCGAGTGTCCCGCACGGTTGTGACCGGCGACGTCGTTTAAGCCGGTCAGAAACGCGTGGGCGGGCAGGTGGAACCAGCGCCCGACGCGATACAGGACCATGCCGATAGGCCCTTCCGGTTTGACCACACCGGCCAGCCGCGGCACTTCGGTGGTCAGGCATCGCCAGGTTTCCGGCCAGTAAAGGACGCTCACCAGGGCCGCCGTGGAGCCGGCCAGGACGGCGGCCGCTACCGCAGTGCGGCGCAGCGGAAATTCCTTAGGCGTCTGCCACCACCGGATAGCATAGAGCAGCGCCAAAGCTGGAATCAGCAGGATGGCCGAAAACTTCGTTGCCATGGCTAACGCAAACGCCAGGCCCGCCGCTAGAAGATCGCGGAAGCGTCCGCCGAGGAGATAATCCAGCCACAGCGCTCCGGCCAGGAAAAAGAAAACAGTTACGGGGAAGTCGGTGGTGACATATCTGGCGTGGGCGATCAGGTTCGGATCGAAAGCGCACAGAGCAACGGCCAGCAAGGCGGCACTCGCCCCAAATCGCCGTCGCGTCCACCACGCCACGGCCGTCAGGAACAGCAGCGAAAGCAGAATCGTCATGCTGCGAGCCGTCAGAAGAATCGTATCCGCGGGCACGCCGTTGCGATAAAGGAAATCGATGCCGACACCAGTCTCGTCCCGTTTCCTCCAGGATTCGGAAGCTACCGGGAGGCGCAGGGGCAACCTGGTCAGCGGTAAAGCCGCCAGCAATTTTGCCAGGGGGGGATGCTCCGGATTCCACCGGTAATCGCCCAGCGCCCAGTAGGCGTACCCCGCGGAAATGTGGATTCCTTCGTCCCAGGTCTGCGTTTCTTCGAGCGCCGAGGAAACCTCCAGGATCCCGGCCGCCGCAACCACAATCGCAATCGAGGGCCAAAACCAGCGTCCGGCGTTCACGCAAACCCTTTGACTTCGGCGCAGCTTTCTGATTTACTGAATTTGATTAGTATTCTTCGCTTGCTCATTCGCTCGAATCCGCTCCTCGAACTGTCATCCGTTCCGGCCGCCGAAGGACTGTCCGTGTATCTCTCCGAATTTAACGCATAACCTGAAATGTTTCCCGGCAGAAATTTTCCCCCTCGCAGGCAGAATCGCAGAGAGAATGTGAACGAGTCGATTCGCGTGCGTGAAGTCCGTGCTGTGTTCCCGGATGGAACCAACGAAGTAATGCAGACGTCTGCTGCACTTCGAAAAGCGCAGGAGATGGGCCTCGACCTGGTCCTGGTGGCTCCCACAGCCACCCCGTATCCTGTCGCCAAAGCAGTCGATTTCGGCCACTATCAGTACGAGCAGAAGAAGAAGCAGCACGATGCCAAGAAGAAGCAGCACGTGGTGCAGGTCAAGGAACTGAAGTTCCGGCCCAATACGGACGACCACGACTACGACTTCAAGAAAAACCATGCCATTCGCTTTCTCCAGGAGGGTAACCGTGTCAAAGCGGTTGTGCAGTTCCGAGGCCGCGAAATCGCTCACGCCGATCTTGGCAAGAAGCTCCTGATGCGGTTCGCCGAAGACCTGGCTTCCTTTGGAAGCGTCGAGGGCGTGCCCCGCCTGGAAGGCCGTAACGCCCATATCCTCATCAGCCCGGTAAAGGCGGCAGGAAAGAGCGCACCGGAAAAGCCTGCTAAACCTTCCTAGCCGCCGCCCGACACGGCCCTTCTCCAGGCGTATTTTGTCTAACGAAATCGGTATTTGTGAGGGTATAGGTGCGGTTCGGCGCATGCTAACCTACGGGTGGTCCGGCTGGCGCCACTCGTATGTACAACGCTTTTTTCGGCTTTCAACTCAGCCCATTCAACATGAGCCCCGATCCCGCGTTTCTGTATCGGAGCCCGCAGCACGAGGAAGCGCTGGCCAACCTGATCTATGGCGTACAGAGCCGTAAGGGCTTCATTGTCCTCACCGGCGAAGTGGGTACGGGCAAAACCACTATGCTGGAGTGTTTGCGGGATTTCCTCAACGCCCAGCAGATCGCCTTTGCTTCCCTCTTCAACTCACGCCTCACGGTGGAGCAGTTTTTCGAGTTGCTGGCGTACGACCTGGACCTCCGGTGCAACCATCGCTCCAAAACCGAAGTTCTGCTCTCGCTGAACAGCCTGTTGCTGGAGCGGCACAACACGGGCAACACGACTGTGCTTATCGTCGACGAAGCGCATAATCTCGAATGGGATGTGTTGGAGGAGATCCGTCTTTTGGGGAACCTGGAAACTCGCCGCGGCAAGTTGTTGCAGATCATTTTGGCGGGCCAGCAGGAACTCGACCGGAAATTGGAGGCTCCCGAATTCCGTCAATTGAAGCAACGAATCGCCCTCCGGTGCGCTCTGCGCGGGTTCACCCCGCAGGAAACGCTCGCTTACGTAAACTCCCGAATGAGCCGGGCCGGATTGAAGGAGCAGAGCATTGTGCCGGCCGAGATCATTCACGAAATCCATTACCGCGCACAAGGGATTCCCAGGCTCATCAATGCGATCTGTGACAATTTGTTGCTGACTGCGTTCGCTATGGAAAGCAAGACTGTCGACCTTCCGATGCTCGACGAAGTCACCGCGGATATGCGTCTCGATTATCCCGGGACTCACCCCTTTCGGCCGGACCCCTCGTTTCCCGAACGCACCATCTCCCGCTCCCAATTACCCTGAGCGGCGAATATTCAGGTATTTACCCTAAGCATTCCGCCAAAAAGTTCCCTAACGTATTGGGTATTCCCCCATTACCCTGATAACTTTTCGCCCGGTTTGAGCTAAACTTCGGGTGAGACAGTCATGCACATCTTGCATGCAAGCTGTATAAACCTGCCCGGCCCCCGGGTATGAAGGAGCTTAGTTCACGAAAATGCGCCGATTCTTCGAAAACAAAATGGCCTATGCGGCCGTCGTTCTCCTGTTTGCGTTAGCATTCGCATGGAACCTCTCGCATGACGCGTCCCCGCGTATGCCCAATCTGTTATTGGGTGATCCAACGGTCGGAGCGCACGGATTCGCCTTACCTTCGACGCCGTCGACGAACATCCGATCCGCCAGTGGTCCGACGATGCCGCCTCCACCATGGGAAGAAGTGTTCGTCGCCAGCGGCCCGACGATGCCGCCTCCGCCATGGGAAGAAATCGGATAACGTCCTGAAGAGTAATCTTGATTCTTGAAGGTGTTACCCTCAGATGGGTACCCCTTCGATGCGCACGGCGCTACAGTACGCCGGTTGGTTTATTGGTCTTCCCCTGGAGCTGTTGATTGTCGCGGCTCTCGCCAAGGGTTCTTATCGCCGCTTTCCATTCATATTGCTCTACAGCCTTGCTCTCTTCTTCACCACGGTCCTTGAGATATCGGTTTTCCAGGCTTACTCGACCGGAAGACGGCTGGCGCATTCGCGAGCGTTTTACTATTGGCTCGATGAGGGAATCCGCCAGGCGCTTGTATTCGCTGTGGTCATCAGCCTGGTTTACCAGGCGTCCTCCACAGTCCGTGCGCGCTTGGCTGTTCGTCTTCTCCTGGTGTGTCTCGCACTGGTTTTCGCCAGCATGTCATTCCTGGTTCACTACGATGCGGACCTGGTGGTCGGAGAGTGGATGACTTTGTGGACGCGCGATCTCAACTTCAGTTCGGCATTTCTGGACCTGGGGCTGTGGGCAATGCTATTGGCTTCACGGAAGAAAGAGCCCTGCCTCCTGCTGTTGAGTGGAGCTCTTGGGATTCAGTTCACCGGCGAAGCAATCGGCCAATCGTTGCGGCACCTATTTCCGTGGGAGCTTTCGCCTGGCGACGTGCTTGCGATGCTGGCCAACCTGGCGTGTTTGTGGATCTGGTGGCAGGCCTTGCGTCCACAACGGCACGAGCAGGTGATGTCCGCCTAAAACGCGCCGGGGCGCAGGACCGCGTATTGCTGGTTCTGCGCGCCCGGCCTATATAAAGCTGACATCACTGCTGCGGCGGAGCGCCCGGTGTCGAGTTCTGATTGGCGGCGCCCGGCGTCGTCGTTGTATTTGTCGTCGCTGCATCCGGGCCGCTAAAGCGGCTGGCTGATCCGTTGGCCTGACTACCGCTCAGAGACGCAGTCACCTGGTCGGCGGAGAATACCTTCACCTCCACGCGCCGGTTTTTGGCCCGTGCTGCGCGGTTCTTGCCTTCCTCTACCGGCTTCTCTTCTCCCAGACCTACCATGTGAATCCGGTAGATAGGAATGTCGTGCTTCGCCACCAGATATTGCACGACGCTGTCGGCACGGCGCCGGCTTAGAGCCTCGTTGTACTCCTTGGCTCCTATATTGTCGGTATATCCTTCAACGGCGATGAAGAAGCGCTTGTCGGGCTTTACTTCATCCACCAATTTATCCAGTTCCTGCTGCCCGTCGGGGGTCAGTTTGTACTGGTTGAATTTGAAGGGAACGGCAACCGAGGATTGCAGCTTGTAATCATCGATGTTCGAGACGACTTGCCGCAGGCCATCCAGCCCGCGGTTCGCCTGATCTGCCGACTGCGCGGCTTGCTGCGCCCGGTTCATGGCCTCTCCGGCATGCTGATCAGCGGTCGCGGCATGTTGATCGGCCGTCGCGGCATGCTGATCGGCGGTAGACGCCCGCTCTTGCGCGGCACTGATGCCGCTCTGAGCCTTTTCGTCTACCTGCTTAACTTGGGTGCGGGTATCCTCAATGGACTGGCTGTTTCGATTCGTCTGCTCGCCCACCTGGTCAACCTTCGCTTGAACAGGCGCGGTTGTGTTGCGGACATACTTCTTTGTTGCGCATCCAGCGGCGAGCAAGGCTCCCGTCACGATGCACGTCGTCGCAAGGAATCCTTTCATGGTCAAAAAAACCTCGTTTGCCCTGAAGCAATCGATGAACCGTTCCCGGTAAGATGAGGAATCTTAAAGAGCCTGAGTTCGAGCGGGGATTCGGGAGGGGAAATTGTTATGTAAGGTTTACAGCCCCGCTGTATTTTTTAGCGCGCTTCCCGCGGCTTCGCGGGGATCTTGGCGACTGTGTTGCGGCCGACGAATCGTTCGCGACGGCGATAACCGGGCAGATCCCATGCCAGGTTCTCGTAGACTTCTCCCTCGGGATCGTAGTCGAGCGGCCAAAAGCTGTTCTGTTTCATATTGACCTACCAGATAGGGCAAGGGGGAACCCTAATACTCATTGTACCACCCGGGGGGAGCACCTCTAAACTGTTGAAATATAGCTAGTTGGATGATCTGAAAGGCGGCCCGGATCAGGCCCAAAGGGCGTTCGGGGCCGCCACCACGAACATCAATACCCCACGATTTTGCGGCCGTGCGACCACAACTCTCCAGCTTCTTCCACGACCTTGCGGCTCTCTTCGTAGATGGTTCTGATCCGTTCGACGATGTCGCGCGCGGCTTCGGAAATATCCTCAGAGCGGTTGGCCACCCGCTTCGTCATCGTTCGGGCCGAATCCCATGGATCCCGCTTCCGCCGCGAAAGGACGATTCCCAGTCCCACCGCCGTCCCAATGGCGACTCCGATCCAGATCGCCCGGTTGTGCTGCCCGTTAGGGCTCATCTCCGATTCCATAGTCTCCTCCCCTTCCCAGTGTAGTGTCGGCCCCAGCCCCTCTCTATCCGCCATACTCGCGAACACAGTACGCGGGCGTACACGGCCGCGCCGCCATTCGTGACTGCATTCACTCTCTATTTTTGATAATAAGATTTTGAAATCTGTTACTTCTAAATGAAGCCTACCCTATTGACACAGACGGCAGCGCATGTACAATCCAGAATGGCACGCAATTTTACAAACGGAAGTGTCGCAGAATGTTCAAGCCGAGAAAGCTCCGTTCCGCTCCTCCCTCCGATGCGGACGGATACAACA
>PSRJ01000322.1 GCA_003175985.1 Terriglobia bacterium
TCGGCCTGACGCGATCTATGGTGCAAAAAGCGCTGGGAGAACGGTTGCAGGGGTTCGCCCAGGCGCGCCAGCAATTCGATCCCGAGGGCCGTCTTCTCAACGATTACTTCCGCGACTTGCTGGCCGCAGCCGGCACGGCCGCGAATCGCTAGATCAGTCAGGAGGAACCGTGTTACAGACACCGTGGCAGCAGCGCCGCAACGCATACGACATCGTGATTATCGGATCGGGATATGGCGGCGCCATCACGGCCGCTCGCCTGGCGACTGCCGGTCTGAATCCTTCGCGGTCCATCTGCATCCTGGAACGCGGCAAGGAGCGCGAGCCCGGCCAATTTCCCGAAGCCCCGCTGGACGTGGCCCGGGAAGTGCGCAGCGATCTCAATCCGCTCGGACTCTACGAGTTGCTCAATTATCCCGATATCTCGGTGATCAAGGGTTCCGGACTCGGAGGCACGTCGCTCATCAATGCCAATGTTGCCATTCTGCCCGATCGGGAGGTCTTTGAGCAGTTCCAATGGCCAAGCGCGATCACTTACGACGAGCTCGCGCCCTATTACCAGCAAGCCGCAGGCATACTCGCCGCCAATCCGCACCCACGGGCGCTGCA
Organism: Terriglobia bacterium; assembly: GCA_003175985.1. Lineage (GTDB taxonomy): Bacteria > Acidobacteriota > Terriglobia > Bryobacterales > Bryobacteraceae > PSRJ01. Next base: position 610 of record PSRJ01000322.1, read on the forward strand.
ACTGGGCAAAGTTCAGGCACTCGACCGCCGCGCGCGCGAACTCGGCACCTCCGCCCAGGCTCTGAATATCGTCGTCAACTTTACAATCGATGGCGCCAATCCTCACGGCGCTACCCAAAAACCGTGCATCAATTGCGGCAACTGCGTGACCGGCTGCAACGTGGGAGCGAAGAACACGCTCTACATGAACTATCTGCCGATGGCCAGGAATGCCGGCGCCATCATTCACACGCAAACCAAAGTGGAGTGGCTGGAGAAGAAGCCGGGCGGCGGCTGGCGCATCCATGGCAAACACGTGGACGGCCCCGGTAACGATGAATCTTTCACTCTCGATGCCGGCGAAGTCATTCTCTCCGCAGGTTCGCTGAATTCCACGGAAATTCTGCTGCGCTCGGAAATGCATGGCCTTTCCGTATCGCTCGCTCTGGGCACGAAATTCAACGGCAACGGAGATTTCTTCGGGCTGGCCTACAACGGCGATTATGAAACCGACGTGCTCGGTTATCCTTTCCGCGACACACCGCCCGCATCCGACTCACCGGAGCCGGGGCCGAACATCGTAGGCGCCGTGCGTTACAACGGATCGCTTCCCGAAGCACAACGCATCACCATCGAGGATTTCTCGTTCCCCTTCGCTTCAGTGGCGGCGGGGCAGAGCATCTTCGGCCTGCTGCGCGGACAGGATACCGTAACCGGCAACGAACAGGCGCAGCTCGCGCGGCTGGGGCGCGACTTCGACCCCACCAACAGCCGGCACGACCCCGAGGGCGCCCTGAACCACACTATGCTTTACCTGGTGATGGGGCAGGATGACGCGCGTGGCACGATCCTCTTCGAAGCGCCCCTGACCGAGCGTGACGGGCGCATTCGTATCTCCTGGGACAAGGCGGGCCAGCAGCAGATCTTCACGCGCATGAACGAAGAACTGCGCCGCCATGCGCGCGCGCTGCGGGCTAACTTCATCGCCAACCCGACCTGGAGCTTCTTTAATCTTGGCCACCTCATCACGGCGCATCCTCTGGGAGGCTGTCCCATGGGCGACGATCACCTGCAAGGCGCCGTCGATGTCTACGGCCGCGTCTTCGCGGCCGACGGCTCGGTACATCAAGGCCTGTACGTCACCGATGGCTCCGTCATCCCCAGCGCCCTTGGCGTGAATCCGTTCCTGACGATTTCGGCGCTGACGGAACGCTTCGCCGCGCGCAAGATCCAGCAACTCGGCGGCGACGAATACCCGGCACCCAAGCCCGCGGTCAGCATGGCGCAGATTGACGCGCTCGATGTGATCGCCTGGAACGAGGGCGAGTTGGAGACGCTCTTCCGCCGCTCGCCCACTCTGCGGATCGACGCGTTGGTGAACAAAGGCGGCGATCCTGTGATTGACACGGGCAAGCAGATCATTCGGAATGACCGCTACTGGAAGGGCTTCTTTCCACAGGGCAATGTTCTGAACGCCATGTCCTCAGCCATCTTCACCGGCTTCAAGAAGGAGTTTTCCTTCCATGACGGGCAGTACACCGGTATCACCAGCGACACCGACGGCCGCATCCGCGCGCGCAACAGCCTGGAAGAGATCGAGGTTTCCCATCGCGATGGCGGCACGCTGGAGCCCGGACGCTACATTCTCTTGCGTTATCTCGATCCGCCATGGCAGGGCTTCTACGATATTTTCAAAATCATCAATGATGACCTGTTAATCGGACGTGTCTACCTGGGCGCGTACCCCAATGGCGCCCGAGTGTTCACCTTCCCGATGTCACGCCGCTACGGTTTCGCTCAGATGACCTTGAACGACCACGCCGCGCTTTATGCCGGCGGCGCACAGCCCACGGCCGCCGATATCGAGGGAGTCTGGCGCATGGACATGATTTCGAACGCCAATCACGCTGCCGGTGTCGCCTACCTCCAGGTGAACAGCCAGCCCGATGGCCGAATGGAAGCGCGTTATCAGCTCATGGGCGTCATGGAAGGTCTGGTCGTGCCCAGCTTCGTACAGGACCATTTTCAATTGAACGATTTCACTCCATTGCACGACGAGATCCGCAAGGTGAGCGACGATTTTCTGGTCGGCAAGTACATTCTCACGCTGCCCCCCGCCGTTGCCGCGCTTCTTGGGAACACCACATTGGGGCTGTTCCACGCAGAAGCCAACGGCGAGTTTGGATTCACCTATATGCTGACCCGTGTCGAGAGCCGCGATTTGCCCACAAATACGCTGCTGCGGCCCTTCCTCGACGTGCGCCTGCCCGATGGCGTGGGCATGACTTTCGACGAGCAGATGGACGGCTGGTATTTCGCCGGCCAGGACACTCCCGCGCCCGGACGCGATGGCGATCTGACGATCGCGACGCGCGTCCCTGGAACTGTGATCTGCAATTTCAGTGCACGCATGACCATCGCCGATGTCAACGAATTTGTGGATGGCTACGAGCACGAGGCCGCGCTCAAGGGTACGATTCATTTCTCGCAATTCGAGGACCTGGGCGATGCGACCTTCGCGATTGATGACGCGGCCAGCCGTTTCCACTACTTGCGCGTCAATCCCGCGACGAGGGAAGCCGAGATGCGGTACCACATCGAATTTCTGAGCCACGACCGGCGCCGCTTCATCTTCGATGGCACCAAATACATGCAAAAGGACGGCGGCACGTCGAACGCCATCGCCGAGCTGTTGCAGGACTACACGACGCTTTACTGCCACGTCTACGAACAAATCGCCGATGGCAGCCGCCGCGAAACCGGAACGGCATATCTGAAGTTCCGCACTTTCGAGAATCTGCACGCCGCTGCAAACCTCGCCGGTTTCCTGGCATCTTTCCAAGTCACCGGAACCAACGACCCGGCCGTGCAATTGCAGGCGCGCCTGCGCTTCCTGGCGTTTACGGCGCAGTTTGTGCAGAGGGAATACGATCCGCTGGCGATCGGGGCGGGTGGGTAGAGAGCTAGCTCACTCCCCGAAATGGGTTTACTATGCGGACTGTGCCATAGAGTCGATCGTCCTGGAGGTCTTCGGTTAGAATCTCCGGCAGGCCATAATGCTCCGCATATGACCACATGTGGGCATCGAAGAGATTCAACCGATACGCGGCACAGGCGCGGAGCGCTTCGCGTACGATCGCTTCATTAGGGTACAAAATAGTGAACTGTTTTAGAAACTCCTCAGCCTCACGAAGAGCTTCAGCCTGCTGAAGAATGGCGTGTCCGCGAATGGGCCGGGTGACCGCCGCCACGAATTCGAGAATTGCCTGATGAGGCACGCGGACGGAGTCATGGACAATGCCGTTTCTGAGAATTGCAGTAGCGATTCTCTGCTTTTTCGGGTAGCGGGCATCGAACCGGTACACAAGAATGTTGGTGTCAACGAGAGCGGCCACGCCGGTAAAGATCCTCTCTTTTCCAGCCTCTGTTGCGAGGCGACCCTGTCTTGGGCACGGAACTGCGGCGGCGATGGCGGTCGGTTGCCTTATCGAAGAGGCGGAGCTGAAGCTCCCGATCCGGAGGCTTTGCTGCTTTACCCGCGGGGGATACGCGAATTATGTCGCCCGCTGCAATCCAGTTGATATCATCACCCGGGCGGATACTATACTGGTCCGCAATCGCGCGTGGCACCGTGACCTGATATTTCGAAGTAACCCTTGCCATAATACAAACAGCTTCATCCTTACCATAGCAAGGATTAGACCCTTGTTTAAGGAAGGACCGGACGACGAATTGGGCCTCTGGGGCCTAACCCGAGTTGGCCGATTTTGAAGTTGAGTGACCACCGCGGGTGGAACCATGCGAACCTCAGACCACCTTACCCAAAACCTCGGTGGCTGCGTGGCTGAACCTCGCGGGATCGGGCAGTTCCGATCCCTCCGCCAACAGCGCCAGTCCAAACACCAGATCCGCGGCGTCATGCAACAGCCCGTCTGCCGGATCCGTCGCGTGCCGCTGCTGCATGCGGGTGATCAGCCGATGCCTGGGGTTGAGTTCCAGCACGCGCTTTTGCTTCGGGCCCGCCTCGTGCAACTGCCTCATGGCGCGCTCCAGCATGGGGCTGAGATCGTGGTCCTCCACCACCAGGCAAGCCGGTGATGCCGTCAATCGGCTCGAAAGCCGAACCTGCTTTACGTGCTCACTGAGTTCCTTCTCCAGAAACTCAATCAACGGCTTGAACTCCTCCTGCCTTTCTTTGAGCTCCTTCTCTTCGGCTTCCTTTTCCTGCTCGGTGCCAAGTTGGATGGAACCCTTCCCCGCCGACTTCAGCTTCTTGCCTTCGAACTCCGTCAGATGTTGCAGCACAAACTCATCGACCGTATCGGTGAGGTAAAGCACTTCGTATCCCTTATCCCGAAAAACCTCCAGGTGCGGCGAGTTCTCGATCACCTTGCGCGATTCGCCGGTCAAGTAATATACCTGGTCCTGCTCCGGCTTCATGCGTTCCTTGTACTCTTTCAACGTGGTCAACTTCGAGGCGTCGTGAGAGGACTGAAACAGCAGGAGGCTCAGAATCTTCTCGCGGTTTTCAAAATCGCTTCCGGCGCCCTCTTTGATGGCGCGGCCGAACTCACTCCACAGCTTCAGGTATTGCTCGCGATCTTTGTCGAACATCTCCTGAAAGGTATCGATGATCTTGCGGGTCAGTCTCTTCCGCATGAGCCCGATGTGATGATCCTGTTGTAAACGTTGGCGCGAGACATTGAGCGGAAGATCGGCCGCATCCACCACTCCACGCATAAACCGCAGATAGTGCGGCAGCAGGTCCTCGCACTTGTCCATGATCATGACGCGCTTGGCGAACAGGCGCAGGCCCGACTCCGATTCCGCGTAATACAAATCGAACGGCGCTTTCGACGGCGCATAGAGCAACGCGTCGTATTCGAAGGTCCCTTCCGCGCGGAAATGGATCGTTTTCAGCGGTTCGGTCCAGTCGTGCGATACGTGTTTGTAGAACTCGTCGTATTCTTCCTTGCTGACCTCGGCGGGCGGCCGCTTCCAGATCGGCTTCATGGAGTTGAGCGGCGCCGGCTCCGTGCTATCGTCCTTTCTGGCGAGAACCGGATAGCCCACGAAATCGGAATGCTGTTTGACGATATCGGCGAGCCGCCAGTATTCCGTATAGTCTTCGATTCCACTCTCCGGGTCCGGTTTTTTGAGATAGAGGGTGATCGCAGTGCCGCGCTCGGCCTTGTCCGTCTCTTTGATGGAGTATGTGCCCGCGCCCGCCGATTCCCACTCCGTGGCGGCGGTCTCTCCCGCTCGGCGGGTGACGAGTTTGACGCGGTCCGCCACCATGAATGCCGAGTAGAAACCTACGCCGAACTGCCCAATCAACTCGGTAATGTCAGAGGCTGATCCTGATTCTTGCAGTTTGCGGCGCAGCTCGGCCGTGCCGGATTTGGCAATCGTTCCGATGTGCGCGATGACCTCTTCGCGGCTCATGCCGATGCCGGTGTCGCTGATCGTGAGTGTGCGCGACGCGTGGTTCACATCGAGCCGGATTTCGAACTTGTCGTTGCCTTCCAGCAACTCGTGGCGTGTCAGCGATTCGTAGCGCAGCCGGTCCAACGCATCGGACGCATTGGAAATCAGCTCGCGCAGAAAGATGTCCTTTCGGGTGTATAGCGAATGGATCACCAGGTGCAGCAGTTCCTTCGTTTCCGTCTGAAATTCCAGGATTTGCTCAGTCGTTGCCATAAATGGTTCCCAAAGTATAGAGAATAACTAATTAACTTCCGCCAGGATGCCGATCATACGTAACGGAAAGGGCATCTTGCCCGGACGAGTAAGCCGGGGCACAATGGCTAGAATGCCGCTGGTAAGCGGTCAGAGGTTGGTTGCCGTGATGAAATGGCTCGGGAATGTGCGATATCCGCCGGAAACGATGAGCGACTTGAGCGATGCGGAGTGGGTAACCGCCCTGCGAACCCACTATGGCGAAGAGAATATCTGCTTTTTCAGCCCGCAGGATGGCGGAACTCCGTGGCGGTCGGCCGCCGAATGGGAAGCCCGCGGAATGATCGGCGTGTATCTGAAGTAGGCGCCGTGCAGCCCTAAAGCGTCCCCCAGGTTGTAGTCCGCTCCGGAGTGATCCGGATGATGGGTGCGTCGTCAGTAAGCATTCCTCGGGCATACTGCGGATATTTCGCTCTTAACTTGAGAATCGCCCGCGCACGCTCTTTATGCGCCGACTTCGGAATCAGCTTCGCTTTCCCGCGGATTAGGACATACCAGAGCTTCGTCCAGTCGTCGTCATACTCGTCGATCAGAAGCGCGACACGGGGTGCAACACGGATGTTTTGCAAACGTGCTAGTCGTTCTCGTGGAACGCGCTTCGGTTTTTCGTCCACCGCTGAATAGAAAACCTTACCGTCATAGGCAAAGCAGACTGGCACAATGTGTGGCCGGCTTCGCGCGTCCAGCGTCGCAAGCCTCGCAACCCTGGCCTCCTTCAGCAATTTCTGAACCGAGCGGGAAACTTCTGGCCGCTTAGGAGACACGTCTCTCACGCCGCGAATCGTGCGTACTTGTCGAGCACTCCCAGGATTTCATCCCGGCTCAGATCGGGAACCGCCAGAACCGCGCGCTGGATACCCAGCTCACGGTATTCGGCGAGCACGGCCTCGTCGGCCGGCGCCCCAAAAACGCTGATCGACACCGTAGAGAAGTCCCGCCCCGCCGCCGAAGCCGCCTGGCGTAACCGCGCAACGGCTTCCTTCGCGTTGAAGCCCGGCCGCGCGATGGGCAACCAGCCATCGCAAAATTCCACCACGCGCTTGACCGTATAGTCGCTCGAACCGCCGAGAAGTATCGGCGGGTGGGGCCGTTGCGCAGGCTTCGGATAAGACCAGACCGGATCGAAGTTCACCATCTCGCCATGGAAGGCCGCTTCCTCCTGGGTCCATAGGGCCTTCATCGCGAGGATGCGCTCGCGCATCAGCTTGAAGCGCGTTTCGTAGCGGGCTCCGTG
>PSRJ01000255.1 GCA_003175985.1 Terriglobia bacterium
CCGCCGAGCCGCCGCCGCACCTCACTGAAGAACAGGCTGGCGTCCGGCTGCGCGAAAAATTCGATGAAGCCGTGCGCATCCGCATGATGGCCGATGTGCCCCTGGGCGCCTTTCTTAGCGGCGGCATCGACTCGTCCTCCGTGGTCGCGTCCATGGCGCTGCAATCGTCTGAGCCGGTCAAAACCTTTTCCATCGGTTTCGAAGAGGCAGCGTTTAACGAATTACCCTACGCCGCCCTGGTTGCCCGGAAATACCAAACGGAGCACCACGAAATCCTCGTTCGGCCGGACGCCGTGAGCCTCGTCGAGCGGCTGATCGATCATTTGGGCGAACCGTTCGGAGATACCGCCGCGATTCCCACGTTTCTCGTTTCGGAATTTGCAGCGCGGCACGTCAAGGTGGCGCTTTCCGGGGATGGCGGCGATGAGTTCTTCGGCGGCTATGAGAGCTTTCTTGCGCTTAGCCAAGGCAAGGCCGATCGCCTCCCGGCCGTTTTGCGGCGCGCGGTATCGCATCTCTCCGAGTGGCTGCCTTATTCCGCATATGGCAAGAACTATCTGCGGATGCTTAGCCGCCCGTCGGCCCTGGAGCGCTATTTCGAACTCAATTACGCGCCGTACTTCCTCCGCCGGCGTTTGCTAGAGCCGGAATGGATGCTGCCCGCCGATGCCGGGTTCCTGATGCGCACGTTTCCCGGCTGCCTGCTGCGGGAGGAAACGGATGTTCTCACGCAAGCCATGTACTTCGAAGCCACGGCCAATCTTACCGGGGGAATGCTCGTCAAAGTCGATCGGATGTCTATGGCGGCTTCGCTCGAAGTCCGCTGCCCGTTGCTCGATCACGAGCTGGCGGAGATGGCCGCCACTTTACCGCACTGCTGGAAAATCTCCCACGGCAAGGGCAAACAGATTCTACTGAAGGCGCTCGGTGGACGCCTGCCGCCGGAGTTGCTCTCGCGCGGCAAAATGGGATTTGGGTTCCCGCTGGCGAGTTGGTTTCGCGGTTCGCTGCGCGAACTCCTGTGGGACCATCTGACCGCGCCGCGTTTCCTCGAACGCGGCATCGTTTCCGGCCCCTTCGTAAAGCAGTTGCTGGAGGAGCACCACAGCGGGCGCCGCGATAACCAACAGTGGTTGTGGTCGCTGTTGATGCTGGAAATGTGGTTCCAGCAGGTACAGCAGGCCGCGGCGCCGGCAGTGGCGTCTACGCCCTGAAGACTACTCCTCGCTAACGGCCGCTCGACGTGAGCTTGCCAAACAGGCCGTCTGCTTCGTCGTTGATGCCGGCCGCAAAGAACAGCTCACGAGGCGATCCGGCGCTGCCCCCATTTCCGAAACGGATTCCCCAGAGCCCGTCAATCTGTACCGGGCTGCCGTTGGTGCCGTTCATGAGGCCTTCGAAGGCGCCAGTGCGGGCATTGAACGAAGCGATCTGGCCTCCCCCGAACTGACCCACCAGGATCCTCCGGCTCAACGCGCCAAACCCGAAGCTGGGCGCCATGGCAACGCCCCAGGGCGCGTTCATCCAATCGCCGTGCTGCAGGCGCAGTTGCAGCGTGCCATCCGGCCCGAACTTGTCGACATAGCCCAAGCCCGCTCCGTGTACTTCGTCGCCGTTCGGACCCACTTCCGCGAACATCACATAAATCGAGCCGCCGATGTTCTCCACGTTGAACGGCGCGTAATCGGAAGGAATCATCGAGTCCGTAAATGCTCCCGCGGGTAGCGAGATCGGATTGAAGTTGCCGTCGAAAGCATTGATCGTGCCGCCCGCGACGAAATTGGCGGCGTACAGCACGTTCTGGCCGTTCAATTGTCCGAGCGTGAGGCCGAGATAGACCGCGCCGGGCGTGGTCACCTTCAGAACCGCGCTGGTGCCCGTATTCCAGCCGGAGATGGTCCCTCGGGCGCTGGCGAACAGGAAGAGCGCGGGCGTCCCTGTGGAACCGGCCGGTGCCGATCGATCGCGCGCGGAAGCGAGTGGGAAATCCGAGGTCGAGTTAAATACGATCCCAGTGGGTACCGAAGGCCCCCCGCCGGCCGGCGGCGGGATGGTGACCACTAGCGGGCTGTTGGGCGGATAGGGATTCCCGTTGCCGTCGTACACCAGCGAGAGACCCGTCTCCGCGGCGTTTACCCACCACGGTCCGCTTCCGCCAAAGGCGATGCCCCACGCATTTATTAAATTCGGATCGGTATGGGTAGCGAGCCCGGAAACGTCGGATACCAGGTTGGTCTGGATATAACTGTTAACGCCTGCATCTTGCGCGGCCAGGGGAGCAAGCCCGAGCGCGGCGTAGCATAAGACACGATTCCAATGTTTCACAGTAGATTCCTTTCGCCACACTATAGGCAGCGCGGCTTTACAAGGTTGTGCGCAAGATGTAAAAACTTTGTGAACGATCCGGAATTCGCTCGAAATTCACAACTGTGAATGGCTCACTCCGCAGGGTAGGGGCGGATGTTCAGCGTTCCGGCGTGGTGAGTTGTTGCCCCTTCTTCGCAAGCAGCACGGCCAGGAGCTTTGCCGGTTTCGTCGTACTTGCATTGCCCGAAACAGCATGCAATTGTCCGGGGGTCTCTAGGAACATTTGTCCCGCCCTATAGGTCTGCTCCGGGCCATCGCCCACCTTCGAGCGGATTTCGCCCTCCAGCACGTAAGCGATCGTGATTCCCGGATGCCGGTGTGCCGCTGAACTTTCGCCGGGACCATAAGAGACTTCCACCGCTGTAGCGGCCCAACCCTCCAGCGCGATATCCGGTAGGTCGTGTTCAAATACCCGTTTGGTATTGCCGGCCGCGTTCTGCGCTCCCGAAATCTGAGCCAGCAGAGCGCCGGCGCTGCCCATCAGGACTCTTCGCGTGATCATGCCTCCAGGGTATGACATACGATCATGCGTGCGGTATGTCCGCCGTTATTCGGAGCCTACCCTCTGAAACCCACCCCGTTCGCGCTATAATGATTTTGAACTCAGAGGAAGTGTAAACGCCCATGGCTGAAATGAGCGTCATCTGGCTGCGCGTCGCGGCGGCGTTGTATTCCGTCGGTCTCCTCCACGCCATCCTAATGCTCGTGCGGCGGCGCGAGCAGTTGTATCGCATCGCGCTGGGCGCCTTTGCCCTGGGCGCCGTTTTTCACCTGGTCTCTATTGTGGAAGAAGGCCTCTTGAGCAGCCGCTGCCCCATTACGAATTTCTACGAAACGCTCTCCATGTGCGCATTCCTGGTGGCGATTGTCTACCTGTTCGTCCAGTGGCGCTACAAGATGGAAAGCCTGAGCGCCTTCATTTTTCCGATGGTATTTGTCATGTCGCTGGTGGCGACGCTCGGCAATCCCGTGGATGTCTATACCAGCCCGGTGGTGCGCAGCGTATGGCTTACGGTGCACATCATTCTTGTCCTGCTCGGTTTTGCGGCCCTGCTGGTCACGGCGGTAGCTTCGCTGCTGTATCTCTTTCAGGAACGGGAGCTGAAACACAAAAAGCCGCACAAGTTTTATTACCGCCTGCCCGCGCTGGGCACGCTGGACGATCTCATCTCCAAGTCGATGGCGCTCGGCTTCGTCCTGGTCACCCTGGCGGTGATCGCAGCCAGCACCTATGCGTTTATCGCGATGCGAGCCGGCTGGATTCGCGATCCGCGCATTGCCATATCGTTCTTCACCTGGGGCATCTACCTGGTCATGGTCTTTCTGCGGACCACGGCAGGCTGGCGTGGGCGTAAGGCGGCCATCATGACCGTCACGGTGCTTGGTTTTTCGGCCATCACCTGGGCAGCGCACGCGCGTTTGGGGGCGATCCTCCTGAAGCAATGAAACTGCTGCTCACAGGAGTCAGCCATAAGACCGCGCCGGTGGAAGTCCGGGAAGGCCTGGCCTTCCGCGAAGAGGTATTGCCCGCTGCATTGCAGGATCTGAAAGCGCGCAAAGGTGTGAGCGAGACCGTGATCCTCTCCACCTGCAACCGCGTGGAAATCACACTGACCACGGAAGACGAAGCCGACCCCCAAGCGATCATCGACGAGTTTTTGAGTGTGCACAAAGCCGTCTCTCCCGGGACCATGACGCCCCATCTCTACCGGCATGAAGGGCGCGAAGCCATTCACCATATTTTCCGCGTGGCTTGCAGCCTGGATTCCATGGTGATCGGCGAGCCGCAGATCCTGGGACAACTCAAAGCGGCCTACGCCGCGGCCAAGAATGCCGGGGCCGTGAGCGGCTGGCTGGATGGGCTCCTCACACGCGCCTTCGGCGTGGCTAAGCGCGTGCGCTCGGAAACCGGCATCGGCCAGATGGCCGTTTCAGTGAGTTTCGCGGCCGTGGAACTGGCGCGCAAAATTTTCGGCAGCCTCGAGAATCGGACCGTCATGATCGTAGGCGCCGGCAAAATGTCGGAACTGACGGCGCGCCACCTGCGGCGGTCCAGTTCCGGGAAGACCCATGTATTTGTGACCAACCGGACGCGCGAGCGCGCCGAGGAGATGGCCCGCCTCTTCCAGGGGACACCGGTCGAATACAGCCGCTTCACCCAGATGCTGCCCGAGGTCGATATCCTGATCGCCTCCAGCGGCGCGCCGCATTACATCCTGCACAAGGACGAAATGCAGCGGGTCATCGCCGCGCGCCGCAACCGGCCCATGTTCCTGATCGATATCGCCGTGCCGCGCAATATCGAACCCGCGGTGAACGATCTCGACAACGTCTTTCTGTACGACATCGACGATTTGCAGGAAGTGGTCGAAGCCAATAAGCGCGAGCGAATGAAGGAGGCGGAGCACGCCGAAGCCGTCGTCGCCGAAGAAGTGGAACGGATGATGGCCCGCATGAAGGTGGCGGAAGTTACGCCCACCATTGTGGGCTTGCAGGCGCAGTTGGAACAGATCGGGGCCGGCGAGATCGACAAGGTCCGGCGCAAGTACGGCCCGTTCACGCCGCAGCAGGAAGAAGCGCTCGAGGCCCTGCGGCGCGGCATCATCAATAAGGTAGCGCACGGGCCGATTTCAGAATTGCGCGCCCAGGCCGCGCAGCCCGATGGCGCGCACGTTATTGCCGTGGTCAAGAGGGTTTTTCATCTACAGGACTGATGCATGCTGGTAATCGCATCGCGCGGTTCGCAACTGGCGTTGTGGCAGGCTCACTGGATCGAGCGGCAGCTCGCTGAAGCGGGAATCGCAACCCGCATCGAGATCATCAAAACCACCGGCGATAAAATCACCGACGTGCCTTTGGCCAAGGTCGGCACCAAGGGGCTTTTCACCAAAGAGATCGAGGAAGCGCTGGTGGCGGAGCGCGCCGATCTCGCGGTCCACAGCCTCAAAGATCTGCCCACGGAACTGCCAGAGGGGTTAGTGCTGGCCGGCGTTCCGCCGCGCGAAGACCCGCGGGATGCCCTGGTCGGCCGCCGCCTGGACGACCTGCCGCGAGGCGCTTGCGTAGGAACGAGCTCGCTGCGCCGCTCGTCGCAACTTCGTAACCTCCGTCCCGATCTCGTCATCGAGCCCATGCGCGGCAATGTGGACACGCGTTTGCGCAAGCTCGATGAAGGCCGCTACGACGCCATCGTGCTGGCGGCGGCAGCTCTGAAGCGCTTGGGTTGGGGCGATCGCATTGCCGAAGTGCTCTCGCCCGAGGTGATGTGCCCGGCCGTCGGTCAAGGCGCATTGGGATTAGAAACGCGGCTGATCGGGGCAGGCAAAGACGCTTGTGCGGCTTTGAATGATGCCGCGACGTGCGCGGCGGTAACCGCGGAGCGCGGCGTTCTGGCCGCTCTCGGCGGTGGGTGCCAGGTGCCGATCGGGGCCCACGCCTCGGTCTCCGATGGCCGCTTGCATCTTGTGGCAGTGGTTGCCTCGCCCGATGGCGCCGAACTGGTGCGCGCCGGGTCCGAGGGACCGGTGAGCGCGGCGGCCTCCCTCGGCCGCGATCTCGGCGCGGAGCTGCTGGCCCGCGGCGCGCGAAAGATTCTCGACGCGGTCTATGCCGGGTAAGGTCTACCTGATCGGCGCAGGCCCCGGCGATCCCGACCTGATCACCTGGAAGGGCCGACGCATCCTCGAACGCGCCGGCGCCGTCCTCTTCGATCACCTGGCAAACGACGCACTCGTCGATCTTGCACCGCCGGGCGCGGAGCGCCTTTACGTCGGCAAGAAAAAATCCCTTCACCTGTTCACGCAGGATGAGATCTGCGGCATGTTGATCGATCGCGCCCGGCGTGGGCTCACGGTGGTGCGGCTCAAGGGAGGCGATCCCTACATTTTCGGGCGGGGCGGGGAAGAGGCCGAAGCGCTGGCCGATGCGGGTATCGACTTCGAGGTTGTGCCTGGGGTTACCACGCCGCTCGGCATCGCCGCTTACACCGGCGTACCCCTGACGCATCGCGAACACACTTCAGTGGTTACGTTCGTCACCGGCCACTCGGTGGATGAGATCGATTGGGAAAGGGCCGGCCTCGCAGAGACCCTCGTGATCTTCATGGGGCTTACCACGTTTCCGGCGATTGCCGAGCGCCTGATTGCGCGTGGGCGTCCGGCGAACACTCCCGCCATGGCGGTGCGT
>PSRJ01000349.1 GCA_003175985.1 Terriglobia bacterium
CGATTCCGTGCAGGAGATGTGCGACCTGACGCTGCTGGCCTTCGAGCTGGCAGACCAGTATTGCAATCCCGTAGTGGTGCTGGCCGATGGCTACATCGGCCAGATGATGGAGCCGGTAGCATTTCCCGGCGAAGCGGTCCGGCCCGGACTGCCCGCGGGAGCCGTGGCGGGCACAGCCATGACACGCTGCAATCTCGCCAGCTCGATTTACCTCGAACCGGATGTTCTGGAAGAGCACGTCCGCAAGTTGGAAGCCAAGTACCGGCGCGCCGAACAGGAAGCCGTCCGCTGCGAATGCCAGTGGACCGAAGATGCCGACATCGTCCTGGTGGGCTACGGGATTGTGGCGCGGGTGTTGAAAGAGGTCGTCGCAGCGGGGCGCGCGGAAGGGCTGCACATCGGCTTGCTGCGGCCAATCACGCTCTATCCCTTCCCGGTAGCCCAGATTCGTGCGCTCGCGGCCGGCGCCTCCACTTTCGCTGTTGTCGAGATGAGCACGGGCCAGTTAGTGGAGGATGTCCGCCTGGCGCTCGAGGGCCGGCGTCCGGTAGAGTTCTACAGCCGGGTGGGAGGCAACGTGCCCTCCACCGAAGAAGTCCTGAAATTCGTACGCGCGCTGGCGGCGCGGGAGGTGGTTCATGCCTGAGTATGCGGTGGTGCATCAAAAGGCGCGGAGTTTTTACACGCGCTACGAGCGCAAATCCGAATCGCAGCACCAGACACACTACTGCCCAGGCTGCGGCCACGGCATCGTTCACAAGCTGCTGGCCGAGGCCATCGATGAGCTGGATTTGCAGAACCGCGTCGTTCTCATCAGCCCCGTGGGCTGCTCCGTTTTCGCCTACTATTATTTCGACGTAGGGAATATCCAGGCGGCGCACGGCCGCGCGCCGGCCGTGGCCACGGGAGTGCGGCGGGCGCATCCGGAAAGCATTGTGGTGAGCTATCAGGGGGATGGCGACCTGGGCGCCATCGGCACGGCGGAAATCGTGCACGCCGCCAATCGCGGCGAAAACATCACCGTCATCTTCGTAAATAACGCGGTATACGGAATGACCGGTGGGCAGATGGCGCCCACTACCCTGATCGGGCAAAAGACCACAACCTCGCCGTTCGGCCGCAACTACTGGAACGAAGGCAATCCGATCAAGGTTTGCGAGTTACTTGCGGCGTTGGATGCGCCCGTGTACCTGGCGCGCGTGGCGCTGGGAAACAATAAGCAGATCATGTCGGCGGCGCGGACACTGCGGCGGGCGCTGGAGGTGCAGAAAAACGGTCTCGGCTTCTCGCTGGTGGAAGTCCTCTCGCCATGCCCGACCATTTGGAAAATGGACCCGCTTGTAGCGCAGAAGTGGGTGGAGACGGAATTGTCGAAGGTCTTTCCGATAGGCGTGTTTCGCGACCGCACGAAGGAGGCCGTCCCCCGCCCGGCGCCCGCTGCCGCGCCGGATCTCGAGCGGATACCGGAGATTCTCGGCATCGAGAAGGAGCTGGACGGACGGACTGCAACACGCGACGGAAACTGCGAGCTCGCGATCAAAGTGGCCGGATTTGGCGGCCAGGGAGTGTTGCTGCTCGGAGAGGTGCTGGCGGAGGCCGGACTGGCGGCCGGGCTGCAAGTCTCGTGGCTGCCTTCGTACGGGCCGGAGATGCGCTCGGGAACTTCCAATTGTCATGTGCGCATCTCCGCCCGCTCAATCGCTTCGCCACTGGTGGCGCGGCCCAACGTGCTGCTGGCTTTGAACGAACCGTCGTTACGCAAGTTTCTTCCCGCCGTCGAGCCGGGAGGGCTCGTCCTCTACAATGCCCCGGCGTTCCCCGAAGATTGCCGCCGCGCCGATGTGTCGATGCTGGCGGTTCCGGTTACACAACTCGCCGACGAGTTGGGCGGAGCGAAAGCCGGAAACATGGTGATGCTCGGAGCATTGCTCGAGCGGCTAAACGCGCCCTTCGATCCCGAAATTCCCGGCGTGTTGCGGCGCGTGGTGCGCAGCCAGCGCTGGCTGGATATTGACCTGGCCGCCGTCGCGCGCGGCCGGCAGGCTGTCAGAGAAGTCATGGAGGCCGAAGATGAGACTGTTCGCACTCGATAATACGCTGGGGTATAACCCCGGACGCGCCGGACTGGCATTCACCCTGGCCGACAAGCTGGCCATTGTTCACGAGCTCGATGGGTTGGGCGTCCATTACGTGGAAGGCGGCTGTCCCGGCGCAGGCGGAAGCGCCCGCAGGTTCTTCGCGCACGCGAGAACCGAGTGCCGGCCGGCCCATGCGCGGCTGGTGGCTTTAGCCCGGCTCGATGTTATGAAGGATGCTCCGGAGCGCGACGAGGAGATACTCGCGGTAATCGAGGCCGCCACGCCCACCGTGGCGCTTTCGGCCAACTGTTGGCATGCGGGCGCGGATGGCTTCGATCATTATGCCAGGCGGGTCGGCGAGGCCGTGCGTTTTCTGAAGGCCCGCGATTTCGAAGTGATCTTCCGCGCCGAGGACTTCTTCGATTGCTACGCCGCGCACCCGGTCTTCGCACTGCACACGCTGGAGGCCGCGAAAACGGCTGGGGCTGATGTGCTTTGTCTGCGCGACTGCGGCGGAAACGCGCTGCCGCACCTGGTCCGCGAAGTATGCATTGAGACGCGCAAGCGATTTGAAGGAACGCTGGGCATCTGCGCCCACGACGATTCCGGCCTCGCGGTAGCCAATACCCTGGAGGCCGTGGAACAGGGATTCACGCACGTGGAAGGCTCGATCAACGCATACGGAGCGCGGCGCGGGCTGGCCAATCTCTGTTCCATCATTGCCAACCTGGAATGCAAAGTGGGGCACGAGGTGATCGGGCCGCAAAATCGCTCCAGCATGGCGCGCGTTGCGCGCCTGGTAGCGGAGGCCAGCATCACAGCGCTCGACCGCCGTGCACGCGTGCGCGTGGTTCGTGAGCCGGCCGTTGAGGAAGCGCTGCCGGCGCTGGTCGATGAGAAGCTGCTGGTCCGTTTGGACGAGAGCAGCCGCCAGTCCTTGCTCCAGCGAATCCAGCTTCTGGAATCGGACGGATACGACCTGCGCAACGCCGAAGGCAGCCTGGAACTGTTGGTGCGGGAGGCGTTTCATCCGCAGGTCCAGCCATTCACCAACGAGCACTACGAGCTGACCAGCCATTCGGCGCTGTATGGCGGGGCGCTGAGCACCGCCACGGTCACCGTGCGGGTGGGGGAGGCCGTCCGCTCCGAAACAGAGGATGGCGCCGGCGCCGTCAATGCGCTCGAACGCGCTTTGCGGCAGTGCCTCTTCGTCCTCTACCCCGAGATCGCGAGCGTCCGCCTGACGGATTTCCGCCTGGCGGTTATCGATAGCGGAGCCGGGACCACGGCCCGTGTGCGGGTCGCGTTGGCATGGTCCGAATCCGGCCGCCACTGGGTCACCGCGGGCGTCTCCGGCGATTTGATCGAGGCAAGCTGGCTGGCCTTGGTCGATGGCTTCCGCCTGCCGCTGTTACGGCTCGCCGAAACCGGACGTCCTATGCCGGTGGCGCCGGATTCCTCGTGGGCGGTGTAGGCGAGTCTCCCTGCCCATCAGTCCGGTCTGGTTCGATTGAACCATCCGGATCGGACGCCGCCACATTTCCCGGAACTTTGCCAGCCTCGTCCTCGTATTGCAATTAACATTGCATCATGGAGGGTGACTTATGCGGTATTTCCTGACGGGGCTGATTTTCTTGGGCGTCTGCACGGCGCTTCCGGCGCAGTGGCTGAAGATCAAGACACCGGGAATTCCCCGGAAGGCGGATGGCAAACCCGAACTGACGGCCCCAACACCCCGATCACCCGAGGGCAAACCGGATCTCTCGGGACTTTGGGGCACCGAGAATAACACTTACATCATCGACATGACGGCAGATCTCAAACCCGGTGAAGTTCGGCCCTGGGCGGCAGAACTTCACAAGGAGCGGCTCGAAGCCCTGGATCGCGATACTCCGGCCACACATTGTCTTCCGGGAGGTCCCACCGAAATCCTCGGCGCGCAATACCGGATCATTCAAGGACCTAATGTCACCGGCATCCTTTACGCAAGCGGCGCGTATCGCCAGGTTTTCACCGATGGGCGCGCGCTTCCCGAAGACCCGAACCCTACCTGGTGGGGATATTCGGTCGGGCACTGGGAGGGGGACACGCTGGTGGTCGAGTCGGCCGGATTCAACGATCGGAGCTGGCTCGATTTCTCGGGCCACCCCCATACGGAAGCGCTGCGCGTAACAGAGCGGTTCCAGCGCCGCGACTTCGGGCACATGCAACTCCAGATCACCTTGGACGATCCGAAAACTTTCACGAAGCCGGTCACCATCGCACTGGGCGTCAACTTCGTCCCCGACACCGAAATGCTCGAGTACGTGTGCAACGAGAATGAAAAGGACTCCGTTCACCTTGTCGGAAAAGCCAGTGACGAGGTGAAGGGCGAAGTGAAGATCGGGGCGCAGGTGCTGTCCCGATACGCTGGCAATTATCAGAATCCCGATCCCCCGAAGATGAAGGCCGCAATTACCGTCGCCGGCGAACAACTGATGTTTTCCCTGGGCGGGAAGGGAGCGGTTCCGCTCACGACTTTGTCCGAGACAGGCTTCTATTTCCCCGGCGGTTTTCCGTTGGAATTCATCAAGGACGATCAGGGCGCGGTGAGCCATTTCCTGCTGCACACGCCTTGCGGCGATTTCAAATTCGTCCGCGGGGATGCCGCTGAGCAATAGCCGGCTGCCCCGCAGGTTCTAGGGCCCATCTACTGCGGAACTAAGCGGAAGCTCCGATTTCAAAGAGACGCAGGGCGGGCGAGAATCGAATCGTGGACGCCCCCAACTCGCTCACCGTCCTGGATCGCGACCAGCTCCGGGATATCACCATGGATGATGATTCGCTTATGCGCGAGATCCTGTCCGTCCTGGTAGACGACACACGCCGGCAAATGGAACTCCTCGATTCCGCGATTCGCGATCAGGATGTCACCCGATGCATGCGCCTGGCGCACTATTCGAAAGGAGCATGCGCCAATGTGGGAGCCAATTCCGCGGCCGCGATCCTGAAGGATATCGAGTCGAAAGCGTCGAATCGGGAGTTCCACGCGTGCGAAGCCGCCCTTGGCAGGCTTGGCCAAGAGATGGAATTGCTGCGATCCGCTGCCATCGCACTATAGTCCCGAGGAACGCCGCAGCACCATTTTGACTCCATCGTTGCAGAGCACAGCGGCGTGCTTGGACTCCACAGCCAGGCCGCCGACTGCCTGCTCAATCATCGATGCTGACACCGCCGTCATTTCGGAGCGCGTTTTTCCGATGAGCAGTTCGGTCGTAGCCGATCCAGCCGCTATCGAGGCCGTGCAGCCGCGCACTTTGTAGCGCGCTTCCACGGCCTTCTCTCCTTCAAACCGGACCGAAAGCCGCAGGATGTCCCCGCACGCCGGATTCGAAACCTCCACGGTAACAGCCGGAGGCGGCAGCTCGCCGACATTCCGCGGATTTTGAAAATGATCCAGCAATTGCTCCGAGTACATCGATGCTCATATCGATGCTACCCGATCCACCGGGCCGGCCACCACAGATAGCCCTCAGGATCCCTTACAATGGCCGACCGGAGTCCATACGGGATATCATCAGGCGGCCTGACAGTCGTCGCGCCTGCGGCAAGCGCCCGTTCGTAAGATGCCTCGACGTCCTCCACAAAGAGAAAGAATCCGTTGGACGGGATGCCAGTTCGGTCGTCGGGCTCTCCCATCTCCAGCACGGCGTCGCCGACGCGCACCGCCGCGTGCATTACGCGGCCTCCGTGTTCGTACACTGCCATTTCTTCGGCGCCGAAAGCCTGCTTCAGGAAATCGATGTACTTGCGCGCGCCCGCCGGATGCACGTGCGGCAGCACACTTCCCAAACCCTCCGGAGCCGGGTTGGAGGCGGACCGCGTGGCGATGTACCAGTAGTTCCCGAAAGCGTCCTGCACGAAAGCGGAGCGTTCCCCGTACGGCCGGTCGGCGGGCTCTCCCACAGCGCCCATCAGCGTGACCGCCCCGGCGTCGAGGGCGCGCCGGTACGCCGCATCGCAATCGTCCACATAGACGTGAAGCGCTGACGGCAGATTGCCGTGGTGCGCCGCCGTGCCTCCCCCAATGATGATTACCGAATCGCCGACGCGCACCTCCGAATAGAATCCGTAAGCTTCGCCCGAGGTGTCGCGCTTCAACTCTTCGGCGCGAAACGTGGTCTTCAGGAAGTCGACCAGCTCCGGCGCGTTGGCGTGAATAATAAATGGCGTGATCTTACGGAGGCCCGCGCGAACGCCGGGCACCGTGGATGTCGATGTACTCATAAACGCTCTCCTTTCCAATTCCGCTTTCAATGAATTCCTAAAATCTTCCGATGGCAACCCGCGCAGTACCGTAGCGATCTCCGCAAGCGGCGCCAGCTCACCACCGCTCTCTACCGGCGTGCCCTCGGCCAGCACCAGCTCAATTGCTTGATCCAGTTGTTCCAGGAGCTCCCGTTCAGCCATGGGCGCCCTCCATTTGAGCCCGGAGGTTCTCGATCGCCCGAAGCTGGAGCTGCTTCACCGCGCCCTCGCTGCGCTCCAGCTCCTGGGCAATTTCCCGAATGCTCTTCTGCTCTACGAAACGCATGTGAATCACGCGAAACTGAGCTTCCGGGAGCCGCTCCACCAGTTGGAACAGCATGGCGTGCCGCTCGATTTCGGTAGTATCCGGCTGCTCCGCTTCACCGGCCGGATTCCCCGCCTCCCGGCCCGAACGTTGAAAGTGATCGGCAACCCGGCGCGACGCGATTCGCAGCAGCCAGGCCGCAAAAGGAACGCCACGCCACTCAAATTTCCCGATGCCGGCCAGCGCCTCCCGAAAAACGTCAGCCGTCAAATCTTCGGCCCCATGCCGGTCGCGCACGCGCCGCAGGATGTACGCGTACACGCGGTAGAAATGCTCCTCATAGAGTTCGCCAAAGCGCGCAGGATCGCGTTGCGCGGCTTGAATCCGCAGCCGGTCGTCGGTGCTCTGCGTCATTGCCCTCCGTGGCCCGTTCTCGTTAAGATAATCCGCGGAGAGGCTCAAAAGGTTACGCGGAGGTTTCCATGCGTCTAATCAAAGCAGCGGTTTTGGGTCTGGCGCTGGCGGCAGCCTTGGTATGGCAGCTCACAGGCCAGGCGCCACGCCCAACCTTGTTTGAAGGCGCGCGGCTCATTACAGGCGAAGGCAAAACGCCGATCGAGAACTCGGCTTTCCTGGTTGAAGGCAATCGGTTCAGCAAAGTAGGCAAAAGGGGCGAGGTGCGGGCGCCCGCTGGTACGGCGCGCATCGATTTGCACGGTAAGACCGTGATCCCCGCGATGATCGACGTGCACAGCCACCTGGGGTTTCTTAGGCAACTGGACGGCAGCATGGCTAAGGCGAACTTCAACCGGGAAAACCTGATCGACCATTTACAGCGTTACGCGTATCACGGATTTGCGGCCGCCATCAGCATGGGAACCGATATGGGCGAGCTGCCGTACCAGCTCCGCGAGGAGGTGATCCCGGGGGCGGCATTGTTTCGCACCGTGGGCCGTGGTTTGGCCTGGCCCGGTTCGGGACCGTTCGATCCGGCTCGCAACGACGTGCCGTACGTAGTCACCACTGTCGAACAGGCGCGGCAAGCCGTCCGCGATCTCGCGCCGCATCATCCGGATTTCGTGAAGATCTGGGTGGACGACCGGAATCACACGCAGAAGAAAATGACGCCCGGCCTCTACGGGGCGGCAATCGACGAAGCGCACAAGCACAATCTGCGCGCGGTTGCGCACGTTTACGATCTCGAAGATGCCAAAGGGCTGGTCCGGGCGGGTGTGGAAGGGTTCACACACCTGGTACGGGATAAAGACATGGACGAAGAATTCATGCAACTGCTGAAACAACATCCAGGCGTCTTCTTTACACCGAATCTGGGAGTGACCAGCCGCGGGCTCGAGGCGGGGCGTCCCAAATGGCTGGATGACCCGCTGTTCCATGAAACGATTCCACCCAGTGAAACTCAGCGGCTGGAGAAGCAGTTTGTGAATCGGAAACCCGAGGCCCTGGCCAATACGCGCGCATCCTGGGATTTACAGGTGCGCAACCTCGCGAAATTGCGTGCGGCGGGCGTGCGCATCGTCTTCGGAAGCGATTCCGCCGGGGATCCTTCGCGAACCATCGGCTGGCACGCGATCTGGGAAGTGGATGCGATGTCCCGCGCCGGCATGCCGCCTGCCGAAGTGCTGGTCGCGGCTACCCGGCTGGCGGCATAGACTCTCAAGCTCGATCAACTCGGAACGGTTGCCGCGGGCAAAAGCGCGGATTTCGTGGTTCTGGACGCGAACCCCCTGGACGACATTGCGAACACGCGGAAAATCAACAGAGTCTATCTGCGGGGCCAGGAAGTGGATCGTGCCGGTATGCGCGCCCGGTGGCAGGGGCAGTGGGCGCAGCGATAAGTCATTTGAGTTCGATTTGAATCTCGACGGCCTGCCGGTCGCCGATATTTTCGGTGGCGTGCTTGAGCGGATCGCGCCACGCGACCTCGCCCGGCCGGCGCGGGTTATCCACTACGCGGCCATCGCCCAGTGTCATGGTCGTGTGCAATACAGTCAAATACACGACCACGTAAGCTGGATGCTCGTGCATGGGCGCCTTGAGATGCGGCTCGAGAATGGTGCGCAGCACACGGACGCGATCGTTCTCAACTGGCACCAGATGGTGCTCGGGATCGAGCTTGACGGGATCGAGCGAAACCGGCGCCGCGTGAATCCGCTCGGGCTTCAACTCCACTACAACGGCTTCCAGCGGCTCCGCGGAGAGATTCTCTTCGGCTTGTTTCGTTTCTTCAAAATACGCGACGTCGCCAGCTTTGTGCGCAATCTCGCGTGCCTGGCCATTGGCGGTGGAAAGCCGCTCATGTGCGTCGGTGAGATAGACGATCACCGAGGGCGGCTGCGCATGCGGCGGAATCTTCTCATGCGGGGCGGCCTTCAGCCGCAGCGCCCGCACCCACTTGTTCTCCACTTCGACGGAATAATTCTGCGAGCTTACTTTCAGGGGGTCCTGAGCGGACGCGGCCAAGCCGATCAGGAGGGCCAGGGGAACCCACTTCGGTTGCATTTACCAAGACTAACACCCGCCGAACAAGGGCTCTACTACGAGCCCCACACAGCAGATTCCGGAACCAGCGACCTTAGTTCCATGCGCATCCCATCGAAGACGGACATCAGTCCCGACATATCCACTGTCCCGATGCCCAACTGGAATAGGGTCACCTGCACCTGAATGGACAGTATTCTGGTGGCAAAGGTGAACTGGCTGGAGAGGAGCTGTGTTGCCAGGTCGGGGCGGTCGACGTCCGATTGCAGCATGACCATCTTCAGCGCCATACAGATGCACGAGAAGTCTGCATTGAGCTCCTTCAAATAGTGGCGGAAGATCCGGCATCGCTGCCGGCGCATTCGCCCCAGCATATGCGGCTGGAAGCCGGGCTGAGAACGCAGGAAATCCAGGTCATTGCGATCGAGCAGGCGCAGCATGGGTGCGTAGCGCTCGAGGGATAGTTCGTCGATCCACCGGGCAGTAATAGGATGCGTAGCTTTGGGCGACACCACGCGCCGCAGGCCCAGTCCGATGGCGGCCCCTACCGCCAGGCATCCCAATATGCAGATCACGATGGTGAGGTTCATAGGTTCTGCCTCAGGCTATGGCGTTCCTTCATCCTGTTCCAGTCTGACGCGGTTACCAGTAGATGTGGCAGTCCCAGGGGTACGGTTAGGACACAGAAATTAACGAACGGTAGCATTCCGCGGCGGGGATTCCCCGTGGAGAGTTTAGCGGTCTTGCAGCACGGCCTCAGCGGCGCGGTCGCGGCCGGCGCGGCGCATGGCGGGAGCCAGCACACGGTTCCACCACATGATCATACCGGTAACAAATAATACGACCGGCGCGAGTCCGAGAATGACCCAAAGGACTTCGACCGGCCAACCCCAGCGATTGCCAAAGTGCAGGTACGCGGGCCAGCGCAGAATCTTATCGCCGATGGCCACCGGCTGGCGGCGGCGGAACGGCTGGTTGATGGGAGTAAAGTGACCCACCAAATTCTGAAACGGCTGGGGAAAGATCAACAGAACGCCGGTGATGCCCCACATGAAGATGAACAGGAACGTCCAGAAGCCGGCGGCGCTGTGCAGGTCCCAATTGAAGCGCTTCCAATTGGCGCGCCAATTGATGGTCAAACTGCGGCGCCAGGTTTCGACGCCGGGCCACCAGACCACGGCTCCCGTGAGGCAGAGCAGAGTGAGGAAAGCGGCGCCGATCCCATTGACCGCGCGGCCTAGTTTGCCGGCGAGCAGATTGAAATGCAAGTCGGCAAGCCATGCCAGGATTTTGATGCCGGCCGGCACGGAAGGGCCCGCATCTCCTCCGGTGTACGGATTGAAGAGGCGCTGCTTCTGCTTGTTCTCACGGCGCATCCAGATTTCGACCGCCTGGTTCGGCAGCTTTCCTTCAAAGACATAACTCACGGTGTAACCGGGGTAGGCCCGTACGGCAGCCTGCTTCAGCCCATCGTGCGTCAGGC
This sequence comes from Terriglobia bacterium, assembly GCA_003175985.1. Taxonomy (GTDB): domain Bacteria; phylum Acidobacteriota; class Terriglobia; order Bryobacterales; family Bryobacteraceae; genus PSRJ01. The sequence goes on from PSRJ01000349.1 coordinate 10,613, forward strand.
GCTCGCCCGTAATCGGCACGGTCTTCGGGCCAGGCGACAGCTTCTGGTAAAGAGTGTTGCGGAAGACAATGGCGCTGCCGGAGACGCTGATGGCGAACACGTAAAGACCTAGAATGACGCCGCTCCACAAATGGACCTGGAACAATGCACGGCGCAGCCACACGTTTTGAGGGCGCCGCGTCCACCGTTGTACGAGGTTCATAGAGCCGGTCAGATTCTCTCTATCATATCCTCGCGGAACAGCGCCCGGCGGCTGTGATATAAGGTATCTTTGCCAAGGAGCAGAGAAACGATGAAGAAACTATTCGCATGGGGAGCGTTGTTGCTTCCCATGTCACCGGCAATTGCGCAAAACGCGCCGCAGCCGGGGACGAATCCGCTCTCCACGTGGCTGCGGGGCGCCTATATGGGCAATCGGAATAATATAGTGCGCACCGCCGAAAAAATGCCCGAAGAATTCTACGGCATGCGCCCCGGTCCGCAGGAAGAAGTGCGCACGTTCGGCCAGCAGGTCGGGCATTTGGCAAATTACAACTACCTGTGGTGCTCGCAGGCCAAGGGCGAAAAGAATCCGAACGCGGGCAGCAACTTGGAGAAGCTGGCGACGAAGGCCGAATTCCTCAAAGCGGTGAACGATGCGTTCGCCTATTGCGAAGGCGTCTATAGCGCTTTGACCGACGCATCGGGCACGGAAATGATCGACATTACTCAAGAGAGCGGCCGCCAGACGCGCAATCTGCGCATGGCGCTGCTGATCCTGAACTACGGCCACAACAATGAAATCTACGGCAGCATGGTCAGCTATCTTCGGATGAAAAGCATCGTGCCGCCGGCTTCCGAGCCGCGGCCGCAGCAGAAGAAGTAGCTTCCGTCAGTTCTGCCTGAGAATCTCGCTCAGTGCCGGAACGCTCTTTGCAGGCGTGGTCACAACTGGTCCGGTCTGCATGCAAATCCAAAGTGCGCGAGTTTTACGACGCACAGCGAATCCCGCCGACATTTCACAAATAAATGCCATTGACAGGGTGCGGGACATTGGGATAGAATCCTCCCGCTGACCGAATTTGCATGCAAATCTCGGTAACTGGTTAATCCGGGAATCTTAGGAACGAGAACCTTCACGGGGAGGGGATCATGTACCGGACGTTTGCGACGCTGGCGTTTCTAACGGCTGCCACTCTGTTTGCGCAGTCCAACCAAGGCACAATTACCGGAACCGTTTCCGATCCCGCGGGCGCCGTTGTTCCGGCGGCGCTGATCGAAGCGAAAAACGCGGAGACGGGCGTGGTTTATCGCGGCGGCACTTCGGCCACGGGAAACTACGTGCTTGCGGTGCCGGCGGGCACCTACGAGATTTCGGTGAATTCCGCAGGATTCAAGAAGTTTGTGCAGCAGAACGTGCCGGTGATTGTTGCGACGGATACGCGCAAAGACGTCAAACTCGAACTCGGCGCCGCCAGCGAGGTGGTGACGGTAGCGGATACGTCACCCCTGCTCAAGACCGAGAGCGCGGAGCAGAGCCATCGGGTCACCACAGACGAAGCGGATCAGCTTCCGGTGCTCACTATATCCGGCGGGAGCGTCGTGGCCAGCCCCATGGGCCAAATTCGCAACCCGTTGCAGGTTGCGACTCTGCTTCCGGGCGTGACTTTTTCCAACGACAACGCCGTGGTGGTGAATGGGCTGCCAAGCAACAGCGAAGCCATCCGCATCGAAGGCCAGGATTCCACTGGAAACATCTGGAAAGTCATGCAGCAGCTCAGCCAGGGCGCCAGCGTCGATGCCATCCAGGAGGTATCGGTTCAGACGAGCAATTTTGCGGCCGAGTACGGCCAGGTGGGCGGCGGCTACTTCAACTTCACTATGAAGTCGGGCACCAACCAGCTGCACGGCAGCGCCTACGACTATTTCGTGAACGAAGCCTTGAATGCTGGGATGCCGTTCACCGATGCCGCCGCGCAGAACCCGGCAAGAGCGGGCCAGCACATCCGTAACGCTGTGCGCCGGAACGACTGGGGTTTCACAGTGGGCGGGCCGATCCGCATTCCCAAGGTGTACAACGGAGCTAACAGGACCTTCTTCTTCTTCAATTTCGAGCAATTCCGCGAGAATCGGACCACTTCCAACAACATCACCACGGTACCCACCCAAGCCTATCGCAATGGCGATTTTTCCACGTCCGGTTGTTTTAACTACGTCGCGGCCACGAACACGTGCGCGTTCAGCCCCCCAATCGTGAACACCGCCACCGGCCAGCCGGCAGCAGATCCTGCAGGCCAGGTGTTGACTTATGGTCAGGTCTTCGATCCCAACACCAGCCATTTCGTAAATGGAGCGCAGGTGCGCGACCCGTTCCCGAACCAGGTAATTCCGGCAAATCGCTTCGATAATGTCGCCAAGATCATCCAGGGATTCTTCCCGCTGCAGAACCAGCCTGGAATTCTGAACAACTACCTCATTCCTTCCTATCAGGATTGGCGGCACACCACGAACTGGTCCTTCAAGCTCGACCACTCCATCAGCCCGACTGTCAAGCTCTCCTGGTATTTCTCGCGGCTGGTGGAGAATGATCCCAACGCCAACGGCTTCTCGGGCGTTTACGCGGCCCCCTCGCCGACCGCCAACCGCAACGTGACCACGCGTGTCAGTTACGATCACACACTTCGCCCGACCCTGCTGCTGCACGTGGGCGTCGGCTACATTCAGCAGTACCAGCCGACGGATTATCCCGCTTACGATCAGTCCCAGCTCGGTATCCACGGGTTCTTCAAACCCGACCGATTCCCCGGAATCGGCGGGATCTTCCGGGGCGGCTCTTTGGGAAACAACATCACCGGCGGATGGCTTGCAAACGGCGGCGGAGTCGGTCCGGCTTTCATTGCCTTCCTCTGGGAAGAGAAGCCCACGGCCAACACCAATTTGACTTGGGTCAAGGGGAATCACATCTTCAAATTCGGCGGGGAATTAATCATTGACGGATATCCCGAGCGCAGCGCGTGGCGGGCCAATGGAAGCTTCGCCATTTCCAACGCCGAAACCAGCGACCCCTGGCAGAATCTCCAACCCCTGAACTTCCCCAATCCCACCGGCTTCAATTACGCCACGTTTCTGTTGGGCCTGCCGGATCAACTCACGATCAGTCCTCTGACTCAAACCAAGACGGGCAGTCACAGCTTCGGGCTGTACGCGCAGGATAGCTGGAAGGTCACACGGCGCCTGACACTGGACTATGGCTTGCGTTACGATTTTCAGACGTATTTGAAGGAGCAATACGGCCGCATGCCGGTTGCTGGCCTCAAAACGCCGAATCCAACGGTGGGAGGCCTATTAGGCGCGACCATCTATGAAGCGACCTGCAATTGCAACTTCTCGCACAATTACCCCTATGCCTTCGGGCCGCGAGTCGGAGCGGCCTACCAAATCAACCCGAAGACGGTGCTGCGCGCGGGCGCCGGCGTTACCTACGGCGTGGTTCAGACCCCGAACGGCTTGCAATACAGCCTGGCCGATTACTATACTTTTAACGGCAACGGCTATGGGAACACTCCGCTCCCGCTGGGCTTGCAAGGCGGAAATCCATACCCGAATCTGACGTGGCCGAACTTTGATCCGGGCAAATTACCTGTTCCGTCGAACGGGCTTTTGCCGCCGGCCTCTCCGAACACAATCTTCAATCCAAGCGCACGGCCGCCGCGCACCTTGCAATGGAGCGTGGGGTTGCAGCGCGAGGTACAAAAGGACATCGTCGTAGAAGCTACTTATGTGGGCAATCGGGGAGTCTGGTGGTCCGCGGAAGGGCTCGACCAATACCAATGTAACTGCCTGAGTGACCAGACTCTGGCGGCTTACGGGCTCAGCCGTAACAATCCCGCGGATCTGAATTTGCTAACCAGCTTAATCAGCTCTCCGCAGGCCGTCGCTCGCGGATTTAAACTTGCTTATACGGGAATGCCGCCGAACACCACGGTGGCCCAGAACATCCGGCCCCTCCCGCAATGGGCGAGCGGCGGTCCGTCCTCATTCCTCGGACCTCCGATGGGCAAGACTTGGTACGACTCGCTGCAGACCAAGGTCACCAAGCGCTTCTCTCACGGGTTAGCGATGCAGACCTCGTTTGTGTGGTCCAATGCCACGGACATAGGCGCGGGCGCGGAGGCTCCCATCTTCCTTACGTACAACCCGGTCATAGAGGACATCTTCAACTACGGCGCCAGCAAACAGCTCAACCAATTAACCCGGCCGCTGGCCTTGGTCATTTCCGGCTCGTATATCACACCCAAAATACCGGGCGATAGCCTGGGGGCGCACGTCGTCTCCCGAATTGCCCGGGATTGGCAACTCGGCTGGGTGCTGCGCTATCAGAGTGGAGCCCTGATTGAAGCCCCCTCATCCAGCAACGGGCTCGAAAACCAGTTGTTACGGCAGGGTGGTTTCAATGGGACTCCTGTCAACCCGGCCAACCGTGTTCCCGGCGTGAATCCGTTGGCCGTCGATCCAAACTGCAAGTGCTTTAACCCGCAAACCACGTTGGTCTTCAACCGTGCGGCCTGGCAGGAGCTGGCTCCGGGGCAGTGGGGCGCGTCTGCTCCGTTCTACAACGACTTCCGCTGGCAGCGCCAGCCCGCCGAGGCGATGAGCTTCGCCCGGAACTTCCCCTTCGGTAAGGAAAAGAGGTTGAACGCGCAGATCCGGGTGGAGTTCCAGAATATCTTCAACCGGGTGTTCCTCACGACTCCTGCTACCGGCAACCAAGGGGGGAACCCATTCACTGGGCCGATAACTCTGGCCACGGTTCCCACTACAGTGAACGGAGTCTATACCGGTGGCTACGGCTACATCAACACCAACAATCCCGCGCTTGCCGGCTTCGCGCCCAACCCGCGCTCCGGCCAGGCCGTCCTTCGGATTACCTTCTGAATTGTTGCGGGCCGGAAGTGCCCAAGCACAGTGGCACTCTCAATTCTGGCTGAGAATCTCGCTGAGCGCCGGAATGCTCTTTGCAGGCGGCGTCAAATCCGGGAGCGTTTTGATGTAAGCGTACACATCGGCCAGTTGTGCATCGGGAATGACCTTGGCGGAGTATGAGGGCATGCCGCCGCGGCCCTTGTGCACGAAATCGGTGAACGCCTGCTGGGTCATCTTCATGGGAACCAGGCGGGCGCCGGAGCCGTTCTGCCCCGAGAAGCCGTGGCAGGCATAGCAATTGAACTTCATATAAAGATCCTTACCGCTGGCGGCATTCCCTTGGGCGAAGGCAGCGGCCGCGGCGATCAGCAGGCTGAAAACAATCCGGCTCATCTGTGTCTCCCTAGCGCGGCTGGGTGACCACATCGATCAGGGCCGGTTCGCCCTTTTTCACGCGCTCCAGGCCGCGTTTGAGCGCAGGAGCGAGATCCTTGGGATCGGAGATGGGTCCCTGGCCGTAGAGGCCGTAGGTTTCGGCCAATTTGGCGTAGTTGATTTCCGGTTCCCACAGCTTGGTGCCGATATGGCAGCGATCCTGGCCGCGATTGCGCTGGCTGGCGCGACGCTCCAGAATCATGACCTCGGCATGATAGCCGCGGTTGTTGTGCATGATGGTGAGCAGCGGGATTTTGTGGTGCGCAGCAGTCCAAAGAACCGCGGGGGCGTAATTCAAATCGCCGTCGCATTGAATGTTGATCGAGAGGCGGCCGTGTTTTCGGTTCGCGAGTGCCGCGCCTACCGACGCGGGCGCGTTGTAGCCGATGCCTCCGGCGCCCTGCCCGCCGATGTACTGATACGGCTTGTCGAAATTCCAGAGACGGCCCGGCCACCCACTGATGAAGCCCTGCCAGGACACCAGCGACCAGTCTTCCTTTTCGATCATGGGCCACAGTTCGGCACAAATGCGCGCCAGGCTGATCGGACTCGCATCCCAACCGATCGCTGCCTGCTCGATGGCGCGGGCACGCACTTGCTTGTGAGCGGCGGCGATCTTGGCTCCGCGTTCCTCGAAGAAGCGCTTGCGGTCGGCGGTGACGAGCTTTTTGCAGGCTTCGATGAGCGCGGGAAGAGTGGCTTCGGCGTCCGCGCCGATATCAAGATCCAGGTCGGATGCGTAATGCATGAAGTCCTGGATGTTGCTCTTCATGAAGAGGTCGATGGACGAGATGTTGATGGTCTTCGCGCCGCGCGCGCGGGCGGTCCGCGCGGTGCCCGTGACATCGGAGACCTCAAGGGCGAGGATCACATCGGGCTGATATCCGGGACCGCCGTTTCCGGCTAACGGATGGCGGTTAGGGAAACTCTGGCGCTCCTGGCTGTTGACGGGTGATTGCAAAGTCTCCGCCAATTCGATGAGTAGCTTGTGGCCATTCGGACTGCGCACGGCGCGCTGTTCCATGATGAGGGGACGCTCGGCGGCCACCAGCATGCGGGCGGCTTCAGCCACTACGGAAGCATCGCCCGAGGGCGGCGACGTCATCACCAGGCGGGGAACCTTCAAATTATTTTGGCGGATCGGATCGATCTGCGTCTCATGGGTGGCCACCACCAGCACAGGACCCATGGGCGGAGTCATAGCGAACTTGTAAGCGCGGACGGCAGTCTCCGCGAAAGCGCCGAGGGATTGCGGCGAATCGTCCCACTTGGTGAAGTCGCGCACCAACGCGCCCATATCATTGGCGCTGTGATACGAGTTAACTCCCGAGCCGCGCACCGCGGCATCCGCGTGGCTGCCGACCACCATGTAGATGGGCACGCGATCGGCGTACGCGTTGTAGATCGCCATGGAGGCGTGCTGCACGCCGACGGTGCCGTGTAACAGCGCCATCATCGGTTTGCCCTCGATTTTGGCGTAGCCATGGCACATGGCAACAGCCGATTCCTCGTGGCAGCAAGTGAGAAACTCCGGCATCTTGTTATCGCCATAATTGATCAGCGATTCGTGCAGGCCATCGAAGGTGGAGCCGGGATTGGAGGCGCAGTACTCGATATTCAGCGACTTGAGCACATCCACCATGAAGTCGGACCCCGGATGCTCGATAATGCGCGTGTCGGAGTCTTCCCCCGCCGGAGCCCCGGTCTCGGTGGCCAGGGTGGTGGCATTGGGAGTAGCGCCGCCATTGCGCGGGGGCGTCTGGGCCGGCGCAGTTTGGGGACTGCTCACCAAGGCGGCAGCGCTTGCCGCGGCCGTGGCCGCCGCACCCTTCAGGAA
>PSRJ01000191.1 GCA_003175985.1 Terriglobia bacterium
TGGCTGTGGCTCGCCGCCGCAGCCGCCGTCCAAGCTCAGCCGCAACCTGTAATTCGAGTCAACGTCAACCTGGTTCGCGTGGTGGCCACCGTAAAGACGCAGGCCGGCGAACTGGTTGGCGAACTCGCCAAGGGCGATTTCCAGATCTTCGATAATGGCGTGGCGCAGGAGATTGCGGTATTTGAGCGGCAGACCGATCAACCGCTGTCGGTGGCATTGATGGTGGATACCAGCGGTTCCACAGCCAAGGATCTGCGATACGAAACCGATTCCGCCGCGCGTTTTCTGAGAGCGTTGTTGGGAGAGGGGAATCGCAACGATACGGTGGCTTTGTACAGTTTCAATTGGCAGGTGACTCGCCATACGAACTTCAGCCACAGTTCTGTCACTCCGTCGAACGCTCTGAAAACCTTGCACGGCGAAGCGGGTACGTCGCTGTACGACGCGATTTACCTGGCGGCGCACGATCTGGAAGACCGCGAGGGCCGCAAAGTCATGGTGATCGTAACCGATGGAGGCGACACTACCAGCTCGACGGATCTCAAGAAAGCCTTGAACGCCGCGCAACTGGCTGATGCCGTCATTTACCCGGTAGTGGTGATCCCGATCACGAACGATGCCGGGCGCAACATCGGCGGCGAGAACGCGCTGAAGTTCATGGCAGATGGCACGGGCGGACGGACGTTCCTGCCTTCTTTAGGAGCCGAACTCGACCGCGCGTTCAGCGACATCATCAGCGAGCTGCGAACGCAATACCTGCTTGGCTTTTATCCACACAACGTACCGCTCAACAAGGACCCTTTTCATAAGCTCGAAACCCGCGTCAAGAGGCCGGAATTGCGCGTCTCCGCGCGCAACGGCTATTATGGAGAATCTGAGCGGCAGGAGAGATAACTACGGGACAACACGGTAGCAAATCGGCGCGCCCGCCCGAGCAGACGTTCGAAGAAGCGAAGTATCTCAAACAACTGATCGAGAAGGGCACACCCATACGCGTGAAAATGGTCGATGGTGAAGAAGTGGTTGGCGTCATTGAATATTACGATCACTCGTTCATTCGCGTGACGCGCGAAGGCGAGCCCAACCTTTTCATCTTCAAGCACGATATTAAATATCTTCAGGAAGAACCGTAAACCGGGCAGTTTTCCTACCTGCTATGCAATACCTGGAAACGGCTGTGGAGATTGCCCGCGAGGCCGGTGCGCTTCTGGCGAATTATTTCGAACGCCGGGTCGCTTTCGAGTTGAAGGGCGAATTCGACCTGGTTACCGAGGCCGACCGTTCCTCGGAAAAGCTGGTGGTTGAAAAACTGCGCTCCTATTTTCCTTCACACGGGATCGTTGCCGAAGAAGGGAGCGGGGGGCCCGGTTCCTCGGAATATCGCTGGTACGTGGATCCGCTCGACGGCACGACGAACTTCGCGCATAGCTTTCCGATGTTCAATGTCACCCTGGGGCTGGAACGTGCGGGCGAAGTGATTGCGGGTGTCATCTACGATCCGCTGCGGCAGGAGATGTTCACGGCAGAGCGGGGCGGTGGCGCATATTTGAACAATCGCCGCATCCGCGTTTCGCAGATCAAACGGCTCGCGGACAGTCTGGGCTCGACGGGGTTTCCCAGCCGGAAGCGCAGCCACAACGTGAACATCCACTTCTATTACCAGCTTGCGATGGCATCGCACGGCGTGCGGCGGACCGGGTCGGCGGCGCTGGACCTGGCGTATGTCGCAGCGGGCAGGCTCGATTTCTTTTGGGAGTTCGGGCTGAAGCCCTGGGATCAAGCCGCGGGGACGTTGCTGGTCAGCGAGGCCGGCGGCTGCGTTTCGGATATGAACGGAGGCCCGCTGAGCATCACTGGCTCGGATCATGTGCTGGCCGATAATGCGGTGCTTCATAACGAGGTTCTCGCCATGTTCGGGCGCATTTTCGGCGGGCAGGCGCCCCTGGCGCTGCCGGAGCTGTGTTAGTTGGCCGAACCCGCTTCCAGTTGGCGGATGCGCTCTGTCAGGGGCGAAGGTTGCGAACGGTGGAGTTCGGGCTTGGCGGTCGCGGTCATGGCCGCGCCGGCGCGGCAGCGGGCGGTGGCTCCGGGGCGATCCGGTCTGCCGAAGAATCGGCGGGCACGGCCTCCGGCTGTTTCAAGAATGTCGCCGCTTCCACTCCCTCCTGGGGTTTGGCCGAGGGGCGCCACTGATCCACCAGTGCCTGTGCCTGCTTGACGTCCCGTGGCTTCATCCGTTCGGCCGTGGTACGAAACAACTCACCCGCCCGGGGATCCCCCAGTTTCTGAGCACGGGCCAGCCACGCGTAGGCCTGGACCAAGTCGCGTTTTACGCCCTGCGCGTTGTAATAGAGGATCCCCAGATTCGTCAGCGCGGGAGCATATCCCGCGTCGGCCGCTTTGGTGTACCACTTGATGGCTTCCTCGTAGTTTTTCGGGACACCCTGGCCGAGATCGTACATGACGCCTAAATTAAAAGCGGCGCTGGCTACGCCGTGTTCGGCGGCATTGCGATACCACTTTTGGGCCTCCGAATAATTGCGAAACGCGCCTTCGCTTTCCTGATAAATGCTGGCGAGACCCGATTGCGCCTGAGTCATCCCCTGGCCGGCTGCCTTCTGGAACCACTTGCCGGCCTCGGCGTTATCCCGAGGTACGCCTTGTCCGTTGGCATAGATGACGCCCAGGTTGTACTGAGCCGCGGCGACTCCCTGATCGGCGGCTTTGCGGTACCACTCGACCGCCTTGGCATAGTCCTGGGGGACGCCTTGGCCGGCCGCATAGAGCAATCCCAGATTGTATTCCGCGTGGGGATCGCCGCGCTCGGCGATCGGCTGCCATTCCTTCAGAGCGGCGGCGTAGTCGTGGCGATCGTAAGCCGCCAAACCGGCCTGGAAATCGGCAGCACCGGCAAGTGAAACAACGAGGATTCCAACACAACAGAGAGCGAGTTTTCGTAGCACAACGGACTATGCGAATGCACATCGTCTGCCGTGGTGCGATCGATCACAGTGCAGCGCTATGCCGGTACCAATCGAGCGTCAGCCGCATGCCCTGCTCGAAAGAGAAGCGGGGCGCGTGTGCCAGATCGCGAACCGCCGCGGTGATGTCCGCCTGCGAATGCCGCACGTCGCCGGACCGTGGCGGGCCGTAATTGGGTGCGATCCGGACACCCTCAATCCGCTGCAAAAGGTCCCACGCCTCGTTGAGTGTGATGCGGCCCCCGTTGCCCGCGTTGTACATGCTTCCGCAAACCCCGGCGGCGCGCGCCGCTTTGAGATTCAGTGCAGCGACATCCTCCACAAATGTGAAATCGCGCGATTGCTCGCCGTCGCCGAAAATAGTCGGCGGACACCCGGAGAGTAGCGCTTTCATAAACAGTGAGAGGACCCCGGAGTAGGGGCTGGTAGGATCCTGGCGGGGACCGTAGACGTTGAAATAACGAAGGGAGACCGTCTCCAATCCGTACACGGCGGAAAAAATGCTCGCGTAGTATTCACCCACGAGCTTTTGCAAGGCGTATGGGGATTTCGGATGCGGGTTCATCGTTTCCACCTTCGGCAATACTTCGGTATCGCCGTAGGCGGAGGACGAAGCGGCATACACCACGCGGCCGGCGGCTCCCTCACGGGCTGCGCGAAACACGTTGAAGGTGCCGTTGATATTCACTTCGTGAGAGAGCAGGGGCTCATCGATGGAACGCGGGACTGAGGGAATGGCGGCTTCGTGGAACACGACCGCGGCACCCCGGATGACAGGCGCGATCTCCTCGTAATTGCGGATGTCGGCCCGCTGGAAGTCGATGGATGAGCGCACTTGTTCCAGGTTCGATTCGCGGCCGGTGAGCAGATTGTCAATCACCACCACGCGGCGCGCGCCCTCATCGAGCAGGCTGCGAACGATCGCCGAGCCGATGAAGCCGGCGCCTCCCGTGACAACATAATGGTCGGTCATAGAGGAAAGACCAGTTTACGATGGCTTCGGGAGGGCTGTAACTCGGCGGGCGGCAGCTTCATCTCTATAATCATGAGACTTCTGGTAGTAACGGTATTTTTGGGCATCTTTTCATTGGCCGCGCTGGCGGCGGACATTACAGGCAAGTGGGTGGCGCAAGTTCCCGGACCGAACGGGAGCCGGGAAATCACTTTCGATTTCAAACAGGCCGGCAACGATCTCACGGGCAGCATCGCGGGTCCCCGCGGCGCTCAGGAAATATCTGAAGGCAAGGTTCAAGGGGAGAATGTGAGCTTCGCTGTTGTGCTGGAGCTAACCGGAAATCAGATCAGGCAGAACTTCAAAGGCACCATTAGCGGGAATCAGATCCGGTTTACGCGCGATGCCGGCCGGGGCGGACCGGTTGAGTTCACTGCCAAGAAGCAATAATTTACAAATGAAAATCGAACTCTCGGCCGCCTGAAACGGAATTGCAGACAATGGGTGTCTTCGACACCTCCTCTCATTGCTGAGATCCTGATGCCGGGGCGCGGTTCAGCGTCCCCGGCATTTTGTTTCTGATCGTACATACCACGGCGCTCTTTTGCCATAATCGAAAGTTGCCGGACTTTATCGCTGCGATCGATCAGGGCACGACCAGTACCCGCTTCCTAATCTTCGATCGCACCGGCGATATTGTCGGGAGCGCGCAAAAGGAACACCAGCAGATCTATCCGCAGCCGGGTTGGGTGGAGCACGATGCGGAAGAGATCTGGCTGCGCACACGGCAGGTCATCAGCGAAGCACTCGAAAGCGCCGGATTGGGTCCGCAAGATCTGGCGGCTATCGGGGTCACGAACCAGCGCGAAACCACGGTGCTCTGGGACCGCAAGACGGGCCGTCCCGTTCATCATGCCCTGGTCTGGCAGGATACCCGGGTGGGAGACGCGGTCAGCGAATTTTCGCGCGAAGGAGGTGCGGACCGCTTCCGGGCGAAGACCGGCCTTCCGCTATCCACATACTTCTCGAGCCTGAAGATCCGCTGGCTGCTGGACAATGTTCCTGAAGTTCGGAGCCGCGCCGAGTCAGGAGATGTCCTTTTCGGCACGATCGACACGTTTCTCGTTTGGCACCTCACCGGCGGACTGCACATCACGGACTGTACCAATGCCAGCCGGACGCAGTTGATGGATCTCGAAACGCTCGATTGGGACGAGGAACTGCTGGCGGCTTTCGATATCCCTCGGGCAATGCTGCCCCGCATCCGTTCCAGCGCGGAGGTGTACGGCATTGTCGCAGCCGATTGCGCGAAAGGTGTGCCCATCGCCGGCATCCTGGGCGACCAGCAGGCGGCTCTGGCGGGACAGGCATGTTTTGAAGCCGGAGAGGCTAAGAACACCTATGGCACGGGATGTTTTCTCTTGCTCAATACGGGCCGCGAGATCGTCTCCTCCCGGTGCGGCCTGCTTACGACCGTGGCGTTCCGGTGGAAGGAGCAGCCCGCGAACTACGCGCTCGAAGGCAGCGTTGCCATTACTGGCGCCCTGGTGCAATGGCTTCGGGACAACTTCGGAATGATCCGTGCGAGCGCCGAGATCGAGGCTCTGGCCCGCACCGTGGAAGACAACGGAGGAATCTATTTCGTCCCGGCGTTTTCCGGATTGTATGCGCCCTACTGGAAGCACAATGCACGTGGAGTAATCGCCGGCCTGACGCGGTACACCAACAAAGGACACCTGGCGCGAGCGGTGCTGGAAGCGACGGCATTCCAGACACGCGAGGTGGTAGAGGCCATGGAGGAAGACGCGGGTATCCGGCTGCGCGCCTTGCGAACCGATGGCGGCATGGTCGAAAACGAGCTCCTCATGCAATTCCAGGCGGACATCCTGGACCGGGAGGTGGTGCGGCCCGCGGTAAAGGAAACCACGGCGCTGGGTGCCGCGTATGCCGCCGGCTTAGCCACGGGCTTCTATGAGAGCGTAGACGAGTTACGTTCGCGCTGGTCTGTGAGCCGCACGTGGAGACCCTCGATGAGCGCGGCACGCCGCGATCAGCTTTACAGTTTCTGGAAAAAAGCCGTGACACGGTCATTCGATTGGCTGGACGAATGATCCTCTCCGGGCTATGATCTAACTTCGGCCGTTTTTCATCAGGCCTCTTCAGGAGTCCGACCTGTCCTGGTATGTTACTGCGTATTTCGTACTTCGGTCTACTACTGATCTCCCTTCTGAACCCGGACATCGGCAGGGCCCAAACCGCGCATCCCGAAGTCCTCGTCGTCTACAACTCGCAACAGCCAGACTCGTTGAACGTGGCCAACCACTATTTGGCGCAGCGCAACATTCCCTCGTCGAACCTCTGTGCCATTGCGCCGCCATCGACCGACCGGCTGGCTCTGAGCGACTACACCACCTATGTGCAGACTCCGATTCAAAACTGCTTGCAGACGGTAGGGACAACTCGCATTCTTTACATTGTTCTCTCGTATCTGACGCCGTTCACGATCGCCGCCGGGCCCAGCGGCACTTCGTCGCTCGATTCGTACGTTGCCGACATTTGGAATCAGTACGCGAACCAGCCATTTCTGGTGTCTCCTACGGCATTGCAGCCGTATTACGCGGACTCGCAGAGCCAGGGTAACGTATACGCAGCCTTTCAAGCGTTTTCGGCGTATCGGGCTCTTCCACAGTCGCTGCTGATCTATTCGGTGTGGCGTCTGGATGGGCCCAGCGCAGCCATCGCTTCCGCTTTGGTGGACCAGGCGATTTACGCAGAAAGCAAGGGTGGTGCCGTGGGGCAAGCCTGCCTGGACGGCCGCTCGGGCGATGTTACGCAAGCGCCCGACGCCAGTTACCTTGCAGGCGACTGGGACTTGCACCAAGCCGCCAACTTGCTGGGGCTGGCAGGGATCGCAGTCGTGGAGGACGTCAATGGCGCCGAGTTCGGCACTGCTCCTGCGCCGCTCACCTGCCCGAATACCGCGTTCTATAGCGGGTGGTATTCGTATAACAATTACAACGATGCATTTCAGTGGCAGGCCGGCTCGGTCGGATGGCATTTGGACAGCGCATCGGCGCTAACCCTGCGTAGCGGTTCCTCATGGGTACCCAACGCGCTCGCCAGAGGGATTGCCGTCACCAGCGGGTCGGTGGACGAACCATACCTCGACGGTCTGGTGAGGCCGGGCGGAACCTTTCGAAACCTGCTGGAAGGCGCGAGCGTAGGCGACGCCTTCCTGCGCAATACGCGCTGGCTGAAGTGGGAGGTGCTGAATGTGGGCGATCCGTTGTACCGGCCTTTTCCTTCCGGCAAGCCACCTTTTCAGCCACCGCAGCCGGTGAACTCGTTCCAACTTTCTCCGCGCGAGCTGGTGGGCGGCAAGAGGTCGACGGCGACGATTCGACTGAGCGCGCCGGCGCCGGCTGGAGGCCTCATATTTACGCTCACGGGGACGGCCGGCTCGGCTGCAACGATCCCAACAAGTGTTACCGTTCCCGGCGGTGCGACGACCGCCACGTTTAACGCGACGACTACCGCGGTTACAGCGTCACAGACGCCTGTGATTACGGCGAGTAGCCCGAGTCTTACGCTTCGCAACACGCTGGTGATCGATCCGTTGCTGGCCAGTCTTGTGCCCTCGACGACCACAGCAAGCGCCGGGTTGCCGATTACGGCCACGGTCGTTTTGAACGGTCAGGCGCCGGCCGGAGGCGCAGTCGTGACCTTGGCCACGGATAACCCAAATGCGGCCATCCCACCGCCGAGCGTTACAGTACCGGCCGGCGCCGTCATGGCCACGTTCACGATCTCGACCAGGATTGTAACCACAGCCACGACCGCGAACATCACAGGCAGCTATGGCGGAGCCACCGTGGGATTCAGCTTATCGGTGGTTCCGGCGCTCGCGAGTCTCAATGTGTCTCCCGCAATCGTGAACCCCGGGCAGGGCACGTCGCTTGGCGTCTTTCTGGCCAGTCCCGCCCCGCAGGGCGGCGCCACGGTGCAGCTTGTCAGCAGCGATCCAGGCTCGCTTTCAGTCCCGGCAACGATCAGCGTGCCTGCCGGATCGATCTATGGGAATGGATATGCGACCACGAGCCCTACGGCTCCCGGCGGCAACATCACGATCACAGCCACTTACGCAGGGTCAACTTTGACCGCCACAGTTACGGTGATTGGGACCAGCTCCGGCGCCGCCACATTCATAAAAATGGATGCCGCCACAATGGGCAACTGGAAGACCGCCTATGGAGCGGAGGGCTACAATGTGCTCGGGGACACGGCCTCATACCCTGCATATGCCAGCGTCGTTCCGGGGGGCCAGCTCTTCTGGACATGGACCAGCTCTACGAATGACATACGCGCCCTGCAAAAGGCAGCCGGCACGGATCGTGCGGCGGCGGCGTGGTATGCAGGTACCAGCTTCACCATCGACATAAATCTCAGCGACGGAAAAGCGCACCAGGTGGCCGTGTACTGTCTGGATTGGGACGGCGCAGGGCGGGCGCAAACCATCGATGTCATGGATGGATCCGGCAACGTGCTGGATAGCCGGAATGTCGCAGCTTTCACCAATGGCCAGTATTTGTCATGGACCATCAGCGGGCACGTAATCTTCCGGATTACCCGGACGGCGGGCATAAACGCAGTGGTCAGCGGTCTGTTTTTCGGCGGGCCCACGGCCGCCGGCGCGGCAGCTTTTGTCAAGACGGATTCCACCACCATGGGTAGCTGGCGAGGAGTTTACGGCGCGGATGGGTTCAACGTGCTCGGGGACGTGGCGTCATATCCGGCTTATGCCGCCGTCGCTGCGGCCGGTCAGCTTTTCTGGACGTGGGCTGCGTCTACCAACGACGTTCGCGCTCTGCAAAAGGGTGCGGCCAGCGACCGCGTGGCGGCAACGTGGTATGGCGCCACCAGTTTTACGATAGACGTCAACGTGGCGGACGGCAATACGCACCAGGTCGCGCTCTACTGCCTGGACTGGGACTCAACGGCCCGCGCCCAGACCATCGACGTGCTGGACGCTGCCGGCAACGTACTCGACAGCCGGGGCGCCGCCGCATTCAATAATGGCCAGTATCTGGTGTGGAACATCAACGGCCACGTGACATTCCGCGTCACCCGGACAGCGGGCGCGAACGCGGTGATTAGCGGTGTCTTCTTCCAGAGTCAGTAAGCCGCGGGTGCCGCTTGGGTTGGCGCGTGAGTCACTTCTTGGGCCGCGATTCCGGCGGAACGATGCCGTTGGCGCGAAAATAGGCGACCAGCAGGCCGTAGTGCTCCGCGGAGTGCTCCAGCACGTCCAGCCACGGTTCCACGGTCTTGGTGAACGAGGCTGCGGGTAGGGCCGTCATGGACTTATCGGCGTCCGCGATCGAGCGCTCCATAAGCGCCACAATCGCTGTCTTATTCGCGAAGTCTTTGGGGTTCAGCTCATCCCACTTCACCTTTTCCCCGCGACCCGCCTTCGCGGCATAAACCACCCCGGAAGTCACATGTACCAGGACCTCCCCAAAGGAACGCATCTCGGGTTTCAAGCGGAAGCTGTACTTGTCAGCGGGGAAATCCTTCGCCATGTCGAGCAGCCTGCGATGGACGGAATCGAAGTTGTTTTTGATCGCCTGGTCCGGCGTTTGCCCATGCAAAGAGGGGAGCATGGCGGCAGCCATCCCCAACAGGCACACGAATACGCGCAAGAGTCTCATACACTGGTTCCTCCTCACGCCTTAGACGTCAGACGCCAGAAAATGTAACTCCTTTTTGCCCGAGAATTCGCGCGCGGTCATTCCAGCGCGGGCAGGTAATGCCTGGCTATCCCGGAGAAGGACTGGAGTTGCGAGTCCTTCCAGCGGTTGTCCTGCTGCAATTCTCCTGCTAGCAGGTTCGCCACTTGTGGGGCCATTTCCACAGCGGCTTTCGCATTAAGAAAGAGCGCTCGCGTGCGGCGAGCCAGAACGTCATCCACGGTGCGCGCCAATTCCTTGCGTGCCGCCCAGACCACTTCGGCGCCCGTGTATGGCAGCGCGGGATGGAGTGGTTCACCTAATTCCGCATCCGCCGCTATCAGCTCTCGGACGCCCTGCGCATCTGAGCCATACACCCGGAGTGCGGCGGCCTTCTCCGCACTGGGATCGAAGCCGTGGATTTTCAGATTGTCCGTTACGCAGGGCCGATCGGGTAAGCGTGCCAGGGTGGCGGCATGATTTACGCAATCCTCCGCCATGCGCCGGTAAGTTGTCCATTTACCGCCGCTGATTGTAATCATTCCTGAGTTCTCGATGCGAATTGTGTGGTCCCGGGAGAGCGCGGCCGTGTTGCCCGCTTCACCGGATCGCACCAGGGGGCGGATGCCCGCGAAAACGCTCAGAACGTCCGCTCGTGTGGGTTTGCGCGCCAGGTATAGCGAGGCCGTTGCCAGAACAAACTCAATCTCCTGTTCCATGGCGACAGGCTCCAGCTTTGGCGACGAAACTGGAGTGTCCGTAGTGCCCACCAGTGTGTGCCCATGCCAAGGGATGGCGAACATCACGCGGCCATCGCTGGTGTGCGGGACCATGATCGCGCTATCGCCAGGCAGGAATGAGGAGTCGAACACGAGATGAATTCCCTGGCTGGGGGCGATCATCGGCTTTATGGAAGCGTCCGCCATACGCCGCACCTCGTCACTGAACGCTCCGGTGGCGTTGATCACGACTTTGCCACGCGCGTGCATTTCTTCGCCAGTCTCCAGGTCCCGAAACAAGACGCCATCGACGAAACCTTCGGGATCTTTGGTCAAGCCGCTTACCGGCGCATAATTCAGCAGCACGGCGCCCTGCTCAAATGCGGTAGCGACCAGGTTGATCAGGAGGCGCGAGTCGTCGAACTGCCCGTCGAAATAGATGACGCCGCCGCGCAGGCCTTCCGTGCGAATGGTCGGCAAGCGCTCGAGCGTCTCTTCCCGCGAGAGAATTCGAGAAGGACCGAATCCATACTTGCCCGCGAGCAGGTTATACAGCTTCAGGCCGATTCCGTAAAAGGGGGCTTCCCACCAGTCGTAGTTGGGGACCACGAATCCGAGGTTTCGCACCAGGTGGGGCGCGTTGCGGAGCAGCAGTCCCCGTTCCTTCAGCGCCTCCATTACGAGGGAAACGTTGCCCTGCTCCAGGTAGCGAACACCGCCATGAACCAGCTTGGTGCTGCGGCTGGATGTGCCTTTGCCGAAGTCGCTCTGTTCCAGTAACAGGACGGCGTAGCCGCGAGAGGCGGCATCGATGGCAACGCCCACGCCGGTGGCCCCGCCGCCCACCACGATCATGTCCCATGGCGGCGGCTGGGCGCGCAGCCGGCGATACATTTCCGAACGGGTCAAAAGACCAGTTTCAACGCGAACTGCACCTGGCGCGCGGGATACGTCGTACGAATGGTGCCGAACGCCGCACTGGTGCTGGTCTGATTGGGCAGCCCGAAGTTGGTGTGGTTGAGGACGTTGAAAAACTCCGAGCGGAATTGCAGCGCAAACCGTTCCGTAATCCGGAAGCGCTTGTTGACGCCCAGATCCCATTGCACCAGGCCGGGGGCGCGGAATGCATTCCGGCCCAGGCTACCGAATGGAGCGCTGGCGGCCGGTGTGGTGAACGTGTAGCCGGCAAAGTAGGTATTGATCATGGCCGCCTTGCTTTGGTCGATTCCGCTGCCGGAAACGTTTGGCCGCAGGAAAGCCTGGCCACGCCAATCCTGCGTGAGGCCGGTGACGTCATTGGCGGCCGAAGGGGCATAAAAGACGTTGATCGGGTTGCCGGTGTTGGCCGTGTTGATCGCGTTCAGTTCCCATCCGCCGAGTACGGTATCGACTACGGGGTTCCACCTGGCGCCGAATTTGCGGCCTTTTCCAACCGGAAGTTCGTACACCACGCTGGTGACATTCACAAACGTCACGTCGAAACTAGTCGGCGCTTTCTCGGCCGCCAGATTGTGGATGTTCTGCGGATTCGCCACGCTGTAACCCGGAAACGACTCCAGGGCCTGCTCGGAATCGCCCAGAGCCTTGGACCAGGTAAACGAATTCAGGAAGTAGAGGCCGGCGCTGAAGCGATGCTCCAGCCGCGCGGACAGGCCGTTGTAGTTATTGGAGCCGGCCGGATCGAGCCAGGTGATAGGGCCGAAGCTCTGGATGGGCCGCCGCGCCTGCACCCCCAGCGTCTGCCCCGGCTGATTGGGAGCCGCCTGGTTGTAATCGCCGATGATCGGCAGCCGCAGGCTATGGTTGCCATTGTAGGCCACTTCCAAAACAGTGTTCTTCGTGAGCTGCTGCTGGACGGAAACGAGCCAGCTCTGCGTATACGGCCAGCGGGTATCGGCAGGGATGTAATCGATGTTGGATGTAATGGGATTGAAATTCGCGGTATTGCTGATGCCCGTGGTAAAACTCTTCTGCGTGGTGAGGAAGGTGGAGGGCACGGGACCGCCCGCAGGAATCGATTGGCTGATGATGCCGAAGATCGCCGCCGGCGAATTGATGCCTTCCTGCGCGCTGCCGGGCCGGTTGAAGAACGAATAGCTGATCCCATAGCCGCCGCGAATCACCGTTTTGGGCCTAACGGTATAGGCGAAGCCCAGCCGCGGGCCGAAATCCTTGTAATCGGGATGGACCAGCGTCCGGTTATACAAGCTCCCATTGCTTGCCTGGATCAGCTTGTTGGCCGCGGGATCGAAGTTCGACCAGTAATTGTCGCGATCCCAGAGCGGCGTCGCGAACTCCCAGCGCAGGCCGAGGTTCACCGTGAGCTTTGGTGTCACGCGGAAATCATCCTGAACGTAGAGCGAGTGAATGTGTTGGCGGGTGTTGGTGACCAGGTTGTTGCTGAGCTGGATCGTATTCGGCAGACCGAAGATGAAATCGGCAAGGTTATAGCTGGTGGCATCGTTGGCGATGGTGCAACCGGCCGCCTGACCCAATTGCGCGCAGGTCGGTTTGCTGAACTGGCCTCCATAGGTGTCCGAGCCATAGAGCGGGTTGACGTCCAGAACCTCCGTCCGTATGGCCACGAACTCGTAGCCGGTTTTCAGCGAGTGACGACCCTTGAGCCAGGAGTAACTGAATTTGGGATTGAAGGAAGTCGGATTCTGGAACTGGGGGTTGGTGCCCTGCCGGCCGAACGCGTTGAACCCGGTGACCGATTGCGTATTCAAGCCACCCGTCAGGCTGGGCGTAGTGGGCAGTCCCGGAATTCCGTAGAGGTCCTGCATACTCGAGCCGCCGAGATATGGAGGAACTTTGCCGGCGAGCACGTGCGTGAAGCCGAAGCGCGCCTCAAACAACTGCGACGGCGTCACCGACCAAGTGTAGCCAATGGCCGCCTGCTGCTGGATAGCGTGGATGTGGCCATTCCCGCCGCCACCGGAAGGGCCGGGGATATCGGGGGCAAAATACGGCAGGTCTTTGCGCTGGCTGAACCGCACGAACGACGTCATCCGGTCGTTGATCTGGTAATCGAGCTTGGCGTCGTATTTGTCGCTGTAGTCGCGCACGAGCAGCAATGCTTCGAAGTTGTTGGAACGGCCGGGGCCATTCAAGGCCGGCAAGTCGTTCAAGACTTTCGCCGCAAACGGATTGAGCTGTGAGATGGGAATAGGCGTGTTAGCAGGGTAGACGGTGCCGGTCAGCGGATTGACTACAGCCACCGGGAGAGCCCCGCCGCGGTCGCTCAAGCTGGGAAGCGAATCGAAATTGGCGTAGCGCTGGATTTGGCGAAAGCCTTCATAATCCCCAAAGAAGAATAACTTGTTCTTGATGACCGGGCCGCCGATGCTCACACCGAACTGATTCCTGTGGAGCGTGGGCTTCACGCCCCCGGCGGGCGGGAAGAAACCGACTGCGTTGAGATCCGTATTACGCAGGAACTCGCCGGCCGAACCATGAAACTGGTTGGTGCCCGAACGCAATGCCGCATTGATCACGCCTCCGCCCACGCGCCCGTATTCCGCGCTGAAGTTGCTGGTCAGAACTTTGAACTCCGATAGCGCATCGGGAGAGGCCTGCACTACCTGGCTCGAGTACCCCTGGTTACTCGGCGAATAGGCATTGTTATCGAGGCCATCCAGCAAGAAATTGTTGTATGTGCTGCGCATGCCGTTGACGTTGACAGCGCCCTCGCGCGGAGTACCGTTGGCGGCAAACAGCACCGACATGGGCGAGCGGTGCACGTTGGTGGAGAGCAGCGCCAAATCGGCATAGCTGCGGCCGTTGAGGGGCAGCTCCACGATTTGTTGCGTATTGATCACCTGAGCATGCTCGCTGGAATCGGTTTGCAGGATGGCGGCAACGCCTGTGACTTCCACTGTCTCGGTCACCGCGCCGACCTGCAGGGCGACGTCCACACGCTGGCGGGCATTCACGTTGACTGTCACATCGATTGTCGAGAACTTAGTGAATCCCGCCGCTTCCACCGTGACGGTATAGCGGCCGATGTGCACGTTGAAGAAATCGTAGTTGCCGTTTTCGTCGGTCGAAGTTTTGGCCTGAATGCCCGTCTCCTGGTTGAGAAGCGTGACATTCGCTTTGGGGACAACTCCACCGGAGTTGTCGCGCACGGTCCCGAGGACCTCGGCGGTCTCAAACTGGGCGAAGAGCACCGCCGGAATCAACAAACACACCGCTACAAGGATTCGTTTCGAGCTGTTCGTCATACCAACCTCTCGGCGATTATCGCAACCGCATGTTTATGTTCCATGACAATTGAGCAAGCCTCCAGCGTATAATATGGCGGTCTCCCAGTGAAGCCAATCCTCACCGACGCGCACTTCTGGATTCCCGTTTGCGTCCTGGTATTCGGCGCGGGGCTTTTGCTTTTCTTAAGATGAAGCGATCGGATTCCTCTCTTCACCTGCTTGGGGTAGCTTGTGGTCTAAGCGCCGGCGCCTGGCTGGGTGCCGCCGAAGCGCCCACGAAGCTGGTAACCGTGGGTTTCTCTCCATTTCTCATCTCGCTGGGAATGGTGAGCGGTGTCTTTGTGGCGCGCTGGACACTCCCCACGATTCTGAAGGGCACCGGATATATTGCGCGCGACCTGCGCGAAAAGTCGCATCTCATCGTGTGGGCGATTCTGGCCGGTATGCTGTGGGCGGTGGCGAACACGCTGACCGTTTTCGCGATCCGCGACGTCGGTCTTGCGATCGCTTTTCCCCTGTGGAACACGAATAGCCTTGTGGGGCTGTTCTGGGGCTGGCTGTTATTCCGGGAACTGCGCGGGGCAAGCAGGTGGGAAGGCGGCAAGGTTCTGGCGGGAGCTGCGGCGACCGTTGCGGGCGCCTGCCTGCTGGCGTATGCCACGACGAGCGGGGCCACGGCATCCGGCAGGCCCACCGCCGGGATCCTCGCGGCCATCGGCGCGGGCCTGCTGTGGGGGACCATGTACATTCCGTACCGGAAAGCGTATCTGAGCGGCATGAATCCGCTCTCCTTCGTCACCGTGTTCACGTTTGGCGAGTTGGGCACCGTACTGGCGTTAGCGCTGGCCTTCGAAGGCTCCGCGCGATTGCTCAACGAACTAGATCGCGCGCAACCGGCCCTGTTCTGGCTCTTTCTGGGGGGCTTCTGCTGGGTGATCGGCGACCTGTTTCAACAGTACGCCGCGAAATATATCGGAATTGGCCGGGGCATCCCGCTTTCCAACACCAATCAGCTTTGGGGTCTGGCCTGGGGCGCTATGGTATTTGGAGAATTGGCGGCCAAGAGCAGCGCCTCGCGGCTCCTCATAACCGGCGGCTCGCTGCTGATGATCGCGGGCGCAATTGTCATCAGTCTGGCGGAAGTGCCCGAATCCGAGCAGGCTTCCTGGAAAATGGCCGTGGAGCGCGAATGCCGGCGTTATGGTCTGGACGCAGCCCGTATTGCGCGGGCGCTGCGTGGAGATGACCCGCTCGCCGA
>PSRJ01000014.1 GCA_003175985.1 Terriglobia bacterium
CACTTTGGCCATGTACTCTTCGGGAGTGTGATCGGACACAATCGGTCCAGCCGCCTGTTTTGCGGGCCGCCGAACCGTTTCGCCCTCCCGCTTGAGACCTGCCGTCGAGATCTCCTCGAGGGCGAAGTCGTACTGAAATCGCTCGATCTGCTCCTTCTTGCGGTCCATGAACCAGATATCGTCACAGAGGAACAGGTGCAGATCTTTGTGCCCGCTTCGCGGAAGTTTCTTTTCGATGGGCTCGAACTGGAAGAGCAAGTCGTATCCGAACGCTCCCACCAGGCCCAGGCGGGAATCTTCTTCTCCGCGGAATTCCTCGATCAGGGCGCGGAACAGCGAGAACGCCGAAGGCTGTTTGCTGCGCTCTTCTTCGGGAAATAGTTCCGGAAGCGGCTTCAGCCGTCCGCGCATGAGCTGCGGCTGGAACTCGAATTCTTCCCACTGGGGATGAGCGCCCAGCACCGGCTTGAAGATTTCGAGGATCTTCCGGCCGCGTTCGTTGAGCGGGCGGAATTGCACTTCGCGATCGTAGGAGACGATCTCGAGCGGCGGACAGGTGGAGGCGATGTCCCAGCGTGAATACCTGCCGGGATACTCGTATCCAGAGGACAAGTAAATCCCGCGGTGCCGGTCGAGATCACGCAGCAGGTGCTTCAGCCCTCGCCGGAAATTGACCTTCGAGGCCGTGCGCGTGACAGCGATACCGTGGGGTGTTTGATAGCGGTATGCGCGCATAGACGACTTCAGGAAATTACTAATCAGAATAGCATGCGATCGATATAATCGAAGCTCGACGTGCGTTGGCAGACTCCAGCGGCTCTCCTCGGTCTTCTTGCGATCACGGCGGCATTTTACTGGCGGCTGACGCTTTCCGGCCAGTACACGTGGCTGGCCAGCCCCGACATGGCGTACCAGGTGCGCCCGTGGCTCGATTTCGAGGCGCGGGAATTTCACGCGGGCCGGTTTCCGGCCTGGGACCCGTATTTGTGGGGCGGCCAGTCGCTGCTCGGCCAGGTGCAGCCGGGCGTAGCGAATCCGTGGAACTGGTTTCTGTTTGCCTGGCCGCTGCAAAATGGACACATTCCTCTCGCGGCACTGCATTGGTATTGGGTGCTGATTCATTGGCTGGGTGCGGTGTTCAGCTACGCACTCTGCCGTGACCTGGGCGCCGGCCGCATGGCATCGCTGCTGGGTGGGTGCAGCTTCGCGCTCACCGGGTATGTGGGCCACACGGATTGGCCGCAGATGCTGATGAGCGCGATTTGGGTGCCCCTTGTGCTTCTTTTTCTGCTGCGGGTCTTTCGCGGGCAGAGGCCCAGGAGTAGCGCGGCGTTCGCCGGAGTGGCTTTGGGTATGGCGTTTTTGTCCGGTCACCACAACATTCCGATCTATACGGCGCTGCTCGCAGGTGGCTTCTGGGCTTGGTGGCTGGTGCGGAGTAAAGCCTGGATCAGTGTTTTCTTGTTCTGGGTTACCTGTTTCCTGGTCAGCGCCTTTCAAACATTGCCCGCCCTGGAATATGCGCGGCAGGCCGTGCGCTGGGCGGGCCCGGTGGATCCGCTGCGGTGGCAGGATAAGGTGCCCTTCGCGGTGCACGCGCAATATTCTTTGCCGCCGCGCGGAGTTGCGGCCATGGCCATTCCGGGCATGTGGGAAGGCCTGCCGGTCAATCCCTACATGGGTGTGGCGGTCCTCCTCCTGGCGGCCGCGGCTGTGGTCCGGCCCACGCGCAACGGAAAACTGCTGGCTGCATTTGCCGGTGGCGGGTTGCTCATCGCGCTCGGAAGCCATACTCCGGTCTACCGCGCGTTGTATTCGTTGATTCCGTTTGTTGAAAAGGCGCGCAGCCCGGCGATGGCGATCGTGCTGGCGCAGACGGGAATCGCGGCATTGGCGGCTTTGGGTATCGGCAAATCGCGGTGGCTGCCGTACCCGGCATTGGCCCTCTTTTTTGTGGAGGCCGTAGCGGCCGCGCCGCACCTCGGACGGATCGATGGCTTGCCGCCCATACACGACCATGAGGATATTGCCGCGTTCCTCAAAGCCCAGCCGGGTTGGTTCCGTGTAGAGGTGGATGAGAACGCGATTCCCTATAACTTCGGCGACTGGTTCGGCATCGAACATTTTGGCGGATACGTCGCCTCTATGCCCGAGAAGACTTTCCAATTAGTGGGACACGATTCGGCGCGGCGCCTGTTC
Organism: Terriglobia bacterium; assembly: GCA_003175985.1. Taxonomy (GTDB): domain Bacteria; phylum Acidobacteriota; class Terriglobia; order Bryobacterales; family Bryobacteraceae; genus PSRJ01. The sequence continues at coordinate 2,200 of PSRJ01000014.1, forward strand.
GGCGTCCAGTACAGGGTGGGACGACTACCCGCGGTTTCGCGGCAAGCGCCGGTCTTCGAATCGCACAGCGGACTGAAGGTCTTCCGCGACCCAACCATCGCACAGCCGCTGCGCGCGACGTGCGGAGAGGCCGGAATCCGCGAGCGGACGCCGGACCGTTTTGTCATCGACGCGGAAATGCACTGTGAAGGCCAGGTGATCACGGGCGACCCAGTGGATTCCGGATGGCGCACCTGGGTGGATGGAAGGCGAGAGCCGATTCACGAATCAGAAGGAGTCTTGCGCGCCGTCGCCGTTCCCGCAGGCCGCCATCGGATTGAATTCCGCTACCGCCCTGCCTCTTTGTATCTGGGTGCCGCGCTCAGCGGGTTAGGGCTGCTGTTAGCCGTACTAGTAAAAATCCGAGAGGATTAAAAAAGGGCTGATTTGTCAGTTGTTGGTGTATAACTTGAACGGAGGCTGGAGACGGTCATGCCAGTCACCTGGGAAATCCGGGATCACATATTAGTCGTAACTCTCACCGGGGATTATGCGTTCGAGGAGCCGGTCCATGCGGTAAACAAAGCCATGGCAGATCCGCAGTTCCTGCCAGGCACCGCGCTTCTCGTTGACGCTCGCGAAACACATGCCCACCGGACATCGGACGATTTTCGCCAGCGGGCCAGGTGGGTGGCATCGCTCCAAAGCCGGGGTCTTGCGGGCCGTTGCGCCATCGTGATCCGGCCCGACCTGAATCAAGTCGGCATGGCGCGAATGGCGGCTACTCATCACGAGATCGCCGGGTTGGTAATGGAGATCTTTACCGATTTCGACGAAGCGCTTATATGGCTGTCTAGTTCCAGCGCTTCCGGCGGGTCGTAGGCGCTCAGACGGCCGTCATCTCGGCTGCGAGAATAGCGGTTATGTCTGCCCTAGGGGGTAGTGTGCCGAACGCGTATCCGCCGCCCCGGCCCAATCGCGAGACACAAAAGGCATCGCTGACGGCAGCGGGGCTGAAGCGGACCAGCAACGAGGCTTGAAGCGCCAATGCCAGTTGTTCCACGAGCCGGCGGCCTGCGTCGTCGGCAGTGCGCCGGTCAACTTCGGCCTGGTTCAGGACTTCATGGTTCACAGCGCGTAGCGGCCGGCGGCCAGGACGTGAGAGGCAATCCGGCGTCCGAGCGCAACCGTGTTCGATGGCTCGTGTTTCGAGAGCCGCCGCAGGATGGCCATCTGCGTCCGCAGCATGTCTCCGTCGGCTACCGCCGCGATTACTTTGCGCGACGCCTGCTCCACCCGTTCCACAGCGTTGGCCGCATAATATTGCGTCATGGCGATGGCCTGCTTGTTGGCTCCCAATTTCTCCGCGCGCAGGATGCACGACTCCAACGCATAGACCTCCATGATGCAATCGGCCAGAGCGCCCATTAACTCCTGCTGGTCGGCCAGAGCCTGCAGGTATTTTTGCGAGGCGGCGCCCGCGGCAAACAGGGTGAGCCTTTTTGCGTTGGCCAGCAAGTGGCGCTCGGCCGCCAGTGGGCCTTCGTGGTCTTCCGCCGCCACAGGTCCCGACATGACTTCGTCCATGAGCTTCTTGATGGCCGGCAACAGGGGCAACTGGCCCGCCAGGGCGCGCTTCATGAGCCAGCCGGTGATGATCAGCCGGTTGATTTCGTTGGTGCCCTCGAAGATGCGGTTGATTCGCGAATCCCGATACGCTCTTTCCGCGGGATATTCTTCCACGTAGCCATACCCGCCGAAGATCTGGAGGACGTGATCCACCGCCATATCGAGCATCTCGGAGCCCCACACCTTGAGAATGGAGCATTCGACGGCGTACTCTTCGATCCGCTTCTGGATTTCGCGGGAAGCTTCGGGGCCCGCGGTATCCACGTCGGCCAGCGCGGCATCGATCATACCGATCGTGCGGTACACCATCGATTCGCCGGCGTAGATTCCCGTGGCGCACTCGGCGAGCTTCTCCTGGATCAATCCGAACTCCGCAATGGATTTGCCAAAGGCTTTGCGCTCCTTCGCGTATGCGATCGCTTCCTGCAAGCCGTTGCGCGCGCCGCCGACGCAGGCCGCGCCCAGCTTGAAGCGCCCGATGTTGAGAATGTTGAATGCGATGTGATGACCCTTGCCCGGTTCGCCGAGAAGGTTCTCCACGGGCACCTTGCAATCCGCCAGGATCAGAGGGCAGGTAGAGGAGCCGCGGATGCCGAGTTTGTGTTCTTCGGGGCCTACGGAGAAGCCTGGCGTGTTGCGTTCCACAAGAAAGGCGGAAACCTTTTCACCGTCGATCTTGGCGAACACCGTAAACAGGTCGGCAAACCCGCTGTTGGTGATCCACATCTTTTCGCCGTTGAGAATGTAGTGGCTACCATCAGGGGAGAGCACGGCGCGCGTGCGGCAATTCATGGCATCGGAGCCGGACGAAGATTCCGATAACGCGTAAGCGCCGATCCACTCGCCGGTCGCGAGTTTCGGCAGGTACTTACGCTTCTGGGCTTCCGTGCCGTACCAGACGAGGGGCAGCGTGCCGATTCCCACGTGTCCGGTAAAGGCCACCGAAAAGCTGGCCAGCTTGGTGATCGATTCGGCGATGATGGCCGAAGTCACCTTGTCCATTTCGAGGCCTCCGTAGGCCTCGGGAACATCCACGGCCATTAGGCCCAGTCCGCCGGCCTTTCGCAGCAGAGTTCGGGTCACCTCGAAATTCTTGGCTTCGATCTGATCGGCCAGGGGCACGACCTCGTTGACGGTGAACTCGCTCGCCGTTTTGGCGATCTGCCGGTGTTCTTCGGAGAAATCCTCCGGAGTAAATATCTCGTCCGGCTGGCGCTCCTCGGTAAGAAAACTGCCGCCTTTGGCGGCCTTCGCCAGCAATTGTGTTTTCGTCGCAGCCATTGTTATTCCCTCCCGATCGGCATCAATTCAGATTCTCAAAAATTCCCGCCGCACCCATTCCGCCGCCGACACACATCGTCACTAACCCATATTTGGCGCGCCGCCGCTGCATTTCCCGGAGCACGGTTGCAGTCAGTTTAGCGCCAGTGCAGCCTAAGGGGTGGCCCAACGCAATCGCGCCGCCGTTTAGATTCACGCGAGACATATCCAGTCCCAGGTTTTTGATCACAGCGAGCGCCTGCACGGCGAAGGCCTCATTCAGTTCGACGACTTCGATCTGGTCCAGCCTGAGTCCGGCCAGTTTCAAAGCCTTCGGAACGGCATACACGGGCCCGATCCCCATCTCTTCAGGGAGGCACCCCGCATAGGCGAACGCTACGAAACGCGCGAGCGGTTTGAGACCCAACGACCTGGCGCGTTCGTCCGACATGACCACGGCAGCCGCCGCTCCGTCCGAAGTTTGCGAAGAATTACCGGCAGTCACCGTGCCTTTGGCGTGAAATACCGGCTTGAGCTTCAACAGAGCATCCAGCGAAGTGTCAGCGCGAGGGCCTTCATCGGCTTGGAACGTGATTTCAGTGGTTTTGGTTTTCGATTTTCCATCGGGTGTCCGGAACGTCACCGGAACCGGCACAATTTCGTCTGCAAATTTTCCCGCGGCCTGCGCGGCTAATGCCTTCTGGTGACTGCACAAGGCAAACTGGTCGGCTTCCTCGCGGGAAATGCCGTAGCGTTGCGCCAGCCGTTCCGCCGTCAGGCCCATGGTCAGGTACGAGCCCGGATAATGCTCCTGAAGCCAGGGATTGATGGAGATCTTGTTGCCGCCGAAAGGAATCATCGACATCGATTCGGTTCCGCCCGCTACGATCACCTCGGCTCCGCCGCCGCGGATGCGCTCGGCCGCAATCGCGATCGATTGCAGACCCGAAGCACAATACCGGTTGATAGTCATGGCCGCGGACTCAATCGGCAAGCCTGCGCGCAAAGAACAGACGCGTGCCACGTTCTGCCCCTGCTCTGCTTCCGGCATGGCGCAGCCGATAATCACGTCCTCGACCTCCTTCTTATCGAGGGCGGGTACGCGCTCCAGAGCGCCCTGAATGGCAATCGCGCCGAGATCGTCCGGACGAGTCGCGCGCAAAGTTCCCTTCGGCGCCTTGCCCACGGCGGTGCGAACCGCGCTCACGATGACTGCTTCTCTCATATGAGTTCTCCAACCGTTTCTAATTCCTGAGCGGTTTGCCCGTCTTCAACGTGAAGGCAACCCGCTCCTGAGTTTTCTTCTCTCCGCAGAGCGAAAGGAATCCCTCGCGCTCCAGATCCAAAAGGTACTGCTCACTAACGAGCGTGCCCGGGGTGATGTTGCCGCCGCAAAGCACGTGTGCTACCTGGTTGGCGATCCTGGCATCGTGATCGCTGATGAACTCTCCCTGGCGCATCGTATACACGGCTTGCCGGAGCGAAGCCACAAGATTCTCGCCAGGAGCCGGTATATCGGCGAGCGGCAGCGGCGCGTTGTAGCCCGCCTTGGCGATATCGCGGGCCAGTTCCTTGGCGTCCGTCAACAAGCGGTCCCGGTTCATGCTGATGCGGTCGGCCGGAGAAAGATAGCCCAGGCCCCTTGCCTCCAATGCCGAGGTTGAGACCTTGGCCATGGCGATCGATTCGAAGTTGCGGCGGAGGGCCTCCATCAATTCGACCGATTCACTGCGCGCGCTTCCGCGCACGGCGGCCGCCGCCTGGATGGCAGCCAGCGTCATCTCCTTGCATCCGCCGCCCGCCGGAAGCAGGCCCACGCCGCATTCCACCAGGCCCATATACAGTTCCGAGTGTGCCTGCCGCCGGGCCGCGTGAAGCGCAATTTCCGCGCCTCCGCCCAGGCAGAACCCGAACGGCGCAACCACTACCGGCCGCGGGCAGAATTTAATGGAAGCCGTCATGCGCTGGAACGCGCGCACCATGAGGTCCACCTCATCCCATTCACCTTCCTGGACGGCCAGCAGCAGTTGCATCAAATTTGCGCCTACCGAGAAGTTGTCAGCATCGCCCGTGATGACGAAGGCGGAGAAGTTGCGGACCGCCTCGCCGTCGGCCCGGAGGCTGTCGGTCAGCATGCGCACCACATCTTCCCCGATCGCATTCTTCATCGAATGCAACTCCAGACAAGCGACGCCATCTCCGAGATCGATCAGCGAAGCTCCGGGGTTGTGGCGCACCACGCCATGGGAAGCGCGAAACTGCGAAATCCGGGCGATGCCTTCCGCCTTGCCGACAGGCCTGTAGGCGCCGCTGGCCGGATCGAAGCACTCTTGGCCCTCACTGCGATACCAGGCCTGCGCGTTGGACGCCAGTAATCGCTCCGCTTGCGGGCTCACGGGTTCGCCGGCGGCTTTCATCCGCGCGACTGTCTCGGGCACTCCGGCGGCATCCCACAATTGGAACGGTCCCATCTCCCAATTGAAGCCGGCGCGCATCGCCCGGTCAATGCTGGCGGCATCATCGGCGATTTCCGGCAGGCAGTCCGCGGCGTAGTTCCAAAGCGCGCTGAGCAGCTTCCAGTGGAACCGCGCTGCCTTATCTTTGTTGACATTGCCGGCCAAAAGGTGGCGCAGCCGTTCCGGCAATTGCTCCACGTTGGCGGCCATCTCCAGAATCGCGAGCTTTGGCTTTGCCGCCAGCCGGTAGTCGAGTGTCTTCCAGTCGAGCGCCAGGCGAATCTCTTTGCCCTGGGTGTCTTTTTCCTTTTTGTAGAAACCCTGCCTCGTCTTGTCGCCCAGCCAGCGGCGTTCCAGCATGGCCGCGAGAAACGGTGGAAGCGTAAGCTCCAGCCCCTGCGAGCGTGCGAAATTCCCGGCCACGTGGGCCAGTACGTCGATTCCCACCAGATCCGCCAACCGGAAGGTGCCGGTCCTCGGCCAGCCAATGGCCGTGCCCGTTAGCGCGTCTACCTCTTCAACCGTCAGATTTTCCACCTGCATCAGCCGCACCGCTTCCATCATGATGAACACGCCAATGCGGTTGGCGATGAAGTTGGGCGTATCACGCGCGAAGACTACTTCTTTGCCCAGCCGTAAATCGGCGAAGCTGGCGATGGCTTCCACCATCTGCCTGTCGCTCTCCGGACCGGGAATGACTTCCACCAGCCGCATGTATCGCGGTGGATTGAAGAAGTGAGTCCCGAACCACCGGCGGCGCAGGTTCTCCGGAAGCGTAGCCGCGATTGTGGCAATCGGGAGCCCGCTGGTGTTGGTCGTCAGAACGGCATCCGGCTTCAAATGCGGCGCCACCTTATTCAGGAGTTCCTGTTTGATCGTGAGATTCTCCGTCACTGCTTCGATCACCCAGTCGCATTCCGAGAGCAGGGCCACATCATCATTGAAGTTGCCGGGAGTGACGCGCCCCGCAAGCGAGGGGTCGTAAAAAGCCGCCGGCTTGCTTTTCTTCAGTCCTTCGAGCGCCTGGGCAGCCAGACCGGGAAGATCCAGCAAAACCACCGGCACGCCCGCGTTGGCGAGGTGTGCGGCGATCCTCGATCCCATTGTTCCCGCGCCCAGCACGGCGGCCTTGCGGATGAGCACGGGGGATGGCCGGCTCGATGCGGATGTTTCCGGAGCTTTCAAAACGGGTTCAGCGATCATGACTATGACTCCTTACGTGGCCTGCGCGCGAGTCCCTGGGTCAGCGTACGCGCGAACTGTGTGGCGATCTCCTCGGCCGAAAGCGCTCCCTCCGGCTCGTACCACTGGCAAATCCAATTGACTGCGCCCGCGATGCAGAACGCGGCGATCTTGGCATCGCAGGGCGCAACTGATCCATCCTCGATCCCTTCCTGGATAAAGGACCGCAACCGGCGGTCGATCTTACGCTTGTAATTGCGCAAGTCCGCCAGGGCATCGCTCGAAAGATCGCCTTCGTCGAGCCGCATCACGCATCTCCCGAAATTCACCGTCATCACGTTGGCATACGAATAGACAAAGGCCTCGACCTTTTCCAAACCGGTACCACAATGGGACGCGATGTCGTTGAGAATTTCTTCAATGAGGGTGGTGCCCAGCCGATAGCACTCGAGCAGGATCTCTTCCTTGTTGCGGAAGTAATGATATAACGCAGGTTTCGTGATGTTCAGCCGCTCCGCCACGTCATTCATGGAGGTTCGACTGTAACTCTTCTCCAGGAAGAGATGTGCCGCGGTTTGCAACACCGCCTCGCGTTTCGTGGCGGGGTCGCGACGGCGGCTGGCGAATGCCTTGTAGTGCGAAAGCATAAATGCACACCGGAATTTGACACTCCAGTGCGGCAACTGATATCTTACCCATGGGTAAGATAAATTGCAAGCCTCGGAAGAACGCGCGGCTGGGCTTCTTCGGGAGGGGCAGGCGAACGGCGTAACGGAGTCTGACCTCCCGCTCCAATCGGTCTATCGCTGGGAACGCGAGCGTGCCGCTCGGATCTTTCTGACGCAGCCGATTGGGGGAAAGGCGTACCACTGGACGTGGGCGGAAGCTCTGGACGAAGCGCGCCGCATCGCGGCTTACCTTCAGGATCAGCACTGGGAGCCGGGAACCCGCATCGCCATCCTTTCTAAGAACTGCGCCTGGTGGATCCTTGCCGACCTCGCGATCTGGATGGCCGGGCACGTTTCGGTTCCGGTTTATCCTTCTTTGAAACCGGACTCCGTTCGCCAGATCCTCGAGCACAGCGAAGCCCAAGCCTGTTTTCTGGGCGCAACCGACGAGAAGGAGATGGCCTCCGGGATTCCCGGCGGAGTGCGCACCATCCTGTTCCGGACCGCGCCGCAAGCCGGAGGGTTACGGTGGGATGATTTGGTGGCGGCCACCCCGCCGCTTTTGGGTTGCCCTACCCGTCCGGCCGAAGATCTGGCCACCATTATTTACACGTCCGGAACTACAGGCGTCCCCAAGGGGGTGATGCACAGTTTCGCGGCGATTGTCTATAACGCGAAGACCTTGGGGACTCGCTTGGGGTTGACGGCTGGGGACCGCATACTCTCTTATCTGCCATTGGCCCACATCGTGGAGCGGGTCGGCGCGGAAGTATTGTCGGTTTTCCTGGGATCCCATATTTTTTTTGCCGAAGGCCCGGAGACATTTGTTGCCGACCTGCGGCGCGCACAGCCGACAATCTTCCTGTCCGTTCCCAGACTGCTGTTGAAGTTTCAGCAGAATGTGTTCGCGAAAATTCCCCAGCGCACGCTCGCAATGTTGATGCGCGTTCCGCTTGCCGGGCGATTTCTCAAGCGCCAGATCCTGCGCCAGATGGGGCTGGATACGGTATGCCATGCAGCTTGCGGCGCGGCTCCGCTGCCAGTGGAAATCCTCAACTGGTACCGGAATCTGGGCCTTAACCTGACGGAGGGATACGGTCTTACGGAGACGCTGATTACGCACTTGCCGGCGCCCGGCGCCTTCCGGCCCGGTTTCGTGGGACGCGCAATCCCCGGCGTGGAAATCAGGCTCGGCGAGAACTCGGAACTGCACATGAGGAGTCCTATGAACATGCTGGGCTACTACAAGGACCCGCAGGGCTCGCACCAGGTGTTTACGGCAGATGGCTTCTTTCGTACCGGAGACGTTGCTGAAATTGCTTCCGATGGCCAGCTCAGAATTGTCGGCCGCATCAAGGAGCAGTTCAAGACGAGTAAGGGCAAATATGTCGCTCCCGCTCCTATTGAAAGCCGGCTCTCCGCCCATCCTGCCGTAGAGGCGTGCTGCCTCATGGGCGCCGGATTGCCGAAGCCGCTGGCCGTAGTAGTAATCTCCGAGGAGGCGCGGAAACGCTGTTCCGATCCCCAGGCCCGTGCCGTATTAGAGGACTCGTTCCGCGCCCACCTGGATGAAGTCAACGCGCAGCTCGATCCGCATGAGCGCGTGGCGTTCATCGCGATTGTCGAGGGGCCTTGGACAGTGGCGAATGGAGTGATGACGCCGACCCTTAAGCTCAAACGGCCGATCCTCGAATGCCGCTACCGGAATCTGATCGACGATTGGACAGTGCGCAATCGTCCGGTCGTATGGGAGACGGCGCCCTAAAAGGTGCGGCAAAACGCCTTGGCAGGCTGAAGGCGATTCTTGGGGTGGCGCAGGCGGTTTCGCCTGCGCCGCAATGTTTCGTCATTACATCTTCGGCATTGGATTTTTAGCAACAATCCGGGTTGGCCCCTTTCTTGCCCAAGCTAATGTGGTCCGGCACGTAAGGGCCGGCATCGGGAGGGTGTATATGTCACTGTTTGTATGGGTGTTGCTCGGTTTGGTTGCGGGTTTTATCGCGAGTCACCTGGTGAACCACCGGGGCGAGGGCGTCATATTGGACGTCCTGCTCGGCATCGTTGGCGCGATCGTCGGGGGCTGGTTGTTTCATGTGTTTGGCCACATTGGTGTGACCGGCCTTAACCTCCACAGCATTCTGGTAGCGACCGCGGGGGCCGTGGTTTTCCTGATTGGCTACCATGCCATCCGGCGGACGGTCTGATAGTCTGGCACAGTCCGGAGTCGTGCGGCCGCAACCTACCGTCCTTCGCTGCAGATGATTGCCGCCGCGCGCTCCGCCAGGGCCCCGATCGTGCGGGAGGGATTGACTCCCAGCGCCTCGGGCACAATCGCTCCGTCGATTACGTACAGGTTCCGGTAATTGAATACCTCGCCGGCGTGATTGACTACGCCATTCGTCATGGAATCGCCCATCCCACAGCCACCCAGCGGGTGCGGCGTAATCAAATCATGCGCGAGCGACCACGTTGGCGGGACCACTGGATGTCCTCCCGTCGCCGCCGCCAGTTTCAAGTGCATGGCCACGATCGTGTCGATCACCTGCTTCGATTTGCCGATATCCCACGCCAGGTTGAGGCAGGGTTTGCCGCTAAAAAGCGAATGGTGCAGTGAGAGAGTGCCGTTAGCGGCATCCACTCCCTGTGCGAACCATGGCATCACGTTGCGGAACGGCTCCGCTCCGGTCAGCATGTGGCGGAACGCGTCGATCAGTAACTTGGCCGCCATGTTCTTGGTCTCGCTCGTGTCCAGGCGGCGAAGCCAGTCGGCGAGGAGATTCGGGAAGCCGCCGTCTTCGATCCAAAAGGACTGGCCGTTGTCGCCGCGGTCGAGAAAATCGATGGCGCAGGTAATCGTCGGCCCCTGCGAGGGACTCACATCGCGGCCCGAGTAAAACGCCGGGGTCAGGAAGTCGCCGTTCGAACTCCAATTTCTTCCCAGGAACGGACTGATATTCGGGAGTGACTGGTGAATCTCGCGGCAACGCAGCAGTAGTTCGGTGGATCCCAGCGACCCGGCCGCCACCACCACCAGGCGTGCCGTTTGACTGCCCGGCTGGCGCGCGCCGCTGTCGATCCGATCGTAGGAAACCCGATATCCGCCATCCACCGGCTCGATGCTCGTCACCAGGTGCAGCGGCCGTACTTCAGCCCCGTGCTTTTCGGCCCATGGGATGTAGTTCCGGTCGAGCGTGTTCTTGGCGTCCACGTCGCAGCCGATATCGCAATTCCCCAAGTGGACGCAAGTCCCCTGTTCCACGCCCTGCGCGTTGACGAATCGTTTGCTATGGATGATATTGAACGGGTCCGGAAGAGCGTACGACCAGTCTTTATCGAAGGAGACTGCCAGTTCCAGTTGTTTGAAGCGATCCGCGTTGCCGGTCTTCTGCGCCCCTTCCTGCATGAGACGCATGCGGTTGGTCCACTGATTCGCCGGCACGGTCTGCACGTTCATGAACTGCGCCACTCTGTCGTAGTAGGGCTTCAGCTCGGCGAAGGTAACCTCTGGCGGCCAGCCGCTCTGAAAGACTGACGCCGGCGCTTCGCAAGAGATGTTGGCGTAGATCAGGGATCCTCCGCCCACCGCGGCGCCGCGCGCCACCGACATGTGCGGGAACACGGCGAGATCGATCCAGCCGTTTTCTTTTTCGGGATGCTCGTCGCTCCATACCCACATGTCACCTGGATTGCGCGGGTAATTCGTTTTGTCCCACCGCCGGCCTCGTTCCAGTATCAGCACCTTGTAGTTGGCTTCCGCCAGGCGGCAGGCGGTAATGGCGCCGCCAAACCCGCTGCCGATCACGATTGCGTCGAAGTCCATTCGTTCACGCTCCGGCTTTCTTTACATACGTGTCCCAAAGCTCTCCCAGGAAAAAGCGTCCGAATCGCGCGACGGCGGATGCCGCCTCTTCCGGCGATTTGGCGTTCGTGGCATGCATCGTCGGAATCATGGCCATGAGCTCGGCCATTCCCAGCGTGAGCACTCCGGCTCCCACTACCGGCCCCGTCTTGTCGGTACCCTCGTGCAACTGCGTATAAAGTGTCGTTGTGGCCTTCCACAGATCGGTGATGGACGCCTGCTTCACATCCTTATGGCCCGCCATGTAGTACTTGCGGCCGCCGGTTTCGAACCCTAACTCGTAAACCATGTATTTCATCGCCGGATCGCTGGTGGGGGAAAACAGGTTAAAGACGCCGCTGGTCGAGGGCAGATTCAGGCCAACCGGCGGAAAATCGATTTGGCCCGTCAGCGATCCCAAATGGTTCGGGTCCGCCAAAAAGCGATACAGGTCATGAATCTCGATGGTGGCGTGCATGGTGAATGTGTTGCCGGCGTCATGTCCGGCCTTCGCGCCCTTTTCGGGATCCGTCTCCCCCAGCGTGAATCCGCCGGCCATCTTCTCGCGAAAAGTGAAGCCAAGAGTTTCGTCTGCCATTTTGGTTGCCTCCGGTGTGAGTGCTATTCCTTTTCCTCGTTGGACCAGGTATTGCTTCGCGTCCGCGTAGCCGCGGCCGGCCAGCGTGCGCGCATCGATCCTTCCCAAATAATAGTCGGGATCGAGCGGCAGCGGATTCGCAGGTTTGATGAGATGGACGCGGATTGGTTGCCGGCGGCCATCCACTGCCTCTCCGCTTTCGATACGCCTGTTGATTGCATTGATCTGTTCGAACTCCTCAAACAGTTTGCCATTGGCGGCAATCTCGATCATGTGTACGTACTGCCGGAAAGCCCCGTTGTGATACTGGCTCGTATTGCCGATACACCAGACCACCCACAATTCGTCTGCTCCGCGCCGCACGGCTTCCATCAGGTTGGCGTCCCGGATCCATACCGAATCCATATAGAAAGCGCCGTCGATTTGTACAGCCGGCAGAAAAATGGGCAGCGAAATGCCTGCAACGAGGTAGTCCACGGTCATGCGCTGGTGCGGAATCACCTCGCTGACCTTGCGGCTGAAGTTGCAGACGTTGAACGTGCCTTCGATGTCCTGTGCCGCGCGAATCTTCGCGATATCGATGCCGAGATGCGGGAACACGCGTTCCACCAGGCTGCGCGCGTCGCCCATCGCCGCCACACCTTCCGACGAGAAATACTTCTCGAACGGCAGGAAGGAAACGAAATCCCTTACGGGCAGCGTCTCCCAGCGCTCGACCATTTCGATGGGCGAAAGCCCGGAGAGCAACATCGCTAAATTGATGGTGCCGCCCGAAGTGCCATCCGCGTGCTGGAACGTGATGCCTTCCTCGGCGAGCGCCCGCAGCACGCCGGCCTGGTAAGCCACCCGCATGCCCCCACCCGCCAGGATCAGCGACCGCTTGCCGTCCATTGCGCGCTACTTTCGCTGGCGAGGGACATCCGGTAAACGAAAATCAGAATGCCTGAAAGCAGGTCGAAACCGGCGATGAGCAGGGCGGTGCCGGAAAAAATATGATGCATCACGCCCAGCCCTACTGCCGCCGCGGCGCCCAGTTTTTGCAGGCCCGTCCACAACAGCACCATCCCCGGATCCCGCCCGTCCAGCAGGGCATGTGTGAGCAGGCCGCCGAAGAGCAGCATAAACATGCCGACGATTCCGAAAAAATGCTGGCTGGCGGGGGTTGCCTCCGCGGAGACAATACCCAGCACAAAGGAAGGATGCACCAGTTGCACCGCGCCCGAAAACGCCGTCGCGATTCCGATTGCCAGCAGCAGCCAATAGAGGATTCCGCGCGGCTTCATACGGCCGGTTTCTCCAGGGTGTCAGCCAGATTGCCGCGCGCGATGAAGTAATACATCATCACCGCCCACATGATCGTCAGCAGCACAAATCGAATGTCGTTGAGCGACATCCATTTCTCGAGCAGCGACGTGAGCAGTGCCTGGTCCGTAACGCCGGCATCGATGATTTTGTTCACGGGAATGATATAAGCCTGTCCCACTACCGTGGCTGCGGTCAGGCACAGGAACGAAACAATAGCGGCCCAGCGCAGATGGCCCCGCCACTCCGTAACGATCATGACCAGGCAGCAGAAGAACATGATCGGCACCACGATGGTAAAAAACCGCGTGGCGGCCAGCGTTTCCGGCGTGAACTGATCGTAGTAATTGGCTACTGTCAGGTGTCTCCAGGTGGGAAACCAGAAGAACCGCAGGGACCACAGCACGCCGCAGTACAACGTTGCGCCGAAAAAGATACAGGCATGATTCACGGCCAGCAATTTGCCTTTCATCGCCCGGCGCCTCCCGAATGTGTCCACGCCGCTTCCCCCACCGGTTGCGGAGGGGCGAGCCACTCCTGTCCCTGTCCCAGGTCCACCACGGCTTCCATACCCTCGGGAACGGTTTTCGGCAGGCTTTCTTCGCCCAAAAACCAGCACTCGAAGTGATCGTCCAAAATTCCATTCGCCTGTGGCAGGAATGCCGTGAGCAGCGGCTCCGGCTCAATCTCCAGATCCTTCAAAGGCTGCATCCGCGGATGGTCGCCCAGAAGCAGGCGGCCCGATCCCTTCTTGTGGAAGGTGAAGCCTAACTTTCCTTTGAAAAAGATGGTGGACTTCATGAGCATGCCCCGGAAGGCGCAGTAGTTGACCGCGCCCGTGCTGAGCGGTAGCCAGGTGCTGCGAGGCCGCTTGATTTCCACTTTCATGGCGAATTGGCCATCCAGGTCGTATTGGCTGCTCACGGTCTTCTCGCCGATGATGTAATTGAGGTTGGCCTGATGCTTGGGCATGCCCCAGATGCCCTTTCCGCCCTTGACGGAAACTTCCGTGCTAACCGGCAAATCGAATACCCACTGCCCCGTCCCGTAGGGTCCCCGGAAGAGCGCGGGCAGCAGACGCGGCGCGGGCTTCGAACCATGTGTGCAGGCAATCGCAATGCTGAATTCGATGTATTTTCCGATATTGGTGTTCAGGTAATTGATCACGCTGATTACCAGCAGCCCCTTGTTCCATAGCCGCAAGGGATGAATCTCATCCCCTGGAATCAGCCGCCGCGCCTTGTCCGCATTGATCGGAAACACTGCAAACAGCGCCGGCGAATCCTTGCAATAGACGGGCAGATGAAAGGGAATGGCATCTACCAAAGCCCATCGCCCTGCCTCGCGGTCGATGCGTGCCGGATGTCCCATAAGCCTCCTTTAAACAGGCTTCTCCAGTTCTTCCACGATCAGCGGAAAGACGTCGCGCGCGGCGTTCTTTCCGATGAACGGGTCGAGATGGCCGTATCCGTCGAGTAAGCGGAGAGAATGGTAGTTCTTCCGCCAGGAATTGAAGAACGCAAAGCTCCGCTTCTGGCTCTCCGCCAGAAAGCAGCGGTTGTTGACACCCGCGAAGAAAGCCACACGCGCCGCCGTGCGGGGCTCCTGCGCCACAAAATCCGTGGGGAGTTCCGGCCGGCCCTCCACCGCCACCAGATGCCCTTTGCGGATGCACCGGACCATCTGTTCGAAAAACCGGACAGGCACCGCCGCGAACTCCTGCTTGATCCATTCATGCGTGGCATCGTTCAGGTTCTCGTGGCTCCACAGGGCGGGGAAGCCGGTGCCGTAGGTGAAGCTGACCCCTTTGCAGACCGGGTTGTGGCATTCGTGATGGGTAAGCAGAACGAACGCCGCAATCAGCTTGGCCATGAGCGTCGGCGCGTGCACGCACCACTGCGGGTTCAGGTAGGGCGTCATCAGCTTCAGCGCCGGAACGGAAACCGAAATCTTGAACTTGGTGATTTCCGGGACGACGGGATGAAGTGAGACGGCATTGCTGACGATCGTCTCCACTTCAGGCACCAGCCCCGCCGCCGCCGACATCATGAAACTGGTCGATCCCTGGCAATGAATGACCGCTTTAATGCGATCCGCCCCGGTCTCAGCCGCAATCTTGCGTACCGCGTAGGGGTGATCGAATACGGCAGCCTGGTCTAGAGTCCAAAGATTCGGCCTGAGGTCGATGCTGGCCCGCCAGTTCTCCAGCCAAACGTCGTAGCCACAGCCCACCAGGTGATCGATGAGTGTGGTGTCCGTCGGCGCGCGGAACAGGTTGGCGCGTACTCCTGCGCCGTGGACCAGCAGCACCGGGCCCCGCGTGGCGGGCCGTGGTCCCGTCACGTGGATCAGGTTGCAGGGGAACCCGTCGCCCGCTTCGAACTGCACGACCCGCGTGCTCAGCGCCGCTTCCCCGGACGAATTGGTCGTCATCGTACCCACACCCCTCCGGCCCCGAGTGCTAAGGCACGATGGATTATATCTCAGGAGCCCCCGCGGGGTTGGTCCCACCGCAACGGGCCGGCGCCTTGGCATACCTCACACGTGAAATGACATTAGTCCTCGTTTCACGCGCGGAAGTCCTGGCCTGCGCCGGCTCCGGACTTACTGAAGTACCTGGACCGCGAAGTAAAGGCCGCCAAAAACGATCACTGAAAGGACGGCCACCGCAAACCAGCGCGCCATCCGCTCGCGAGCGCTCTCTTCGATGTGCTGATCGTGCTTCATTTGATCCGCAAGACAGTCGAACATAAAATCCTCCCGGAGTACAAGATAATTTAGAGTCTTTAACTCTTAATTACAATATGCCACTCGTGCCATGTTCCGCCAAGGCTCTTTAGGGCTAGAGTAAGATTAGTGATCTTCCACATCGTGAAGCGCGGCGATTGGCAGCAGGCTCTGGATCGCCGCAGGTACGAGCCGCCCAGCCTGGCGGCTGAGGGCTTTATCCACTGTTCCACGCTGACTCAGACGTTGGATACCGCCAATCGCCTCTTCCGCGGCCAGACGGATCTGTTGCTGCTGTATATCGATCCCGAAGCCGTGGCCGGGCCCCTGGAATGGGAGCCCCCAGCCGACCCCGGCGACGAAAGGCAGGCGGAGATTTTCCCTCACCTGTACGGCGCACTGAACCTGGATGCGGTCGTCCAGGCGGTTCCCTTTCCGTGCGACCCGGACGGGTCGTTCCGCTGGCCGCAAACCGTTCTTACATAAGGTCCGGGGGGGCCGTTACTTCCGGGCAAAGCGTAGCGTCTTAGGTATATAATCGCGATTGCGCGTGGCTCTGCGAAGCCTGGAGGAGGGGAGTATGATCTCGGAACCGATCGAAAACCGGCACTCTGCCATAGGCCGGAGATCGTTCCTAACCCAGGCCGGAGTAGCCGGCGGCATCCTGATTGCGCGAAGGGCCTACCCAGCGCCGAAAGTAGACTCGGCGGCATCCCTGGCCACCACCACTGCCGGGAAGGTGCGCGGCGCGATGCAGGAAAAAGTCCACGCATTTAAAGGCATACCGTACGGGGCTTCCACGGGAGGCGCCGGGCGGTTTCTGCCGCCCTCCAGGCCCCAACCCTGGACCGGCATTCGCGACACTCTAGAGTACGGGCCGGCTTCGCCGCAGACCCCGTCCAACCTCATCCCGGAGTCGATGGCCCAGCAGCCGAAATCCGATGGCGAGGGCACAGAAGATTGCCTGCGTCTCAACCTGTGGACTCCCGCCCTCAGTGGCAAGCGCCCGGTAATGGTCTGGTTCCACGGCGGCGGCTATTCGGCCGGTTCCGGCAACTGGAACATGTATAACGGCGGTAATCTCTCCGCCAAACATGACGTGGTCGTGGTCACGGTGAATCACCGTCTCAATGTCTTCGGATATCTGTACCTTGGCGAATTGGGCGGAGAAAAGTACGCGCGTTCGAGCAACCTGGGAATGCTGGATTGCATTGCCGCCCTGGAATGGGTGCGCGACAATGCGGCGGCCTTCGGAGGCGATCCCAATAACGTTACGATTTTCGGACAGTCCGGCGGCGGAGGCAAAGTAAGCACACTGCTGGCGATGCCACAGGCCAAAGGGCTCTTCCACCGAGCCATTGCGATGAGCGGTTCGAACGTCAAAGGAGTGACGCGGGACCGCGCCACCAGGGGTGCCGAGGCTTTTCTGGCCAAGCTCGGCCTGAAGCCCAATCAGGTGGATGAATTGCAGGGCCTGCCGGCCGCCCAGCTTCTGGGCGCGATGCGCGGAGTCCAGGGCCTGCAGCTCAGCCCGGTGGTCGATGGCAAGACGCTGCCTTCCGATCCCTTCGATCCCACCGCCCCCGGCATGACGGCCAATGTCCCGCTTATGATCGGTTCCACGGAAACCGAGGTCACCTGGAACAACAGCGTGGTCTTCGATCCGCTGGATGATGCCGCGCTCCGTAAGCGCATCAAAGAGAGCCAGCGCATCGACGATGCCGCGGCGGACAAGCTGATTGCCATTTACAAAAGCGGACGGCCGCAGGCGAGCAACCTCGACCTGTTCTTCATCATGTCCACCGATCTTTCCAATTTCCGCACCGGCACCGATACCGAGGCCGAGCGCAAATCCGAGCTCAAGGCCGCTCCGGTCTACAAATATTACTTTCAATGGTATTCGCCAGTGCGCGAGGGCAAGCTGCGGTCGTACCACACGCTCGACATTCCGTTCGTGTTTCAGAACGTTGAGATCGCGCAGTCCATGGTGGGCTCGGGGCCGGAACGCGAGCCGCTCGCCGACAAAATGAGCGCGGCATGGGCATCGTTCGCGCGCACCGGCAACCCGAATCACAAAGGGATTCCCAAGTGGGAGCCATTCGATGGGAACAAGCGCGCTACCATGATCTGGAACAACGAGTGTAAAGCCGTTCACGACCCCTATCGCGAGGAGCGGCTAGCGCGTAGAGAAGTCAGGACCGCAGGGGCGTAAAGCATGAAATTGAGAGCCGTCGTTTTACTGGTCGCGCTGGGTGCACCGGCTTTTGCGCAGATGGACTTCGCCGGAGAGTGGGCTCCCGTGCAGGATGAGGACAACACCGGGAATCCCTATGTGGGCGAGTTCCTTGGCATTCCCATGAGCCCGGCCGGCAAACTGCGCGGCGAAGCGTGGAGCGGCTCCTACATGACCCTGCCGGAATGGCAGTGCCGCCCGCACGGGGCCATGTACATTTCGCGAGGTCCTTCCCAAGTCCGCATATGGAAGGAAGTCGACCCGGTTACGCGGCAGCTTACCGCTTATCATGCCGAATGGCTGAGGTCCATCGACAATCCGTATTACCTGGACGGGCGCCCGCATCCTTCAGATCTGGCGGTCCACACCTGGGGCGGTTTCTCCACGGCCGAGTTCGTGGGCGAGATGCTCAAGATCACCACCACGCACTTGAAAGAGGATTATTACCGCCGCAATGGGGTGCCTTCGAGCGATCGCGCGACTCTCACACAATATTGGATCCGCCGCGGCGATTATCTCACGTGGGTCACGATTGCCTATGACCCGGTGTACCTCACCGAGCCCATGATCCGAAGCTCCGAGTACCGGCTGGCTTTAAACCAACAGATCCCGCCGTATCCTTGCGACGCAGTGGAAGAAGTCGTCCGGGCGAAAGGCGTGGTGCCCCACGAGTTGCCGGGCAAAAACGCTTTCATGGGCGAATTCGGAAAAAAGTACAACATCCCGATTGAAATCACGCGCGGCGGTGCCGAAAGCATGTATCCCGAAGCGGCCCGCAAGATTGAAGCTGAGCGAAACAAGAAATGAAGACACCGAGAACCTACCTGGCGGCCGCCGGAACCCTGGTTTTGGCTGCTTGTTTCGCGGTCGCTCAGCAGCCGCAAAACCCCGAAATCCGCATCGAGCCGGTGCGTGGCCACCTGTATCTCATCAACGGGGCCGGTGGCAACATTCTGGCGTCCGTTGGTCCCGATGGTGTTTTACTGGTGGATTCCGGGCTGTCGCAGAACGCCGACAGAGTGCTGGCTGCCATTAACAAGCTCAATGTCGAGATCGCCAACCGGGGCGGCCTGCCCACCACCACGGTCGTTCCTCCAAAGCCGATCCGCTACATCGTCAACACGCATCTGCATGCCGATCACACCGGCGGCAATGAGAAGATCGCCAAGGCCGGCAAAACGATTACCGGCGGCAACGTCACCGGCGAATTCGGCGATGCAGCCGAGGGCGCCACGATTATTTCACAGCAGGCCGTGCTCGACCGCATGAGCCAGATCAAACCGGCGCTGCCGTTCGCGGCCCTGCCCGAAGATACCTATCACGACGACAAGAGGCTGAGCCATTTCTTTAATGGCGAAGCCGTGATCCTCCAGCACATGCCCGCCGCGCATACCGATGGCGATACCTTCGTCTATTTCCGTGGCTCGGACGTGCTCGCGACCGGCGATATCTTCGTAACCACCAGTTATCCGTTTATCGATCTGGCGAATGGCGGCAGCGTGCAAGGCGAACTCAATGCCTTGAATCACATCCTCGATCTCGCCGTAGCCGAGTTTCGCACCGAGGGCGGCACCCTCATCGTCCCCGGACATGGGCGTATCTGCGATATCGCCGACGTGGCTTACTATCGGGATATGGTGACCATCGTCCGAGACCGCGTTCAGGACATGATCAAGCGCGACATGACGCTGGAGCAGGTGAAAGCCGCCAAGCCGACTGCCGATTGGGATCCGCGTTACGGTTCTCCCGACCGGTTTGTTGAAGGAGTTTACCGCAGCCTTACCAACAAAAAATAGAGAGGAATGAAGATGAAGAGCAGACTCTTTGCCGTACTGATAGCCGGGACAGCGCTCCTCGGCGTGCGGGCTTATGCCCACCACTCTTTTGCCGCCACCTACTTCGAGGATCAGAAACAGACGGTCCACGGCAAGCTGGTGCAGTTCCTGTATCGGAATCCGCACTCGTTCGTACACGTTGAAGCGCCGGACGATAAAGGCACGATGCAGACGTGGGCCATCGAATGGGGCGCCGGCGGACAGTTGGGACGCCAGGGTGTGACCCGCGAAACCCTGAAGCCCGGCGACGATGTGATCGTAGTAGGCAATCCAGGCCGGAACCCCGATGACCATCGCCTGCGCATGGTGAACATCACTCGCCCGTCTGACGGCTGGAAGTGGGGCGGCACGTTCGAATAATCGTCGAGCCGCGCCTATGACGGAGCGGCTGCCTGGAGACCAAACATGAATTCGGGATGGCTGGGGAGAATTGTCGCCGCGGGACTGTTGCTGGCGCCTGCGCTCTTTGCGCAGGGCCGCGGCGGTCCCGGCGGACCACCTCCCCCGGCAAGGGCCGCCGCCCCGTTTGATCCCACCGGGTACTGGGTTTCGATCATTGTCGACGAGTGGCGTTTCCGCGTCGATCCGCAGAAAGGCGACATTCCGTATCTTCCGATAAACGCCGAGGCGCGCAAAATCGCCATGGCCTGGGACCCCGCGAAAGACGAAACCGCAGGCCAGCAGTGCAAGGCCTACGGCGCAGTGGGCGTGATGCAAAGGCCAGGCCGCCTGCACATTACCTGGCAGGATGACAATACCCTGAAGATCGAAACCGATGCCGGTACACAGACCCGAATTCTCCATTTCGGGGCGGCACCCGGCGAAAAGGGCGCTCCCAGTTGGCAGGGATACTCTTTAGCGCAATGGCAGGTGCCCAATCAGGGCCGCGGGCGGGCCATGCCGCTACCGCCGGGAGCAGGCGTGCTAAAGGTGACCACCACTAACATGCTCCCCGGCTATCTGCGCAAGAATGGTGTGCCCTACAGCGGAAACGCCGTGCTGACCGAATATATCAACCGTCTCACCGGCGCGCAGAATGACGAATATATCGTCGTTACCGCCATGCTCGACGATCCCGCCTATCTGAACCAGCCGTTCGTTCGCTCTTACCAGTTCAAAAAACAGCCCGACGACAAGGGCTGGAGCCCCACGCCCTGCTGGGCGCGGTGAGCCTCGCGTTGACCGACGAAGACGATGGCGCTCTCCTGCGCATCGAGCCTGCCCCGTAATACAGTTTTCGAAAGCGATATCATATTGCAATGCCAAACGCGCCATTGCCCGTGGTTATGGGCTTTCTATGGGTGCTTTCCACGCCGCTGGCGGCCCAGTGGCTGAATTACCCGACCAAGGGAGTTCCCAAGACGCCGGACGGCCGCCCCAATCTCAGTGCCCCAACCCCGCGCACTGCAGATGGCAAACCCGACTTTTCCGGAATCTGGGAGCCGGAGCACAATCGGCCATGCCCGCCCGAGGGATGCGCCGATCTCGAAGCGCCCCAGGAGTTCGTTAACATCGGCTGGAGTCTCAAAGATGGGCTCCCCTATCAGCCGTGGGCCGCGCAGGTAGTCAAAGAACGCGTCGCCACCAACCGGCGCGACGATCCGTTTTCCTATTGCCTGCCAGCGGGCAGTCTGCGCATGCACGTGGTTCCACTGCTGCGGAAGATCATTCAGGCTCCCGGCCTGCTGCTGATTCTGAATGAAGTCCACGGAATGTACCGGCAGATCTTCACCGATGGGCGTCCGCTGCCGGTCGATCCGCAACCCTCCTGGAATGGTTACTCTACCGCGAAGTGGGACGGGGATACATTGGTGGTCCAGACGAACGGGTTCCGCGACGGACTTTGGCTCGACACCCGCGGCAGCCCGCTCACGGATGCCGCCAAGCTTACCGAGCGGTTCCGGCGCGTGGACTACGGTCACCTCGAGGTCGAGGCCACAGTCGATGATCCTAAGGCGTACACGAGGCCATGGACCATCAAGCTGAAGCAGGTGATCGCGCTTGACACCGATCTGCTGGACTATATCTGCGTGGAAAACGAGAAAGACGCGCCGCATCTGCAGGCGGTAAAGTAGGAGGCGCGACTCATGCGATTTCTTGTTACAGCTCTGCTCGCCGGATTGGGCGTGTGCAACATGGCGGCCCAGAAGGCGGCGCCCAAAGTTACGTCGGTCCGAATGTACGTGTTCGATTGCGGAAGACTAAAAAGCGGGAATCCCCAGCCTCTGCTCGATCGCGGCGTAACCACCACGGATATGTCGGTGGCGGCGTACTTGATCGTGCACCCGCGCGGCACATTGTTGTGGGATACAGGCGTTATTCCTGACGAGTTGATTCAGCCCGGCGGCACGACGGAGGCCCGAGCCACCGTGCAGAAGACGCTGCTGGGGCAGTTGGCGGAAATCGGTTACCAGCCCTCGGATATCACTTATCTCGCGCTCTCCCACAACCATTACGATCATTCGGCCAACGCCAACGAATTCGCCGGTTCCACCTGGCTGGTCCAGCGGACAGAACGAGCGGCGATGTTTCCCGAAACGCCGCCCAAGAATCAAAACCCAAATACCGCCCGGTTCGCGGCCCTGAAGGACAGCAAGACCAAGCTTCTGGACGGCGACTACGATGTCTTCGGCGATGGCAGCGTCGTGATCATCTCCACGCCCGGACACACTCCGGGACACCAGTCGCTGTTTGTGAACCTCAAGAAGGCCGGACCGGTTCTTTTGAGCGGAGACTTATATCACTACCCGGCGGAGCGCACATTGAAGGATTTCACCCCGTTCGGGAACCTGGGGAACTCGGGACAGGAAGCCGTATCCAAGGCTAAAGTGGAAGCGCTGCTCAAGGAAAAGAAAGCCGCGCTCTGGATCCAGCACGACATCATTGCCGACGCGCAATTGAAAAAATCGCCCGCGTATTACGAATAGAGCTAACGGATTTAGCAGCGCCAGGCGAGCAGCTCGGCATGCGCGGCTGCCAGCGCCTCGCCTCTTTCACGTGCCCATTGGCTCAGCTGCCCCTGCAGTTCCCGCGCCCGCTCGAGCTCAGGTTCGATCGCGGCCGGCGCCGGGCCTCCGGTAATCCGCCGCCGTTCGATGAAGGTCCTCGGATCGAGTGCATCCAGTAACACTTCCCTCGAAGCGATGCCGGGCGCGACGCGTAACAGGTCGGCGGCGATTCTGACAGGCGACTCGTCTTCCGGGTTGGCCTGCACGGCTTCCGATACCAGGTGGTGCGCCTGGCGGAAGCTGAGATGCGCCTCGCGCACCAGCGTATCCGCCAGCTCGGTTGCGGTCAGGAACTGGCCGGACGCGCAGGCCGCCATCCGGGCGGTGTCGAATTGCGCGCTCTCCATGCTCGCGGCGAGCAGCCGCAGGACGCGCCGCGCATCCGCGAACATAGTGAATGCGAGCGGCTGCAGATCGTCTTCGCTATCGACGATATCGCCGAACGGGGTATTATGCAGGCTCG
The DNA here is from genome assembly GCA_003175985.1 of Terriglobia bacterium. Taxonomy (GTDB): domain Bacteria; phylum Acidobacteriota; class Terriglobia; order Bryobacterales; family Bryobacteraceae; genus PSRJ01. The sequence continues at coordinate 25,378 of PSRJ01000014.1, forward strand.
TCATTGCAGCTTGCGCTTCGCTGAATGCCCGGCTGGCCAGGATCCGCGTGTGCTCCAAGGCCACCGGGTTGCGTTTCTGCGGCATAATGCTGCTGCCTTGCACGAAGCCGGCGGGGAGGCTGAGAAACCGGAACTCCTGCATCGACCAAAGCAGCAAATCCTGCGTGAGCCTCCCCAGGTTCACCATCAGGATGGCAACGGCCGCGGCGCTCTCCAGAATGTAATCGACGGCCGCAATCGCGCCGTACGAGTTCACCGCTAAGCATTCGAACCCCAACAAGCCTGCGGTCCGCTCCCGGCTGATCGGGAACCCGGTTGTGGTAATCGCGCACGCGCCTAATGGCGACCGGTTCACGGTGTGAAACGCAGCCTGCAGCCGGCCGGCATCCCGCGCCAGGAACTCCGCTGCGGCCATCAGGTAGTGAGCCAGGGTCGTTGGTTGCGCCGGCTGGGTATGAGTGTACGCCGGCATAATCGTGTCGACGTGAGCCGTTGCCTGTTTCAGCAGGACGAGCCGCAGCGCCAGCACTTCCTCAAACACATGGAGCAGTTCGCGCCGCGTAACCATGCGATAGAGCGTAATCGCAATGTCATTCCGGCTGCGGGCCGTATGCAGACGTCCCGCAACATCGGCGCCGCACTGTGCTTCGAGCAGGCTCTCTACGAAAAAGAAGAAGTCTTCACAGGACCCGTCGAATCGGGCCGCTCGCAGTTGTTCACGGTCCAGGTGATCGAGGCCGGTAAGCAGGCTCGCAGCATCTTCAGCCGATACGATCCCGCGCTCCCGCAGCATGGCGAGATGCGCCCGGTGAATCTCAATCAGCGCTTCGGCAAAATACTGCTGGAAATCGGCAAAATTGACCGCTAGGACGGTATCCGCGTACGCCGCATCCGGGAATAGTCCGTCAGAAATTGAAGCGCACCCCCAGTTGAATCAGGCGTTGGTCGCGCGCCGAGGTAGCCGCGCCCGGCGCCGGTACCAAAATGTTTCCGTTCACATCCACCTGCGCGGTCGAATTTACGCCGGTTACGTTCAGTGTATTGGTCACATTGGTGGATTCGGCCAGGAACTCGAAATTGTAGCGTTCGGTGATGGGGAAGTAACGGGAATACCGCGCGTTGAGCTCGAATGCCGATTTAGCGCGCAACGTGTTGCGTCCCACGAACAGAGGCCGCTGCCAGGCAGCCGGCTCGGAAGCGTCGGCATTCAACTGCCGGTTGCTGCCGATATTGAACAGGTCGCCGCTGGCGGCCTGCAGCGTGATGGAAAGCTGATTGTGGTTGATCAGGTAATTCGCTGAGCGGTTCGCAGCGTGGAACTCAGGCCGGAATACACCCGTCATGTTGAAGCTGTGGCGCTTGTCCGTGAGCGAGTTGGCGCGGTCGCGCCGCCGGTTTGTCGGGTCTGATAGAAACGCCGCGCCGCTATCGATGTTGTTTTGCTCCGGCGCGTCATCGATGGCGTGCGACCACGTATACGTCGCGTAGAGGTTATAACCCTTGGAAAATCTCTTTTCCAGCGTCATGCCGAGGCCGTTGTAATTGGAATTGCCCACTGATTCCGCCGACAGGATGTTGAGGTACCCCGGATACACGCGCGTCGTGGTGCTGAAGATGGGGCGCCCATCGGCAAGAAAGTTGCCGGAGGGAATGACGTTCAGATTGCGATAAACCGGCAGGTGCGTTCCCTTCGTGAACAGGTAAGAAGCGGATGCCACGAAGTTCCTACCCAGTTCGCGGCTGATCGACAGGTTGGCATTGTAGGAACGGAGTGTTGCGAAGTCCGGAGAAACCGTATAGATCGTTTGAGACGGCTGGTTGAAACCTGTGGGCAGTGCCGAGAATACGTTCGGAAACGCGGGCGCAAACGCCTGCGCGGGAGTCGCCGTGATATTGAAGAACACGGGCAGACCGATCTGCAAGAGCGCCTGCCGGTATTGATCCGTTTGCGGGGCGTCGTAGAACAAACCGGTAGAAGCGCGCACCACCGTTTTTTGCTGCGGCCCGATTCCCCACGCAACACCGAAGCGCGGCCCGAAATTGTTCTTATCCGCCCGGAAGTTCTGTGAGTAGGCAAATGGCGCGTTGGAATTGGCTTGCGGCGGCCGGTAGACGTCATAACGCAATCCGTAGGTGATCGTAAGATTGCGTCGCGGCTTCCACGCATCCTGGGCGAAGAAGCCGGCGAACAGCGAGTTATAGTCGATCACCGGGTTGCCGAATGTCTGCTGAAACGTGGAGTAGCCTTTTAGGTCCGTCCCGTTCTTCGCGGCCAGGTAGGCCGCCACCGTGGGAAACGTATATTGCCCGAACTGCGCGGCCACCTGTTCGTCGCGGATCCACCGGCTGCTGAACCCGACTTTGATAGCGTGCGAGTTGGTCAGGAACGTGAAGTTATCCGTGAGTTCGGGCGCCGTCTCGGTATATACGAACCCCACATCGATCGGGCCGCCAAAATTCGCGACGCCGGTGATGGCGATGGCCGGTCCGGTTCCAGTGGCTGCGAAACGGTTATTGGACTGGTTGCGCCGCGCCACCTGCCCCCGCAGCTCGTTAATGGCGCGCGGAGAAAGCGTGGAAATCAACTGCGCGGCGCCCACGTGCGAGCGGTCGTAGAAAAGATACGTTCTCGAAACAAGATTCTGCCCGCCGATGGCGCCGCTGTAGTTATAGGGCGAATCGTTGGAGTGGTGGTTGTAGCGCAGCAGCAGGCGATGGTTCTGGCTGAGCATCCAATCGGCGCGCCCCATGTAGAAGTAAACGCTTTGGTGAAAGGGAACCGCATTCACATAATCGGCCGGCAGGCCAAGTTGTGCGATGGTCGCCGCCGAGACCGTCACCGGTCCGGGCAGATCCCGTTTCACGTGCTCGAACGCGCCGAAAAAGAACAGCTTGTCGCGAATAATCCTGCCGCCCGCATCTCCAGCGTAAGAATCGACGTTCACTTCGGGAGTGGCGGCGGTCGGAGCCAGCAGCTTGGGCCGCGCGCTGAACGGCGTTCGGCGGAAAATATAGGATGCTTCGCCGTGATAATCGTTCGTGCCGGACTTGGTAATGGTGTTGAACACCGTTCCCACGGTATTCCCGAACTCGGGGGCGAAACCGTTGCTCACTTGCTGGATCTCATCGACATACGTATTCGAGATCGGAATGAGCCGTATGCCGGCGCGATCGCTTTCGGTATTGTTGCCGCCATCCAATTCATAGTTGATGCGGCCGTTGAAGCCGTTCGCATTGATCTTGCGTGGCACGCCGAACTCCGTGTTGCCGCGGCCGCTGACGTTCGGCTGGAAGAGAATGAAGTTGTAGGGGTTCCGCGAGACCAGCGGCAGGTTGTGCGTCACCTCGTTGGCGAGCGTACTCCCCAGGTCGGTACGGCTGGGATCCGTGATCGCAGCTACCGCGGTGACCTGCACCTGGGTTGTGGTGCCTGCTACGGCCAGCGCGACGTCCACCGTAACGGTGGCGCCTGCGGTTACCGCGATTCCGGTCCGGCTGGCTTCACCGAAACCCGCGGCCTGCACAGTGAGATCATAAGTCCCGAGCGGCAGCAAGGTGAAGCGGTACAAACCCGCATCGGTCGTCTTCGCGCTCTGCTTGAATCCGGTACCCTGATTGGCAATCTGCACGGTGGCGCCGGAAACCGCGGCCCCCGATGGGTCACTCACGGTTCCCGTAACTTCACCGTTGATGGCGGCGGCCTGTCCATAGCAGAGTGGAACGGCAGCGGCCCCTGACATGGTGAACAACACGAATAGGCGTACGACAACGTTGCGCATCAAGCCTCCCACTATCTGGACGTATTGGTCTTAATATAGCAGACGAATCTGCTCCCCAGGGACGCGGCCGTGAAGCATGCTAAAACAATCTGCAATGGGCCTTCCCATCGAGCGCACCTTCTCCGTAAAGCTGAATGCGCATTATCTGCTGCGAACTCCGCACGCGCACACCCCACAAATGCCCCTGATTGTCGCGGTTCATGGCTTCGGCTCCAATTCGGAAACTATGCTGGAATTGACGCAAAAGCTGTTCGACTTCCCGGTAGTGATCGCCGCAATCCAGGGCCCTAACCAGTTCTTTCTCGGAGCGGACACCGGGCAAGTCGGTTACGGCTGGATTACCAGCAAACGCCCGGATGAGTCCATTCGGCTGCATCGCGACATGATCTTGCACGTGTTGCAGGACGCCGGCAACGAGTTCGGAATTCCGGCCGAACGCTGCATCCTGGTAGGGTTTTCACAGGGAGTGGCGCTGAATTACCGTTTTGCGGCCACATGCCCGAACGCAGTTCGCGGAGTGGTAGGTATTTGCGGCGGAGTGCCCAGCGACTGGCAGGATCCGCAATATCGTCCCGTGACTGCGGCGCTCCTGCACATAGCGCGCCGCGGCGATCAGTATTATCCACCGAACATGACCGAGCACTATCCCGATCGCTTGCGGCTCCGCGCGTCCGACGTAGAGTTCCACTTGATCGACGGCGGACACACGATACCTTCGGCGGGCAATCGCATCGTGGGCCCGTGGGTGACGCGTATTCTCGCGCCGTCAAAGTCGTGAGACAATGTGGAAACGGCTCGAACACGCCTGATGGCGTCTGAGGCTCCCCTGAATATGCATCCCCTGGTAGCAGTATCCGATTCTGTCTTTCCGAACCTGGACCCGGCCCGCGAAGTACTCGCCAAGGTCAGCGCCGACTTGCGACTTGCGTCCGAGCCTACTCCCGGCGCGAT
>PSRJ01000258.1 GCA_003175985.1 Terriglobia bacterium
CGCGGCGTAATCGCCGGCGCCTGTGCGCGGAGCAATACCGGATTGGCGAAAAGCCACGCCAGTACAAAAGCAGATGCCTGAGCGGTTTTCAAGTAACGCATCCCGACACATGCAGTATACACCGGGAGCGTGGCCTTTATTCTGACGCTTACTTACTGTCCCGGCGCCACGCAACTGCCCGGCTGAGCGGGCGGAATCGCGCTGAGATACGTATAGATTGCCAGCAAATCCCGGTCCGTCATATAGCGGTATTCGGGCCAAGGCATCACGTACAGCTTGCTGCCCTGGGGATCGGTGCCGGTCCGCATAAGTGTGACGAATTGTTGAAGGGTCAGGCCGGCCGGCAAGCCATTCGCATTCGGTGTAAGGTTGTCCGACTTGATCGTGCCCACCGGAGGCGGCAGCGTGAACGGTACGCCTCCGGCCAGATAGTTGGCGGCGTTCATTTGCCCATCGCCGCTGACCCCGACGGGCGGCGGGTATGGGTTGTGTCCCGGCGCATATGTCGGGCAGCTATGGCAATCGGCGCAGGCGGCGTGCGCATTCACGTAATAACTGCCCAAGCCCACCAGAGCGCTGTCCTTGTTCCCGACATTCAGGGGCACAGGAGCAATCGCATATCCGACTTTGATCCGCATGACTTCATCGTCTGAAGTCGTATCGGCAGCCACCCGGTGCGGACGCAGCAAAAGAAAACCGCCGCTCAGAATGGCTCCCAGCGTGATCAGAGAAATAGAGCTGTATAGCACACTTGGCTTGCTTCGAAAATCTTTCATGCCGCGCATCGTGCATGTGGCTGGCCAACGAAGCGGCCCTCACACAACGCTGTTCGTCAGGCTGTGCGGCCTTCCCAATTGTTCAGGCGGTCGGAACTCACGGCGCGGCGTTCGGCGGGCGAATCGGTACGGAAGTAGGACCACGGACCTGGAATCCACGGATAGCGGTCGACCACCGATTCATCGACCACAACGCCGAGTCCCGGCTCTCGCGGCACAACCAGGTCGCCGCGGTCGATGGGCAGCGGATCCTTCAGGATTTCGGACGCTAGCGGGAACGGATACATCCCCGGCTGGCTGGGACTCGAATAACAGGGGTACTCGAGCCACTCCGCGACCGCCTGCGACCAGCAGATGCCCAACTGAGCCGCTGCGATCACCTCCAGTTCGGTTCCCAGGCTATGGAAGGCGAACTTCAGCCTCTGACGTTGGATCTCCGGCAACAACCGCCGTCCCATGCTGTAACCGCCTTGTGAGCAGACGTCCAATTGCACGTAATCCACTGCCTGTGTCAGGATCAGGTCCAGGTAGCTTTCCTCGCTTGGCTCATGCTCGCCGCATGCCAGCGGAACCAGGTCCCTTTCCTTCAGGCTTAAGTAAGCTGCGTGGTCGTGCGGCGGGAGTGGCTCTTCCAACCAGACGAGATGATAGGCGGCCATTTCGCCCGCTAGTTGTTCCACCGTTGCGGCGTCGTAACTGCGATCGCCCATGCGCCACCAGGTGTGGCCGTCCAGCATGAGATCGAAATCGGGGCCGACTGCCTGCCGCATGCGGCGTACGGTTTCCAGATCCCGCTCCGCTCCCTGCGCCACACGCATTTTATAAGCCCGGAATCCCTTTTTCTCGATGACGGCGGCCTCGGCCGTATAGGAGTCGCACGACAGATATAGGCCGGCGCTGGCATAAAGCCGAATCCGGTCGCGGACACGTCCGCCCAGCAGTTCGGAAACCGGGACTCCGCGAGCTTTACCCGCCAGATCGTAGAGCGCAATTTCGACCGAGCAATAGGCTTTCGCGAGGTCGGCGCCGGGCTTGCACTCCTCCAGAAACTGCACACGCAGCGCGTCGGGGTCAGTGAGGACGCGATCCACCAGAAACGGCGCGACCACCTGCTCGATCAGCCGTTGCACCCGCTCACTCCCCGGGCCGGGAGCGTATCCCACCAGTCCTTTATCGGTCTCCACCCGGATAAACATGGCGTCGCGCTTTAGAATCGTACGCTCGCCACCGTAAAAAGGCAGCAGTAGCGGCTCCGCAAAAGGGTAGGAGAGGAGGAACGCGCGGACGCCCGCGATTTTCATCGCCGCTTCAGGATAGCACGCAAAACCGGCAACTTGCCGCGTCCCTACAGATAATGCAGGAGAAACAACCCACCTGCGGCGGCCACAAAGGAAGAAACCAGGGGCAATCGCCAGCCTCCTCCTTCCGGTTTTTCGCGTGCGAATCCGGGGACGGCTTCGTCCGCGGTCGAATCGGGATGAGGGGCGGCGGAATTCACTTCGGCCAGTGGCGGCTCCGGCGGTGGCGCCGCTATGCGTCCGGCCAGTTGCCGGCAGAGATCGCCCATTCCGAGAATGATATCGAGCACGTTGCGATCGCTTTCGGAAAGGCGGCGCTGCAGGTCGGCAATCTCGTGATTCCGAGCCGCCAGTTCTTCCCGAAGAGCCGCGATGGGCTGCTCGACGGACGCGGCTAGTTCCTGCTGCAGATGTGCCGTCCTGGTTTCGACCTCATTGGCGACTCGTTCTTCCACTATGTGTGACACCGCCTCGGCAAATTCGCGGTGGAGCGCAACAAAGTGCTGCCGCAAGGAGTCCTGTTCCCGGCCCGCATCGCGAAGAGCCGAAGCCAGCGCATCATCGCGTTGCCCCAGCTCCTTGAGCTCCAGAACAATACCGGCCTCGAATTCGGCGATGCGGCGTTCGCTTTGCGCGGAGTGCTCCTTGATCCGGGCCTCCACGGCCTCGATCAGAGCAGCCATTGCCTGACGGTCCAGGTTGGCTTGGCCCACGGGCGGGAGCGTTGCGGCCTGCCGAAGAAGCGCGAGACCCCGTTCGAGTTCAGCCACCCGATCAGCGAGCGGGATCAGTTCGCGAGGGGCCGGCGGGCCGGTTCTGGCTCCCGCATTCTGCGAAAGCTTCATGCCCACGCCGAAAGCCACGCCATCGCCGAAGGCGACGGCCAGGCTTCGCCACACGGACGAATCGCGGCTGCTTGGCATACAACATAATGTACAGCAAATGTTTCCGCTAGGGAAGCGGAATCTGCGCAGGCTGATGCGGAACGAGGCGTTGGCAGGCTTCGGTGGACCGGGAGCACACGACGGCCGCTGGGTCCGTTCACGATGATACGGCCGAGCGCTTGTGACAGAGGAAATTCAGCCAAAAGTACCGCGGAAATATCCATCACAGTAAGCCCGTATTGGCAACTTAGCTGCATGCATCTCGGAGAAGGAGGACCCCATGTCCGTTTCACGTTTACTACTGGTATTCGCACTCTTGGGTTTGATGTTCGTCGAAGTACAGAAACTGGTTGCCCAGCAGGATGCCAATCGGGATGAACTCTACGCCAGAACCGATACGGCCGCTCTGGTGCAGGATCTGGCGCGCCGAACCGGAGATTTCAAAGAGGAGTTTAACCGCGCTGTCGAGCACAGCTTGCTGGATGGAACTAAGCTGGAGGACCGCGCCAAGCATACAGCCGATAATCTGCACGATTCCGCCAAGAAGCTGAAAGACGTGTTCGAGGATAAGCGGGATAAGAACCATCCGGCGGTGCGGGAACAAGCCGATCGGACCATGGCCACCGGCAGCGAGTTGAGTCGAATCATCACGGCGCACCGCTTCACCGAAAAAGTGCAGCATGATTGGGACCTGATCCGCTCGGATCTGGACGCGCTTGCGCGAGTGTATAACCTGCCTCCGCTATAGAGGCAGCGACGCAATCATGGCTCGCAGAGCATGGCCCCGATGGCTGGCTTTGAGCTTTTGCTCTGCCGTGGCCTGGCCGAACGTGCATCCGAACGGGGGGTAATAGAACAGCGGATCGTAGCCGAAGCCGGCGGTCCCGCGCGGCGTCCGGGAAATGAATCCCGCAACGCGGCCGTGAAATACTCCTCGCACGTGGCCGCCTTCCACGAGGGCTATGGCGCAAACGAAGCGGGCGGAACGATCGGAGACGTTCTCCAGTTTCTGAAGCAACAGACCATTGTTGGCTTCATCCGTGGCATCGGGACCGGCGAACCGGGCGGAAAGGACGCCCGGAGCACCGCCCAGCGCCGTCACTTCTAATCCCGAGTCGTCGGCGAAGAGCAGACCCGGCGCGAACTGCCCGTAGTAGAGGGCTTTCTTAATGGCATTCTCCTCGAATGTGGCGGCGTCTTCGACGCAGGGTGAAATGTCTCGAAAGCCTGGAAGCAAATCGATTTCTATCGCAGTTCCGCCAGCCATCCGGAATTCACGAAGCTTCCCAACGTTCCCCGTGGCGCAGAGTAGCCGGATCAAATGCGGGCTGCTTCCCTTTGGAGGTCCACCAGTTGCGCAATGCCGGAGCGCGCCAACGCGATCATTTGAGCCATCTGAGCATCGTCGAATGGGATATGCTCGGCAGTGGCCTGCACTTCGATGAAACGACCCTTGCCGGTCATCACGATATTCATATCGACGTCGGCGCGGGAATCCTCTTCGTAGCACAGGTCCAGCATGGGCACGCCCCCGACCAGCCCCACACTGGTAGCCGCCACATAGTCGAGAACCGGCATGCTCTTGATCACTTTGAATTCCACCAACTGCCGCAGCGCTTGCGCCAGCGCGACAAAAGCTCCCGTGATGGAGGCCGTCCGGGTGCCGCCATCGGCCTGGAGCACATCGCAATCGAGCAGCACCGTGCGTTCGCCCAGCGCCGCCATATCCACCACAGAGCGCAGCGAGCGCCCAATCAATCGCTGGATCTCATGCGTTCTTCCGGAAGGCCGGCCCTTGGTTACCTCGCGCGGCGTGCGCTTGCTGGTGGCCCGCGGTAACATGGCGTATTCCGCCGTTACCCAACCTTTGCCCGAGTTGCGCAGGAACGGCGGCACGCTATCCTCCACGCTGGCGGCGCACAAGACCTGTGTGTTGCCCACTTTGATCAGGACCGAACCTTCCGCGGTCGCCAGGTAGCCGGTCACGATTTCCACCGGGCGCATTTCGAAGGGCTGACGCTTATCCGTTCGCATTTTTCATAACGAAGTAGAGAAAGAGCATTACCAGGATCATTCCGGCAAACACCAGAACCACGCAAGGGACGGCGGCCGCGGGGCGCGCGCCGGCGCGGCCTTTCTTCCCTCTTGCCGGCTTGAACTTGGCCATAAATGCGATAGTAGCACCGGGTATTCCCCTTCCATGCCAGAATCGAAAGAATGCGGCGCCGCGACTGGTGGTGGATCACATTGGCGTTTTGCGCTTGCCGGAATGAAGGCCCGGCGCCGGACCTTTTCCCGGCCACCATGGCTGGCGGATGGCATCGTGCGGCGCTTCGCAATCCCTCCATTTCCGAGGCACCCGATCCCGTGCCGCGCACGGCGGTGAAGCGGTGGCAGGCTGCCAATTACGAAGGGTCCGGAAAGCTGGAAGCGCGCGCCTACGAGTTGATTTCGCCCGGCGTCGCTTTGGACCTGGTGCAGCGGTGGCGCCCCTCCGCGGATACGGTTTTCTTCTATCGAGGCCCCTACTTCGTGGTGGTGAAATGGCAGGAGGCAGACCGTAAATCTCTGGAAGCATTCGTCCGCGAACTGGAGGAGCGATTGGGAAAGCCGAACGAGCCGTAGTTGGGTGCGCACCCCTGTTGAAATGGTAGGATAAGATCGTTTATCCACCAGCAGGTTAGAGTTCCCGCGAGGTTTCCTCAGAATGTCGCTTCTTAGTATTGCCGAGTGGCTGCAGAACACGTCCATCAGCACCGGCATCCGCGAATCGACTTGGGTCTTTCCCATCATCGAGACGGTGCATCTGCTCGCCCTCGCCTTCTCCGTCGGTATCATCATGTTCGTAGATCTGCGCCTGATCGGGGCGGCAATGCGCGACCAGCCGGTCACGGAAGTCTTCAACCGGCTTCAGCCCATGGCGCTCAAGGGCTTCGTGGTGAACGTCGTAAGTGGCATGCTGCTGTTCTGGTCGGAGCCCCTGAAGTGCTATCACAGCGCATATTTCCTGATCAAAATGGTGCTGCTTCTCTTTCTGGGGCTGAACGCCGTGAGTTTTCAATATGTAACGTATCCGAGCGTGGCAACGTGGGACAAAGCCGTGGCGCCTCCTTTTGGCGCCAGATTCGCGGGCTGGCTATCGCTGCTGTTCTGGCTGGGCGTCGTCGTCATGGGGCGCGCAATAGCCTACGCCACCAAGTAAACCGGAGATCTGCCGATGTTCCCGATCCTTTTTCCGTTTTTCCACTGGGCCGATGCCTCCTGGCTGAGCCTCGAGATCCGCAGTTCCACCTGGCAATTTGCCATTCTCGAAATGATTCACCTGGTCGGGTTGACGATCCTTCTGGGAACGCTTTGGGTGCTGGACATGCGTCTGCTGGGCCTGGGTATGCGGCGCCAGCCCGCCGCGGAGCTGGCCCGGGACCTCTCACGCTGGATGTGGATCGGCTTGTGGATCATGCTCGTCTCCGGCGTACTCTTGTTCTTCGGCGAACCGATGAAACTCTTCGGGAATCCCTCATTCCACGTCAAAATGATGCTGCTGGTTTTGGCCATCGGCTTTCAATTGACTCTCTTCCGCAGGGTCGTTTCCGATAAATCGGCCTCGGCCTTCCTGGACCAGGCCGCGGCGGGCCTCTCGCTCGTGTTGTGGTTCGGAGTAGGCCTGGCGGGCCGCGGCATCGGCTTCCTATGAGCCGGGCACCGGGCACTCAATCCAGCGGCAGACCCACGTAATTTTCCGCGAGAGTCGTCTGGGCCGCCCGCGAACTGGTAACGTAGTCCAACTCCGCCAGTTGCCGGCGCCGGTCGAATGCATTATCGGTCTGAAAGCGGTGTAGCATGGCGGTCATCCACCACGAAAAGCGCTGCACTTTCCAGACACGCCGCAGGCACGTTTCCGAATACCTCTTCAGCAGATCGCGGCGGCCCGATTGATAGAACGCCGCCAAGGCCCGCGCCAGCACAGCCACATCGGCCACGGCGAGATTCAGTCCTTTGGCTCCGGTCGGCGGCACGATGTGGGCGGCGTCTCCGGCCAGGAACAGGCGCCCGCACTGCATCGGCTCCACAACAAAACTGCGCATGCCGGTCAGGCCCTTCTGCACGATCGGTCCCTGCCGTGGCGCCCATCCATCGCCCGTCGAGTGCCGTGTCAGCAGTTCCGCCCAAATGCGCTCATCCGGCCAGCGCTCCAAATCCTCCTCGGGGTCGCACTGCAGATAGAGACGGGTGACCCCTGGCGAGCGCATGCTGAAAAGCGCGAAGCCCCGATCGTGATACGAATACACCAGTTCTTCGGAGGAAGGCGCCGCTTCGGCCAGGATTCCCAGCCAGGCAAACGGGTACGTCCGGTCGTAGACCGCAAGGACGCCCTCCGGGATGGACGGCCGGCAGATCCCGTGGAAGCCATCGCAGCCGCCGATGAAGTCGCAGGAAATCTCCTGCTCCGCGCCGCCCTTTCGGAATCGAAGGCGCGGCGCTTCCGATTGGAACTCCTCAACCGTGACGTCTTCGGCTTCGAATAGGATTTGGCCTCCGGAATCAAGACGGGCTTTGATCAGGTCCTTGACCACTTCATGTTGGGCATACACGGTGATAGCCCGGCCGCCGGTGAGATCGTCGAAATCGATCCGGCGCCTCTGGCCGCCAAAGTTCAACCAGACACCGTGGTGCACCAGCCCTTCGCGCAGGAGTCTCTCTCCCAGCCCCGACTGGACCATGAGATCGACGGTGGTCTGTTCCAGCACTCCGGCGCGCACGCGGCTCTCGATATAGTCCTGGCCGCGCGCCTCAACGATAATCGATTCGATTCCCTCGAGGTGCAGAAGATGGGATAGCGTCAGCCCCGCTGGGCCCGCGCCCACAATGGCAACCTGTGTTCGCACCATGCGGGTTGCATTGTACCAAGCGGCTCACCGCCGCCTCGATGGTATCCTGGAAAAAGTTGCCGTGCGTGTCCCCCTTCACTTCGCTCGCGCCGGAATGCTCGCCATCGGCGGGCTTGCGGCGATGTCTGCTTTGTACGCCATCCAGCCTTTCCGCGAGTACCCCGGCGTGGAGTACGATCAGTTTCCGCTGCCGCGCGATTTCCAGGAAAAGACCGAATTTGTGTTTGCGCGCCTGATGTATCCGCCCGTAAACCGGGTCTATGGGGGATTCCAGTTCCTGGGAGACTGGCGCGAAGGCGCCTCCAATTGGACCATGGATTATCCGCGCTCGGACCGGCATTTCGTCACGGCCCTGCGCCGCCTGACGCGCATGCACACGCGTTCCGTCGAGCAGGTGATCAACCTGGACAATCACGACGTTTTCGACTGGCCCTGGCTCTACGGCGTCGAGGTGGGCCACTGGAACCTGACCGAAGCGCAGGCAGCCACCATGCGCGAATACCTCCTGCGCGGCGGTTTCTTTATGTGCGACGACTTCCACGGGACGGTTGAGTGGGACGTGTTCACCGCCAGCATGCAGCGGGTATTTCCGGACCGGCCGATTGTCGAGATCCCCTCCTCCGATCCCATCTTCCACATTCTTTACGATCTCGATGATCGCTACCAGGTTCCCGGCGCCCAGTTCCTGGAGACCGGACAAATCTGGGAGAAAGACGGCAAGGTCCCACATTGGCGGGGCATTTACGATGACAAGGGCCGTCTGATGGTCGCCATCTGTTTCGACATGGATCTGGGAGATTCCTGGGAGCACGCCGACAACCCACGATACCCGGAGAAGTTCTCAGCTCTCGGAATCCGCATCGGCGTGAACTACACCAGCTACGCGATCACGCACTGAGGCATAGACGATGACCTGGAGCGCTATGGGAGCCGCTGCCTTGGCACTCGCAGTCATCTTGGGGGCATTCGGGGCGCACGGCCTGAAGGACCGCTTGGATGCCTACTCTCTAAGCGTTTACGAGAAAGCCGTTTTCTATCATTTCGTCCACGGCCTCGGGATTCTGATCGTATCGCTGTTGCCCAAAGCCGGATACCTCTCGCAGCCGCAATCCTCGTGGGTGTGCGGCCTGTTGACGGCCGGCATTATCTTGTTTTCCGGCAGTCTTTACGTCTTGGCAATCACTCGCATCCCTATGCTCGGGGCCGTTACACCCTTCGGTGGCCTCTCCTTCATCGCCGCCTGGCTGATGCTGGCCTGGATTTTGCTCCGCAATCAGGCATAAAAGTACTAGAAAGGGTGTTACTCGAAACAAATCTGTTGTAAGATTGCTGTTCCTGATATTGGAAAATCCGAAACAGGTGCAGAAAAAGATGCAGAATTCCGCCAAAAATTGCCGGATATTTGCGGTAATACCGTTAGTCCTCGGGCTACTCTTCTGTGGGGTTTTCACCCCGGCCAAAGCCGATATTACTCTCACGATTTCGTATTTCTACACGGGTTCCGATGGGTTGGGCAACCCGGAGACCGTAACAGGGAATGGGGTGCTGATCCTTTCCGGTACGGCGGGAAATTACATTACACAAACCGGGTCGTACATCAACCGTTCGGTCAATGGCGGCCCTGCCGTAACGTTCAACTGGGAAGATATCAATAGTTTTTTTCAGGGAAATATCGCCAACGACAATGTCGTCTACTACCCCAACACGCCCTATTTCAGCGGCAGCACCACTGATGGAGGAGTCGCTTTTATGACTGCCGGGGATACCGATGAGATCAGGCTTTGGTGGGACGGCACCGGTTACAGTGAGGATGAGTTTGTTATGGGGTCCGAATTCCCCACCGGTAATGGTATTGAACAACTGACCCTGACGGAAACTCCCGAGCCATCCGCTCTTTTCTCCGTGCTGGCGATCCTGGCCGTTCTAGCCGTCGTGCGCTGGAAACAACCCGGAGCAGTGCGCCGATAGATGAGTGCGTCAAGCAGTATCCCAATTATTCTGCTTTAGTGGGGCGGGCAATTCTGCCCGCGGACCTACTGCACTAGGTTTTCGCCAGAATACGTTCCAGTATCTCCGGAATCTCGAACACTGCATGGTTTTGGAGCCGCCGGGTAGCCGCTCGAAACTGCCGGTAAGCGGCCGGTTCGACAAGTTGGTCCACTGCCCGGGCAATTCCCCGAAAGTTCGGCAGGACGATTCCGATTCCCTCCTCCCGGATCCACTCGGCGTTGTACCGCTCCTGCGGCAGAGTCCACGCGTTGCGCTCGACGATCACGGGAAGGTGCATGAATACAGCCTCGCTCAGGCTCCCCGGGCCCGGCTTCCCGATAAAGTAGTCGGCGAGCTGCATGTATTTCGGAACTTCCTTCGTGAAGCCCTCCACGAACAGCGGCGCGCGATGGGGGAGGGCCCGCAGCTTCGACGCCAGCTCGCGGTTGTGCCCACAAATCAAAAGGAGCTGCCGGTCCGGCAGCCGGCGCGCAATCTCGAGCATGACGCTCGATCCCTGGCCTCCAAACAGGACGAGCCCCACAGGAAGCCGGGGATCGAAGCCCAGTGCCGCGAGCGCTGCGGCCCTCTCCTTTTCCGCCAATGGCGGAATTTCGTAGAAACCCGGATTCAGGATCATTCCGGAAACGCGAAATACCCTGGATCGGTCATGCCCTAACTCCAGTGCCTGCTGCACGGCCTTGTCGGAGCCGCAAATCAGATACTGCTGTTGGCGTTCGATCCAAAAGTGCGGCGGGTAATCAGCGATATCCGTCAGGATGGTCACCATCGGCGCGCCTGGCAGGCTCTGCCGCAGCGCCCTGTTGAAGTTCGGAATCACCGAAACCACCAGGTCCGGCCTGTCTTTCTTCCACAGTTCTTCGAGCAGGCGGACCTGTTGCCTGTGAAACAGGCGGATTACTAGGTGCATGCCGGCCGTCAGTTGCGGCGAGCCGAGCGTCCACCCTTTCTTGAGCAGCGCGTTATACACATCCTGCAGGCGAAGCCCGGTGAGTTTGCGGAAAACATCAATGGAATCCAGCAGCTCCTGCAAATTGACCATGCGGATTTCGAAGGGCCGGCTCTGTTGTTCGATAACCCGGCGCAAAGCCGTGGCGGCGGCTCGATGGCCGCCGCCGGCATCGAAGAAAACGAAGTGGAGCTTGCGCACTGGAGGCTACTTGCCGGGCTCCAGCTTGCTTAGAATGCGGTCGTGAATCCAGTGTTCATCCCACCATTCCCGCGGGTTGATCTGCACGCCATCGATCTGCATCCCGAAATGAACGTGAACGCCTTCCGCCAGGCCTGTGGAACCGGCGACCCCCATCTTTCCACCCTTCTTCACCAGGTCGCCTTCTTTCAGATCGATTTTCTGCATGTGGCCGTAGATCGACTGCAGGCCGTAACCGTGGTCGAGCACCACGCAATTGCCGTAGATGCCTAAATTGCCGGCCCACACTACGCGTCCGTCGTTCGCGGCATTTACCGGGGCGTTGGCCACATCGGAAAGGTCGAAGCCCAGGTGCACCTGGCGGTCTACCATCTTGCCGTTGTATTTGTAATCCCGCACATCGGCAAAGTTTGCCTCTTCCTTCCCATAGTGAATGAACGCCCCGTTCCACAGGATCTTCTCTTCGGTCTTGAGCCGCAGATCGGCGAGCTGCTGATTATTTTTGCGGCGCATTTCACCATTGATTTTGAGAAAACGCGAAAGCAGGTCAGGGCCCGGCGCCAGTGTCCCATCGGGATCGATGTTATTCACCAGCTTCTCCATGAGCGAGTCGGTCAGCACGAAGTCGCGCTCCCGGAATTTCTTCGGAAACAGCTTGAACCAGAAATGGCCGGTCGCTTCGGTGCCCGCCACGTTCCGCGCATAAACCAATGGTGTGATATCGGGCGGCAGATCCCAGGCATACGCAAACATCGAAAACCGGTGGGACGCCTCCTGGCCGGGCAACGGAAAGCTGCGGAACACGTGCGGTCCCACCTTGGCGCCTGCGTCATTCCAGGAACCGCTGGCCGTAAAGGTGACCAGTTCCATACCGGCCTGGTTGATGTAGTGCTGCAAATCGTCGGGAATCACGCGCGGCGCCGAGAGCACCACGTCCACTTCGGCTTCCGCCGTATCGGTACTGCCGCGCAGATCGTTCGAAACCGCCTCCACGAGTAGTTTCGCCTTGCCCTCTTTGATGTTCGGAGCCTTGTTTTTCCCGGCCTCGAACGTAACAGTCCGCGCCGGCTCGTGCCGGTTCCAGAGGAGGCGCCGCGCGGGCGCAGTCTGTTCGTAAATGGGGTATCGCGCGCCATTCTGTTCCAGATACGCGCTCACCCGCCGCACACCGTGCGGATTCGAAACGTGGAGAGTGACCGGCGTTGCCAAACCGACAGACTTAACCGGCGGACTCATGCTCAGCGCCGAATTAGACGACAGGACCAGCAGCACCCCTACGCCGCCCACCAGAAGGACAACCAGTGCCAGAATGATTTTCACTTTTTCACCCAGGAGTCAAGCCACTCTACGAAGGTCTTGTACCACAGTGCGCTGTTCTGCGGCTTCAATACCCAGTGACCTTCATCGGGAAACACCAGAAGCTTGGAAGGAACTTTTTGGAGTTGCAGTGCCGTAAAAAGCTGAAGCGACTGTGTATATGGCACGCGAAAGTCCTGTTCCCCATGTATTACCAGCATGGGCGTGTGAAAATCCTTTACGAAATTGCTGGGAGACCACTGGGCATAAGCTTCCGGTTTATCCCACGGCGTGCCGCCCATCTCCCAGGCAGGAAACCAGAGTTCCTCGGTCGCGCCGAATTCGCTGACCAGATCGTAGACGCCGGAGTGAGAAATCAAGGCCTTGAAACGCTGTGTATGACCTTCGATCCAATCGGTCATGTAGCCGCCATAAGAACCGCCCGCCGCGGTCAAACGGCTGCCATCGGCATAGGGCATTTCGGTGACGATGTGGTCGGTAACCGCCATCAGGTCGTCGAAAGCGCGGCCACCCCAGTCACTATTGATCTCATCGATAAACTTCTGGCCATAGCCCGTGGAACCGCGCGGGTTTGATTCCACAACGACATATCCCGCGGAGGCGAAAACCTGCGCGTTCCAGCGATAGGTCCAGGAGTGCCCCCAAAATCCCTCGGGTCCGCCATGAATCAACAGGATGACCGGGTATTTCTCCTCCGGCCGGAAACCCGGAGGCTTGACGACAAAGCTCTGCACCCGCGACCCATCCGGAGTGTCCACCCAAAACTCCTCCAGGGGCGTCAATTGGTGGCTGTTCAGCACGCCATCGTTCAAATGAGTAAGCGCAACCGGGACACCGCCGCTGGAGAAGGCGCGGTAAATCTCATTGGGCGAAACGCCGGTTTGCTGCACATAAACCATGGACTTGCCATCGCGGCTCAATTGCATGTCATCGAGGACGCCGTCGCCGCTCGCCGCGACGCGAATGGCCCCTCCCGTGACCGGAATGAGCTGAATCGCCTGCCGGCCGCGGTCGGTGGTGGTGAAGAACAGGCTCGTCGAATCCGGTGACCAGGTGAAGTTCGTCACCCAGCGGTCGAGACTTTCAGTCAGATTCGTCACTTTGCCCGAGGCGCGTTCCAGGAGCATCAGACGCCACCGGTCGCTTTCGTATCCGGCACGGAATTGCGCCCGCCAGGCGAGGTATTTGCCATCCGGAGAATAACGGGGCGACACATCGGCCCCGGGGGTTGCTGTGATCTTGCGAGTCTGTCCTCCATTCAATGGCACTACGTACAGATCGGAATTCGTGCTGGAAGCGGGCACGGCATCGGTGTTCATCGCATAGCAAACTTCCGTCCCATCCGGCGAAACATCGTAATCGTCGATGCCATCCAGCGAAAAAGGCGGGACATCACGCGCGCCAGGCGTCAGGTCTTTGGGCGAGCCTCCTTCCATAGGCACGGAAAAAAGATGGCTGCGCCGCTTGGACTGCCATGTCGTCCAGTGCCGGTACAAGAGTTCGGTGTAGATGCGTGCCTTAACGGGGCTTGCTTTCTCGGCATCCAGATTTTTCCGGTTGCAGGCATCGTCCGCCCCGCACTCCGGATACACCGAGGAGGTGAACAGCAGGTTCTTACCTTCCGGGGAAAATAGAACTCCGTCAGCTTCCGCGCTGAAATTCGTCACCTGCCTGGTGTTGGAACCATCCGCGTCCATCAGCCAGACCTGCGATGAGCCGCTGCGGTCGGACACGTAGGCGATGTGTTTCGAATCCGGCGACCAGCGGGCCCTCTCGTTGCTCTCGCCCTGATGCGTGATCTGCTTCGGTGTGCCACCCGCCAGCGGGACCATCCAGATCTGCTGCGGCTTTTTGTTGGAGGGTAAGTCCACGTTTTGGACTGTGAATGACACCCATTGGCCATCGGGAGAGATCTGGGGGTCGCTGATGCGTTTCAGTTCCAGCAGCGCGTTAATATCGAACGGCTGCTTTTGCGCGAGCAGCAGCGGTGCAAATGCCGAAAAAAGCAGCAGCCGGCGGAACATACCACTGATTGTAACGCCCGGAGAGACTCAGCCCTTACTGGCCTTGCACGGATGGTTCGCCAATGGTGCGCGGCGCGTGGCTGCGTAACGACGCGCATTCTTTCTTGCCGAATTGCAGAGTCCCGGCGAGCAACTCTTCCACACTGTACGCGGCTTTCGCAATTCCTTTTCCGGCATGCTCTTTGGTGTGCGCCAAAAGATGATAAAGCTCGTGCGCGAGGATGCGTGCAATGGCGCGGCCCAGGACCTCATCGCGTTTGGCGAACGGCATTCCGATCAGATCGCGCTGTACAAAGAGGCGCAAGCCATCGCAATTCACGTCGATGAAGGGAAGAATTTCTCCGTCACTAATATGGGTCCACCCCAGCGGGCCAGGGTATCCGGCGTCGGACCGAAGACCGGAGGCATCACATTCGCCTTTAAAGTGGATAACGGCTAACTGGGTGGAAACCCGGCCGCCTGCATCGGACAGCGGATACCATTCGAAGCGAACCCCGGCAGGCGACATGATCGCCTCCAGTTCATCTTCAATGGCTTCTACCAGGGGAGGCGCAGGCTCCTGTTGGAAGTGTGTGTACAAGGTGACCGGTGCGGAGTTGGCATCCCGCGCACCCCCGAACGCGGGCATAACGCCCAGCACCAGGCAAAACATCAATATTCGCACGTAGTCAGGGGCCTTTCCGGGAGCGGTAAAATCACTGATTCCCGGTCACGGCGGCCCGAGAGCGATCAATCACCATTTCGGGGTGTTCCCGAACCATGGTGTTCGCGATGTGACACGTAAAACACAGCGGCAGAGCCGTTGCCAACGTTTGCAGCAAATCATCTGCCGGCACCTGGTTCCACTCCACAGAACATCTATCGGCGGTAAGCAGCGCAGGTTTACGTTCGGCCAGGTGAATTTCACCAATCGGCCGTCCGCACCAGGCGCAGTTCTTGCCTTCATACCAATGCATCAGGATGTTGCGAACCAGGCAATCTTCAGGGGATCTTTCAATCTGGAAAACACAATCCTGCCCACAGCCGGCGCGCTCCGGCCACCGCGAACAACTGGTCAGCCGCAGCTTCAGGTCGCCCTTAAGCGCAGTGGACGCGGCGTGCCGCACATCGAGCGAGACGCCAGCGGGCGTGCGGCTCTCCGGACACGTGATGACGCGCTTGCCACGATATTTCAACCAGGCGCTTCCCATTCTCCAGGCGGCAATCGCGATCAGAACGACTACTGCGGCGGTGATTAAGGCGGCCATGTTCAACATAATCACATCCCTATGTCCGAAATAGCAACAAGATGACCACTCTCCCTTTTCTGGCTGTAAGGCTTTGAACCCAAAGATCTTACAGGGCTGACAGAGAGACCCGGCCAGGGACCGTGATTGAGCACTATTACTCAGGGGATTGCGCAGTTTCCCCCTTGTGGCGCAACGAGATTACGCAGCACGTCGTCTATAGGTAACAGTGAGGCACTCTGTCTGGCTCATACCTGCGCTGTGCACGGCGTCCCTGGCCGCGGCGTACGGCGACTACCTGTCAATCCAGGATAAATTCCACCGCATCGAAAGTGATCGGCTGCGCCCCGGGTCCCGCATCGAATTGACGGCGAAAGAGTTGAACGCCTATGTCGACCACGAGGTGGGTTCCGGGGCGGACGGCGTTCGCAATCCCAAATTGGAACTGCCGGCCCCAGGTGTCGCCCGCGCCAGTGCTCTTGTCGACTTCGCGAAGATTCGCCGCTCCCAGGGCCATCCTCCCGGTTGGCTGATGTCTAAGCTACTGGAGGGCGAACGCCCGGTGAGCGTGACCGCTCGCATCCGCTCCGGCCAGGGTCAAGCTACTGTTGACGTGCAGCGCGTGGAAATCTCGGGTATCGAAATCGACGGGCGTACATTGGATTTTCTAATCCAATACGTTCTTCTGCCTGCTTACCCCAACGCGGTGGTGGGGCGTTCCTTCGAGCTCGCACACCACATCGAGAAACTCGACATCCAGCCGGCGGCGGTCGGGGTGATCATCGGCCGCTAACCGCTTACGCCGTTCAGGTATACTACTTCCTGCCCGGCCTGCGCAGTCCGCTTCCCGGCAACACGAGACCATGTGGATTCTTCGTTTAGCCCTTCGCCGCCCCTACACTTTTGTGGTTATGGCCGTCCTGATCGCCATTCTGGGCGGCACGGCCATTGCCACGATGCCCGTCGATATTTTCCCGTATATCAACATTCCTATCGTCAGCGTGCTGTGGCAATATTACGGGCTCTCGCCCGACGAAATGGAAAAGCGGGTCGTCACGAATTTCGAGCGCAATCTAACCTCGAACGTCAACGATATCGAACATATCGAATCGCAATCGTATAACAGCATCGCAGTCGTCAAGATCTTTTTCCACCCCAACGTTCAGGTGGATATGGCCGTCGCCCAGGTCACCGCACAGATGCAAAGCGCCGTGCGTAACATGCCGCCGGGCATGTTTCCGGGGAATGTTCTCAAGTTCGATGCCGCGAGTGTTCCCGTCCTGCAGTTAGGGTTCTCGAGCAAGACGCTGCGCGAGCAGGAAATCTTCGATCTGGCCAATAACTTCGTCCGCACCCCGCTCGGGACTGTGCAAGGGGCCAACGTCTCCTACCCGTTCGGCGGCAAGACGCGCTCCGTCATGGTCGATCTCAACCTGGATGAGCTCTACGCCAAGCAGCTTTCGCCCATTGACGTCTCCAATGCGCTGAACCTGCAGAACCTGATTCTGCCGGCGGGAACGGCAAAACTGGCTGAGACCGAATACCGCATCAAGGTGAACAGCAGCCCGCTCCTGCTCGACGAGCTGAATAACCTCCCCATTAAAACGGTCAACGGCGCCACGGTATACATCAAGGACGTCGCACAGGTGCGCGACGGCTTCGCCGTACAAAACAACATCGTTCGCAAAGACGGGAACCGCGGCGTTCTGATGACGGTCACACGCACCGGCAAAGCCTCGACTCTCGCCATCGTCAGCGCGGTCAAGAACGCTTTGCCGCGAATTCTGGCCACGGTTCCGCCGGAATTGAAAGTCGCCACGCTTGCCGATCAATCGCTGTTTGTGCGCGCCTCCATTCAGGGAGTCGAACGGGAAGCGCTGATTGCGGCCGCGCTCACAGGGATCATGATCCTCCTGTTCTTGGGAAGCTGGCGCAGTACGCTGATCGTGTGTATATCCATCCCGCTATCCATTCTGGCTTCGCTGTGCATCCTGAACCTGCTGGGACAAACGATCAACGTCATGACCTTGGGCGGACTTGCGCTGGCGGTGGGGATCCTGGTGGATGACGCCACGGTGGCGATCGAAAACACGCATCGCAACATCGCCATGGGTAAGCCGCTGGTGCGCGCCGTAATCGATGGAGGGGCACAGATCGCGGTTCCGACGTTTGTCTCGACTCTTGCCATTTGTATCGTTTTCGTTCCGGTGCTGCTGCTGACGGGCACGGCCCGTTACCTGTTTACGCCGCTTGCCATGGCTGTGGTTTTCGCGATGCTGGCTTCGTACCTGCTCTCGCGCACGCTGGTCCCGACGATGGCGCATTCTCTGCTTCGCTCGGAAGTGGACTACTACCGTGAGGGCGGCCATGTTGGGAAGGGCGTGTTCTGGGCAATCCATCACCTGTTTAATGCTATGTTCGAGAGCCTTCGCTTCCGGTACGTGGGGCTGCTCGATTGGTCGCTGCGGCACCGCGCTGGCGTACTGATCGCCTTCATGGCGGTCTCCGTGGCTTCGCTCGGCCTGGCGCGGCTGGTAGGCCAGGACTTCTTTCCCAACGTGGATTCCGGGCAGATGAAACTGCATGCGCGCGGGCCGGTGGGCACGCGCATTGAGGAAACGGAAGTGCGGTTCTCGGCGATCGAACGCGAGATCCGCAATGCCATTCCTGCTAATGAGTTGGACACCATCATCGATAACATCGGCATCCCCAACGCGTGGTCCAGCCTCGCCCAGGGCGATATTCCGACCATCTCCAGCGCGGATGGCGAGATTCTGATTTCTTTGAACAAAGAGAAACATGGCCCCACTCGCGATTACGAGGTTATGCTGCGCAAGCGGCTGCGGGAGAAATTCCCCGACACCGTGTTTTTCTTTCAGCCTTCCAACATCACGACTCAGATTCTGAACTTTGGTTTGCCGGCGCCTATCGATTTGCAGGTAGTGGGCCGCAACGCGCAGGCGAATTACAACATCGCCCAAAAACTCGCGGCTAAGATCGCCTGTATCCCCGGGGCTGCCGATGTGCATGTGCACCAGGTGGTGGACCAACCCGAAATCCGCCTCAACGTGGACCGGGCGAAAGCCTCTCAAATGGGTCTCACGCAGCGCGACGTAACCAGCAGCATGCTGATCTCGCTGAGCGGGAACGGCATGATCGCCCCGAATTATTGGGTGAATTGGGAAAACGGCGTGAATTATAGCGTGGGCGTGCAGACCCCCCAATACAAGATCGACACGCTCGACGCGCTGCTGCGCACACCGGTTTCGGCAGCCGCCAACGCCGTGAATACGTCGACGCCGGGCTCGCTGGCGGGGGGGGCTGCCGCCGGCAATTCCTTCGTGGGCGCATCGCCAAACGGTTCTTCGCTCGCGTATGGCAACCCGGGAGCCATGGCGGGCAACACGCAGCTTCTCTCCAACCTGGTGACCGTCCAGCGCGGCTACACGCCCGTTATTGTGAACCACTACAATGTTTGGCCGGTGTTCGATGTGTATGCCAATGTGAGCCGCCGCGACCTCGGCAGCGTGGGAGAGGAAGTGCGCAAGCTCATGCACGACGAAGAAGCGCATCTGCCGCGCGGCACTACGCTCGATCTGCGCGGGCAGATCGAAACCATGCAGTCTTCTTTCTTCCGGCTCAGCCTGGGCATGGTGTTTGCGGTGGTTCTGGTGTATCTGCTAATGACCGTCAATTTCCAGTCGTGGGTGGATCCGTTTATTATTCTGACGGCGCTGCCCGGCGCCATGGCGGGCATCCTGTGGATGTTGTTCGTCACCGGAACTACGTTGAGCGTCCCCTCCCTGATGGGCGCGATCATGTGCGTGGGAGTGGCGACGGCCAATAGCATCCTGATGGTTACATTCGCCAACGAGCAGCGCGCGTTTCTGCCCTCGGCCACTGAAGCAATGCTATCCGCGGGATATGCCCGAATCCGGCCCGTGCTCATGACCGCCACTGCCATGATGCTGGGCATGCTGCCCATGTCGTTGGGGCTGGGCGAGGGCGGGGAGCAGAACGCGCCATTGGGGCGCGCGGTAATTGGCGGCCTGTTGTTCGCAACGGTGACCACGCTGTTCGTGGTTCCCATTATCTACACGTATCTGCGCAAGCGGCCGCCGCTCGATCACGAACGTCGGTTGGAAGAAGCGGAGCGCGAGGGCGCGCGCGAGTCCGATTGGGAGCGGGCCGGTAACCGTTATTGAGCGTCTATGGACACAGCAGAAACGGCTGCACGGCTGCGCCAGGAAGTCGAAGAGCTCAAGCGGCAACTCGAGGCACAACGCGGCACACCAGACGCTTCTGCTGCCGGTCAGATCTGGCGCCCGTCCGGCCTGACGATCACCGTTCTCTTTCTGATGGCAACAGCGTTGATCGCGGGCGCCTTCGTCGCAGGCTACGTTCCACTCCGGAAACGCAACGCCATCATCCGCAGTGAAGCCGCGGAGCAGGAACAGGCCCTTCCTCGGATGGCAGTGATCCGTGTGGAGCGTTCGTCGCGCCAGAGTGAGTTGGAACTGCCAGGCAGTATTCAGGCAGTAACGGAGGCGCCGCTGCTGGCCAGGGCGGAAGGATATATCCTGCGCCGGATGGTGGACATCGGCGACCGCGTCACCGCCGGGCAATTACTCGCCGAAATTGCCGCGCCCGAGATCGACCAGCAGATCCGGCAGGCGCAGGCAGCCCTGCAACAAGTGCGGGCCGCACTGGATCAGGCTCTGGCGAACTACGAGCAGGGCAAATCCAATATGGAACTGGCCCGCATCACGGCGGAGCGCTGGGCGAGGCTGGTGGCGCGAGGAGCCGTCTCGAAA
The DNA here is from genome assembly GCA_003175985.1 of Terriglobia bacterium. Lineage (GTDB taxonomy): Bacteria > Acidobacteriota > Terriglobia > Bryobacterales > Bryobacteraceae > PSRJ01. The sequence continues at coordinate 20,389 of PSRJ01000258.1, forward strand.
CAGGAAAACGATCAATACCAGGCTCAATACCAGGCCCAGAGCGCCAACGTGCAGGCGCTCGAAAAGGCGGTTGCCGCGCAGCGCAGCAATATCGCCGCAGCGGAGGCCAACGTGGCACGCCTCGATGAACTCCAGGCATATCGTATGGTGAGGGCGCCTTTCGAGGGGGTCATCACGCTGCGCAACGTAGACGTGGGAGCGCTCGTGAACGCCGGCAGTACCCTGCTCTTCCGCATCGCTCAGACCGGGACGCTGCGTACTTATGTGAACGTGCCGCAGTCGAACTCCACATTCGTCAAGCTGGGCCAACCCGCGCAACTCAGTGTTTCGAACCTTCCCGGGCGGCACTTTAACGGAACTGTAATCCGGACCGCGAACGCACTCGACCCCGCCACCCGCACCCTTCTGGTCGAAATTCAGGTGCCTAACGGCGATGGTGCGCTGCTACCCGGCATGTACGCCCAGGTCGACCTTGGCAGCGCCCGTGGCAATCCTCCCTTGCTGATTCCCGGAGATGCCCTCATCATTCGAGCCGATGGGACGCAGGTCGCCATGGTTCGGCCCGATCATACCGTACATCTTCAGATGATCGAGGTGGGCCGCGATTATGGAGACCGCCTCGAAGTGGTCGGGGGCCTGCGGGAAGGAGATATGATCATCCCCAACCCCACCGAATCGGCCCGCGAGGGCGTGAAGGTAGATCCCATTCCGTAATGTGACCGGCGGGATTCAAGTGTACGCCCCCGCTTTTTACAAAGTTTTTACAACATCCCAATCACCTCGCGGAGCAGCCGCCTTAGGATTGCGGTAGACGCACAAGAGGAGGAATCATGGGGCCGCTGGAAACGGGGATAATGCAACCACAGGCGTATGGAGATGAGCATCTTTCGTTGGATTTCGAGCAGCGGGTCGTACTACTCGACAACCGGCGATTAACCTTGACGCGTAAGGAATACGACCTCTTATCGTTACTTGTGCAGTACGCCGGGCAGATCGTTCCCCGGGATGCCTTGCTGATGCAAGTGTGGGGGTATAGCCCGGAGATCCGCACCCGCACGCTGGACGTACACGTCCGCCGGTTGCGTAAGAAACTCGGCGCCTACGCGGATCAATACATCGAGACGATCTTCGGAATCGGGTACCGCTTTCAGCCGTTTCACGCGCCCCGTTATTTTCAGCAGGCGCTAGAGCGGCCGGCCCTGGCGATCAGCGCCTGAAGGCTTTCACAAACCCTGCGCTATGAATCGTTTCGAGGGTACATCTTTACCCTCCTGTACTGCCGGGTACCGACGAAAGTTATGGTACCCGAGACCACAGCGTCGTCCAAAAATTACCTGCAACTCCGCCGACAGTCCAGGGTTTTCAGTATCATAATGGCGCTAGCGGGTGAGCGCACTCGGAGGAATCATGATAAGGCCTCGGTGGTTTGCGATCGGCGGTAGTGTGTCGCTCCTGGTGATGTCGGGTATGTGGATCGGCCGGGCGAATGACGATGAGCCATCCGGCGATACGGTTCAACAGTTCGCAGTAGAACATCCCGAATGTACGTTCTTCAGCGGTCCGCAGGAGCGGTTCATGGACGTAACCGTGCGCCCACGCAATCCGCGGAGCAGTTCGCGGCTGAGCGCAATGACCACGCAAGTAGTGCGGATGCTCAGCTCCGTGGGGGGCACTCCCACGTACGATCGGGCACAAAAGCCCGGATCCATCGACTCTTTCATCACCGCCGATTGGCAGGCCAACAACATCACGCCCGCGCCGCGCACTACGGACTGGGAGTTTATCCGCCGTGTCTCGCTCGACTTGACCGGCCGCATTCCGGCGCCCGACCGTGTCGTTGGCTTTGTAGCCGACAGCTCGAGCGACAAGCGCGCCAAGCTGATCGATCAACTGCTCGCCTCCCCCGAATGGGTGGATAAGTGGACCATGTACTTCGGCGACCTGTTTCAGAACACGGTGAACAAACCGAGTTCCGGGCTGGTGCGCTTCGCACAGGGCCGCAATGCCTTCTACCAATGGATTCACGATTCGATCAGCAACAACAAACCTTATAACCAGATGGTTACCGAGCTCATTACGGCCACTGGCGACAACAGTTATCAGAGCGGAACTCTGAACTGGCTGGTTGGCGGCGTGGTTACCGGCGGCCCCTCGCAGGATGTGATGGATCAGATGACGGCAAACGTTGCGGACACATTCCTGGGGATTACCCATGTGAACTGCCTGCTGTGCCACAACGGGCGAGGCCATTTGGACTCCTTGAGCCTGTGGGGCAGCCAGACTACCCGGTATGCTGCCTGGCAACTGGGTGCGTTCCTCTCTCGTACACAGGCCACCCGGATTCGCGTCGATAACACCAGCAATGCATATTACTGGTCGGTGTTGGACAATAATCCGGGTTATCGGACGGATTACGCTCTGAATACCACCACCGGCAATCGTCCTGCGCGAGTGGCGCCCACGGGCTGCAAATCGGGGCAACCCTGCTTTTACGTGGCGCCGCAGTATATTTTCAGCGGCGACGCCCCGAAATCGGGCGAGAGCTACCGTACCGCGCTGGCTCGCAATGTGACCGGCGATTTCCAGTTCGCCCGCGCGGCGGTGAATTATCTCTGGGCTCAGTTCTTCGGCCGGGGTATGGTGGACCCGCCCGATACCTTTGATCCGGCGCGGCTCGATCCCGCCAATCCGCCTCCGGCGCCCTGGACGTTGCAGCCAACCAACGCGGCACTGTTGAACACTTTGGCCCAGCACTTCATTGACAGCGGCTACGACGTGAAGGCAGTCATGCGCGAGATCGCCAATTCCGATACCTACCAGCTTTCCAGCCGCTATGAGGGCGATTGGAATTCTGCGTGGGAACCGTACTTCGCGCGCAAGTTCGTCCGGCGGCTATGGTCCGAGGAGGTTCACGACGCCGTCGCGGTTTCCAGCGGGCTGTTGCCGAGCTATACGATTAACGGATTCACCGATCAGGGGTTCGGCAAGGTGACTTATGCGATGCAACTGCCGGATACCGTGAATATGCCCGCCGGCGATATCGGGACTAATTTCCTCGATAGCTTCTTGCGCGGGAACCGGGACGATCAGCCGCGCAAGCAGGATGGGTCGATTCTTCAGGCACTAAACCTGATGAACAATGCCTTCGTGGAAGCCCGGCTGCAGAGCACGGGCGCGAACGCCGCGCCGCTGATCACCAAGAGCCTTCAAATGGGAAACCCGGATCTGGTGAATAACGTTTATCTGGCCATTCTCTCGCGCTATCCATCAAGCGACGAGATGGCGAAGGCGCAGGCGACGCTGATCTCTGGGAATCGCCAGCAGGCAGCGCAGGACCTGGTCTGGTCGCTCTACAACAAGGTGGACTTCGTTTTCAACTACTGACCGGAGGGACGTCATGAGCCAGCAAGAGAAAATCAACCGCGAATTCGAAAAGCATCCCTGGTGCCACCCGACGTTCTTCAACCGCCCTCACTGGACCCGCCGGCGCTTCTTTGAAGTGATCGGCGCGGGCATCACCGGCGCGTTCCTTGCGGAGCGTTATGCCAAGGCCGCGGATGTGACCAGTGCAGGCATGGTCACCAAGAACACGGCGCAGAATGTAGTTTTCATCCTGTTGGCCGGCGCTCCGAGCCATACCGACACCTTCGATCTGAAAATGGTCAAAGGGGTGACGCCCGACAGCTTCGCTCCGCAGACGATGAATGGCGTCCTCTGGCCCACGGGACTTCTGCCCAACCTGGGAAATCAGCTCTCCGACTTTGCCATCGTCCGCTCCGTCCGCGCGCATGCACTGGTGCATTCCCTGGCGCAAACCTGGACGCAGATCGGACGCAACCCGGCGGCGGCGCTGGGAAATATCGCACCCAATATCGGCAGCGTGGTGTCGATCGAAAAGGAGAATTCCCGGCTGCCCGGGCAGATCTTCCCGACGTTTCTGGCCTTGAATTCGGGCGCGGGCGTTGGCGGCGGCTATTTGCCGGCGGTCTATGCGCCGTTCAAGGTTGCGCCTAACGCCGGAGGTATCGCGAATACCACCAATCCCGACGGGCAGGCGCGGTTCGGCAACCGCTGGAACCTGCTCCATACGCTGGATGACAATCTCCGCGTGAATTCGCCCAACGGCAAGTCCATGGGAGACTACAACGACTTTTACAGTTCAGCCCAGGAGTTGATGTATAACCCTGCCGTCCGCCAGGCCTTTTCCTTCACGTCTACCGATAGCGCCCGATACGGTAATACCACGCTGGGCAACTCGTGCCTGGTGGCGTTGCAGGTGCTCAAGGCGAACCAGGGCACGCGTTTCATACAGATCACCTCCAATGACGGATGGGACATGCATCAGAACATCTATGCCGCCAACCAGCTTCCGGCGAAGGGCAAGATTCTGGACACCGCCGTTTCCAACCTGCTGGCCGATCTGAAAGCCAATGGGCTTCTGAGCCAGACGCTGGTGGTGATGGTAGGAGAATTCGGCCGCACGGTGGGGATGCTCTCAGCCGCTCAAGGGCGCGACCACTATCCGCAACAGTTTGCTATGTTCGCGGGTGGCGGAGTCGTGGGAGGACGGGTAATCGGGTCGACCAACGACAGCGGGTCCGATGTGGCCGATTTCGGCTGGTCGGCCGGCCGCTACATTTACCCGGAAGACATCGAAGCCACCATCTACTCGGCGATGGGAATCGATTGGACGACGGTGCGCCACGACGATCCGCTGGGCCGTGGGTTCGAATATGTCCCAAGCACCGGCTCCTTCCCGTTCCTGCCGGTGAACGAATTGTTCGGGTAGGCTCGATCCAGCAGGCGCGCTTTATCCCGCTTTCGATCCGGACTTCTGTTCCCGCGCCGCCAGCGACGCCAGCTCATCGCAGCGATTGTTGTCAAAGTGAGAAGCGTGGCCTTTGGTCCAGGACCAGGTGGTCTGGTGGCGTTCCGTCTGCTCTTCCAACGCCTGCCAGAGGTCCTTGTTGATAACCGGCGTTTTCGCGGCCGTCATCCAGCCGCGGCGCTTCCAGCCATGAATCCAGTTGGTGATCCCGTTCTTGAGGTACTCGGAATCGGTGATCACCTCCACTTCACATCTCTCCTTTAGAGCCCTCAGGCCTTCGATTGCGGCACGCAGTTCCATCCGGTTGTTTGTAGTGTGAGGTTCGGCCCCCCAAATCTCTTTCTTGTGCTCGTGGTAGCGCAGAACGCACGCCCAGCCGCCGGGACCCGGATTGCCGAGGCAGGCGCCGTCAGTGATGAGGCGGACCTTCTTCACCCCGCGAAAGCCGGCTCCGCCTGGAAGAATTCGTCCACCAAATCGAGAATGGCAGGCGCTTCGTGGGCATGATAAATCTGCGCGCGAAGCTGTGCGCCGTGCCGCACTCCGTGAGTGAAGTACGTTGCAAACTGTTTCATCTTGCCTACCATGTCCTTTTCGTCGCGGTCCATCAGCATGGCGTAATACTGCCGCATCATTCGATAGCGATCGTTCTGGCTGGGATGGTCGTAGGAGCCCGTCGCCAGATACTCTCCGATTTGGCGGAAGATCCATGGATTGGACGAGGCAGTGCGGCCGATCATGACGGCATCGCAGTTCGTTTCGCGCACCATGCGCACAGCATCTTCCGGCGTAACGATATCGCCATTACCGATTACCGGAATCTTAACGGCGGCTTTCACCTCGGCAATACGCGACCAATCGGCGTTCCCGCTGTAGCCCTGCTCGCGAGTGCGCGGGTGGAGCGCGATCGCCTGCAAACCGCAGTCTTCCGCCAATCTGGCCATGCGCACGGTGACCAGCTCGCTATCGTTCCAGCCGGCGCGGTACTTCATCGTAAAGGGAATCGTGATGGCCCTGCGCACTTCCCGCAGGATGTTTTCGACTAACGGCAGGTCGCGCAGCAATCCCGAGCCGCCGTTGCATTTCACCACTTTATTGACCGGACAGCCGAAATTGATGTCGAGGATATCGAATCCCAGGTCCTGGCAGACGCGGGCGGCATTAGCCATGATGGCCGGATCGGCTCCGAAGAGTTGCGCGGAAATGGGGTGCTCTTCCGGCTCAAACGCGAGATACTTCAGGGTTTTGGTCGGCTTACGGGACTTCAGCGCCGCGCTCACACCATGAGAGCTGGTGAATTCGGTCATGATGAGCCCGCAACCGCCCAGACTGCGAATGAAGCGGCGGAAAACAGTGTCGGTCACGCCCGCCATCGGCGCCAGGACGGTGGCAGGCCGAACGGTCACGGAACCGATGGAAAATGCGGCGGGAAAGGCGTGCATGAGCAACTACTTATTGATTTTAACGGTTCGCGGCTGGAAACGAAAATGAGTTGCGCCGCGTCTGATGGGCTTGAGGAGAAGAACAGATCTATGAAGCCCCTGCAGATTGCTCTTCTGGTGGTCGCCGGAGCCGTCGGCGGCGCTATCGTGATGAAGGTGACCCAGCGGCCTCAAACGGTCGCTCCCGCGCCTGTGGTGGCGCAGGCTCCCACGCCGGCGACCCCTGAGCCCCAGGCGCAGCCGATCCCGCAGGCGCCGCCTATTGAGCCGGAGGCGAAGCCCGCACCGTTCCCGGAGCGGACCTCCACACCGAAGCCTAAGCCAGTGCACCGTGCACCCGCTCCCGCGAAGACATCGGAGCCGGCGGTAGTGGCGCAGAACAGCTCTTCGATTTCTGTGACCACGACAACTCCGGCGCCGCAGCCGGCCCCGCAACCAGTTCCCGAACCCGCACCACCCGCGCCCCGCGAACCGGAGAACGTGACTCCGCCTCCTCCGCCGCCACCGCGTCAGGTTACGCTGAACGCCGGTATGCTCCTGCCGGTGCGCCTGATCGATGGACTAACCTCCGAGCGGAACAATCCCGGCGACACCTTCAATGGCACCCTCGATCAACCGCTGGTGATTGAGGGGCTGGTGATTGCCGAGAGGGGCGCACGGGTGGAAGGGCGCGTAGTCTCCGCCGATCGGGGAGGGAAAGTCTCCGGACTGGCGGCGTTGTCGGTGGAATTGACACGCATTCACCTCTCCGATGGCCAGACGATTTCCGTACGCACCGATAGTTTCCAACGCCAGGCCGAGCAGACGCACAAAACGGATGCCGCCAAGATCGGCGGCGGCGCTGCGCTCGGCGCCATCATCGGCGCCATTGCCGGCGGCGGTAAGGGCGCGGCAATTGGGGCGGCGGCCGGCGGAGGCGCCGGCGCGGGCGATGTGCTACTGACGCGCGGCAAAGCGGCCACGCTGCCTTCGGAAACCCGCATCAACTTCCGCTTGAGCGCGCCGGTTACGGTTACCGAGCGGCGCGCTTAGTATATCGTCTCGGAAATTCAGTCTTGTGGCTGTGGAGACCACTCCCTTACGGTCGTGGCTCGGAGCGGAGCCGCGCGCGTAAGCAAGCGGTTTTCGGATACGCAGCGATAGTAGCGCTTCGTTTCACGGCACGCTGGAGCCCGCGCCGGCTCCCCATGCTAAGTTGGTGGTTACCCCGTGACCATCGACGAGCAACTCAACTATTTGCGCAAGGGCATGGCGGAGATCATACCGGAGGAGGATCTCCGCGAGCGCCTGACCGAGGCAGCCAAGGCCAATCGCCCTCTACGTGTAAAAGCCGGATTCGATGCCACAGCACCAGACCTGCATCTGGGCCACACGGTTCTGCTTCGGAAAATGAAGCACTTCCAGGATCTAGGGCACACGGTCATCTTTCTGATTGGCGACACCACGGCGATGATCGGGGACCCGACCGGGCGCAATGTCACGCGGCCGCCGATGACGCGAGAAGCCATCGAGGAGAATGCCGAAACCTACCGGGCGCAGGTGTTCAAGATTCTCGATCCCGAGAAGACCGAAATCCGCGAGAACAGCGAGTGGCTGGCCAAGCTGCATTTTGAAGATGTGGTCCGGCTTTGTTCGAAATACACCGTGGCGCGGCTCCTGGAGAGAGACGATTTCTCGAAGCGCTATAAAGGCGGTATTCCGATTTCCATTCACGAGTTGCTGTATCCGCTGGCTCAAGCGTACGATTCGGTTGCGCTCCGCTGTGACGTGGAAATGGGCGGCACCGACCAGAGATTCAATCTTCTGGTCGGGCGCGAAATCCAGAGAGACTTCGGCCAGCCGCCACAGATTGTGGCCACAACTCCCATTCTCGAGGGCTTGGATGGTGTAAACAAGATGTCCAAATCTCTCGGAAATTACATCGGGATCACCGAGCCGTCCGAAGTGATGTTCCGGAAGGTAATGCAGATCAGCGATGAACTGATGTGGCGCTACTACGAACTGCTCACCGATAAGAGCCTCGCGGAAATCAGTGAAATCCGGCGAACGATGCATCCCATGGAGGCGAAGATCGCGCTGGGCAAACTCATCGTTACGGATTTTCATTCGGCCGCGGAAGCCGAGTGCGCGGCGGAGACTTTCAACCGCGTAGTGCGCAGAGGTGAGATTCCCGAAGATATTCCTACAGTGGCCCTCCCGGAAGGAGTACGAGTCGCGAACGGGATCCGGCTGGACAAGCTCCTGACCAAAGTTGGGCTGGCGGAATCGGTAAGCGATGCGGTGCGCAAGATCAAGGCGGGAGCTGTGGAAATCGGCGGCCAGAAGCTGCGCGATCTGGTCGTAGCGAATGCCGGACCGGAGCTGCTGATCCAGGTGGGGAAGAACTGGCGCAGGGTCTCGATCCAGTGAGAAAGCTGTTCTACTGGAAGCTCCGACAGCGGGAAATCCAACTGGGTGAACGGACCGTCCTCATGGGCGTATTGAATCTCACGCCCGATTCCTTTTCCGATGGCGGCAAGTATTCCGACCCGGATCGCGCCTTCGCGCGGGCCCTGGAACTGGAGGAGCAAGGGGCCGACATTCTGGATGTGGGCGCGGAATCCACCAAGCCGGGTTCAACACGCGTTTCAGCGGCGGAGGAAATGCGGCGTCTGATTCCCGTGCTCAAGAGGCTGAAAGACAGGCTCACAATTCCGGTTTCCGTGGACACATATAAGGCGGAAATTGCAGAGCGCGCGTTGGATCTGGGAGTGGAGATTATCAACGATCCCTCAGGACTGACGTTTGAACCGCAACTGGCGCGCATGGTGTCCAATCACAATGCCGGGCTGGTGCTGAATCACATGCGAGGGCGGCCGGAGACGTGGTCCAAACTGGGTCCGATGCCGGATCCCATGGCCGCGATTACGCGCGATCTGGACGCAGCCGTCAGCCGCACACGGCACGTAGGAATCGACCGGACGCGATTGGTGATCGATCCCGGAATCGGATTCGGAAAGCGGAAGGAGCAGAATGCCCTCATCCTGGGCAGGCTGGGACAATTGGCGGCTCTCGATCTTCCCATCATGGTAGGACCGTCGCGGAAGTCTTTTCTGACGCATCCCACCGCGGAAGAGACGCGCTTTGCGACAGCGGCAGCGGTGGCGGCGTGTGTGCTTGGCGGGGCGCACCTGATCCGTGTACACGACGTGATCGAGATGCGGGCCGCAGCCGATGTCGCGGACGAGATTTTGCGGGCGACGAGCGCCGAGGCTTGAGCTTCGCGCGTTTACTTGCCGAATTCAGCCTCGAAGGCGGCGATCTTACCCAGACGGCGGCAGTGACGCTCAGCGCCCGAAAAACGGGCATTCAGATAGGTGCGTACCAGGTCGACAGCGAGTTCGGGTCCGATCACGCGTGCTCCCAGGCACAATACGTTCACGTCGTCGTCTTCCACGCTCTGGTGAGCGGAAAAGACGTCGTGGCACGTGGCGGCCCGGATGCCACGGAACTTGTTCGCCGCCACGCATGCGCCCGCTCCACTTCCGCACAGCAGCACGGCCCGATCGGCGCGACCCGCGAGTACGGCTTCCGCCACAGCGCGGGCGTAGTCGGGATAATCCACCGCATCGGCGGAATGCGTTCCCAGGTCGGTGACCTGGTGACCGGATTTGCGCAAATCCTCAATCACACGAGCCTTCAACGGGAATCCGCCGTGATCGCTTGCCACCGCCACGTTCATCGAACTACATCATATCGCGGCCCACGTTGCGAATCTTCCCGAGAAATGATAGGTAGTCAAGAGTGTGCTTGCATTGGGTTTGGTTGGCGATAAGTGGCTTGCTCTGGCAGCCGCTAAAGGCAGCGCAGCCGGCGATTATCGAGGACCGGACGCACCCTAGCCAGGTCTTTAACGAGATAAGAGCCTACCGGATCTTCCTGCCGCCTGCATATCCCACGGCCACGAAGCGCTATCCGGTGATTTATTGGTTTCACGGATATGGCGAAGGATCGAGCCAGTCGGCCAACGGACGTAACTACGATGAAGGCGGATATGGAGGGGATACGATCGCCGGCTACGTTACCGCTCACGACGTCATCGTAGTGAAACCGGACGGCTACAATCCGCGTACGCCCGGCGAGAAGTACCTGCGGCCCTTCAACGTTGGGCCCGTAGAGACCAGCCGCCAGTTCCCGTTGTATTTTCCGGAGCTCGTGGAATACATCGACAAGAGTTATCGAACCATTGCAGACCGGCAGCACCGGGCCGCGACGGGTTATTCGAACGGCGGATTCATGGCGTTCTGGATTGCGGGCAAATATCCGGATCTGGTTTCCAGCGCTTCGAGTTTCATGGGGTCTCCTGAATTCTTCGCCGGGTCGCAGGGCTTCGATGTGGAATACTGCCTGGAGGATCTGTACGCCAATTACGAAGACGTAAGCACGCGGCTGGTGACGGGCGCGCGCGACTTCATTCAGTTCTATCACCGCCGGCTGAATGCGATATGGAGCCAGGTGCTTCCCCACCATGAAACGCAAGATTTCGATGCCGATCACGGCACTCCTGGAATTGCCCAGACGTTCGACTTCCACTTGCGGTCGTTTGCGAACCCCCGGCAGCGCGCGGCGGCCTTCAGCCATACCGATCTCTATCCGAACTTCACGATCTGGGGCTGGTCGGTGACGTCGGACCGGCGCCGCCCCGGATTCACGATACTGGAAAACGCATCTGCCACGGGATTTCGATCCGCAGTGCGCGAGTGGGTACCCAACGGAGCGGCTATTCCGGGCGTCAAGTTACTTATCGAGTCGCCTGCGATTTACACGCCCGGACGCGCGCTGACTGTGAGTTATATACGGTTACGCGATGGAAAGTTTCGCACAACCGTGCAGAAGGCCGATCCGCAAGGGCGTTTGAATTTCGATCTCGATGGGGATGCGTACGAAGTCGGCGTGTCGAATGGACCTCTGCTGTCAGTGACGGGTTACGAGATTGCTGATGCCGCTTGGGCCACGGCCGGCGAGCCCGTCAAGCTGCGGATCCGGTTTTGGAATAAGGGTGGGGCGCGGTCCGCCACCTCGCTCATTCAATGGAAGAGCGCCACTCCGGACGTGAAACTGGACCCGGTAAGCAGCCGTCTTTTCGCACTGGGCCCAGGAGAGTCGGCGACTCTTCCGGTAACCCTCAGTGCGCGGGATCCTGCGCAAAGGATCGTCCGCATCATGGCGGTCGAAGGCGCTAATTCTCTGCCGGTTGATGTATCACTCTTCCCGCCCGCGGAGCCAACGAAGGAATTCGAGATCGCCGACGGCCGGAGTGTGAAGGTTTATCTACACGCCGTGGAAACTTCCGACATGCTGCTTGGCGACGGCAATGGCGACGGCCATGCCGCGCCCGGCGAGACCTTCGCAATCCTGTTAAGGGAAGCTCCGGAGTCTCCGCTGCGGCCCGCGGAGCTATTCACCAACGATAGCTGTGTGGATAACGCTATCCATATCTCAGATTCGTGGGCGGATTACGACCACGTGGGGGCGTCCGCCAAATACTCTTTGCCCGTCATACGGCCGGAGTGCGAGCCGGGCCATGTAATCTCGCTGCTTGCCCGCGTGCTGATTCCGAACACGCCCAACCATACATACAGGTACCGGGCTATCTCGTTACCGGTGTGGTACCGCCGCGACTAAACTTTTCCGCCACAACTGCCGATTCTGGTTATGGATGGAACAAGGCGACGACTTAGTTCTGCTCGAATTGATGCTCAACCGGTTCAAGCGGCTCCTAGCTGAGCTGCAACGGGGAGAGATCAGTCGGAACGATTTTCACCCGTGGGAGATCGAGATCCTCTTGGATATCGAAGCGTGTGAACTGGACCGGCGGCACCGGACCGAAATACTCCGCCAATATCAGCGGGCAGTGGAGCGTCAATTGGAGGCAGGCCCCGGCCCGCCGATGAAGCTTTCGGAATACCTGGTCCTCCGCAGCCGCAAAGGACAGAATTCTACTTGAGCATTACGCGGCGGCCCTCAATCCGATACTGTCCTCGCAAGACAATTCGAATGGCTTCCGAATAAATACGGTGTTCTTCCTTGAGGATCCGGCCGGAAAGAGTCTCTACCGTATCGTCATCATAGACGGGAACGGCTGCCTGTAACAGAACGGGACCAGCGTCCAGATATTCATCGACAAAGTGGACAGTGCATCCGCTAATTTTCACCCCATATTCCAGTGCCTGATGCTGCGCATCCAACCCCGGAAACGCCGGCAGAAGCGAGGGGTGGATATTCAGAATACGATTGGCGAATTCGCGAACAAAGCCGGCGCTCAGCAAACGCATATAGCCGGCCAAACAGACTAGATCCACGCCATTCTGGTGCAATTCATGAAGCAGAAAGCGGTCATAGACTTCGCGATCCAGGCCTTTCGCTGGAATCGAAACCGCCGGAATGCCCCGTTCCCGGGCTAGTGCCAGCCCGCGGGCTTCCGGACGATTGCTGATGACCACCGCGATGGATGCTTCCAAGTAACCATCAGCGACACGATCCGCGATCGCCTCGAAATTGGATCCCCGTCCGGAAAGCAGAATCCCCAAACGTTTCATCGATACTCCAGGCGAGGCCCTCCGCGACGCCAAGAGACCACGGTGCCAATCCGGAAGGCGGGCTCGCGCAGCCGTCTCAGCAGGCTTTCGGCCTTGCTGAGATGACGCGCGGAGATCGCCAAGATCATTCCCACGCCCAAGTTGAATGTGCGGCGGAAATCGTCTTCGGGGATATTACCGATATGACGCAATACTTCAAACAGAGGGGGTATTTTCCACGCGTTTGTGTCTATCACTACGCCGAGATCCTTGGGCAGCATACGGGGTGTGTTGTCGGTAATGCCACCGCCGGTGATATGGGCTGCACCATTGAGAAGCCCGGCTTCCAGCAAACGCCGGATTGGCTTGAGATAGCTGCGGTGTACTGCAAGGAGCGCGTCATCCAGCCGCGCGCCAACCTCCGGAAGCACCGTCTTCGGGCCGTATCCGGCACGGTCGAACAGGAGGCGACGCGCCAGCGAGTAACCATTGGTATGCAGGCCGGACGAGGGCAGAGCGAGTAAGACGTCACCGGCGCGGACACGCTTCCCTGTAAGTAGTTGTGATCGTTCGGCGACGCCCACGATGAAGCCTGCGAGATCATACTCTCCGTTCGAGTACATTCCCGGCATTTCCGCGGTCTCTCCGCCGATGAGGGCGCAACCGTTTTGCCGGCATCCCCGGGCAATGCCGGAGACCACCTCGGCGGCTACAGTGGCATTTAGCTTACCTACGGCGAAGTAGTCCAGAAAAAAAAGGGGCGCCGCGCCTTGGACCGCAATATCGTTGACACAATGATTGACCAGGTCCTCACCCACGGTTGAGTGACGACCCGTGAGGAAAGCAATTTTCAGCTTTGTGCCCACTCCATCAGCCGAACTTACGAGCACGGGCTTATGCCAGCGCTGAAGCTGAAAAGCAGCGCCAAAAGTGCCGATATCTGTAAGCACGCCACGTGTAAATGTCTGCCGGGCTAGCTTCTTGATGGAAGACACCGCGCGATCGGCTTCATCGATATCGACACCCGCATCGCGGTAACGGATTGGCAGTCGAGAGGACAAATATCAGTATACCGGTGAACGAGATCGGAAGCGCCCGGAACGGGCCGCTCGCAAGCGACTTACTGCGGTCTGCTGCGATCCGCCGAATCGATCAGGATCGTGACGGGCCCATCGTTAACCAGATGGACTTTCATGGAAGCTTGAAAGACTCCGGTTGCGACGTGCACAGGTTTGGCTCGAGCGGCGTCCACGAAATAGCTATAAAGGGCCAGTGCGCGTTCCGGCGGCGCAGCGGCATCGAAGCTCGGCCGTCTTCCTTTACGGCAATCTGCGTATAGAGTGAATTGTGAGATGAGCAGCAGCGAACCACCGGCTTCCAGAACGCTCCGGTTCATTTTGCCGTTCTCATCCGGGAAGATACGGAGGGTGAGAAGCTTGTCCAAAAGATAGTTTGCATCTTGTTCCGTATCGAGCTTGCCTACTCCTATAAGAACGACAAGACCGGCATCGATACTCCCGGTACGAGTCTCATCAACAGTGACATAAGCTTCGCTTACACGTTGGATGACTAGTCTCATGATGATGGGATAACTTCTAATCCAAACTGAATTTTATTGTTCTCCAATCACCTTAATGTTATAGTATGCGGAGGTGAATCGATGGCAAGCGGACGAAATGTTCCAGATCAAGACACACTCAAGATGGCGTTGATTGGTTACGAGGTTGAGAAACAGAAGATCGACGATAAGATCCGTGACCTCCAGGCTCAGTTGAAGGGGAGTACACCAACTGCCGCACCGGCTACTCAGGGACGCGCCAAAAGGGTTCTTAGTGCAGCGGCGCGACGCCGCATTGCCGCCGCGCAAAGGAAGCGCTGGGCGGAACACCGTAAGCAGATGGCGCAATCCGCCAAGTAGCATCACGAATGCGATTTGCTACGTTCCGGGCTGAAATCCCAGGCGAACCCGGCGACGATTTCCTCAATTGATCCTTCCGCGATAATTTTCCCGCCGGCAAAGAATGCGGCCCTGTTGCACAGTGCCGTCGCGAAGGGGATGTTGTGCGTGACCAGAATTTTGGATTGCGGCAAATTGCCCAGCAATTCGGCGAGAGCGCGCTGTCCCGGCGGGTCGAGGAATGTAGTCGGTTCGTCCAGGACAAGGATTTCCGGTTCCATTGCCAGGATTCCGGCAATGGCCACTCTCCTCTTCTCGCCCGCACTCAGGTGATAAGGCGCGCGCCCCGCGGCTGCGGACATGCCCACCGTATCCAGAGCGGCCCGCGCGCGGTCGGCCGCGGCCTGCGCATCGAGACCTTGATTCAGCAACCCGAAAGCTACATCCTCCAGCACGGTAGGCATAAACAGTTGGCTGTCGGCATCCTGAAATACCAGTCCCACTTTGCGGCGGATGGTGGGCAGGTACTTCTTCTCCACCGGCAAGCCGCAGACTTTGACGGTGCCCTGCCCGGCAAGCAGTCCATTCAGGTGAAGCACGAAAGTCGTCTTTCCGCTGCCGTTAGCGCCCAGCAGAGCCACTGTTTCGCCGCGTTCCAACCGGAAATCCACTCCGTCTAACGCGACGGTTCCGTCGTCGTAGGTATAGCGCAGATCCCGGACTTCCACCAGGGGTGTCACGGCAGCGCTCTTTCGGCGGCGGCGCGCAAGGCCCAGGGCGCCAGCGATGCGAGGATCAGAAAAACCGTGTCGCTCGTCCGGAACTTCGTCACTCGAAGCAGCGGCAGAGAGCCCTGAAATCCCCGCGCGAGCATGGCACGCTGCACGTCTTCGGCGCGGATATACGAGCGCGCGAACAATATTGCCAGTGCGCCGGCAGCCGCGCGAAAGCGATGCACTTGCGCAATCCACTGCCGGACCGATGCTCCCCTTGCGGCCGCTGCCTTGGTCATATGTTGGGCCTCTTCGGAGATTACAAACAAGTAGCGATAGAGGAACTGGGCCACTTCCAGGAGAAATGGCGGTGCTCCTGTTATTCCTATTGCGCGGAGAAGAGACGGTAACGGCGTCGTCGAGATCAGCAGCAGCACCGCCAGCGCCGAAAGATAGCTCTTCACGGTAAGTGAGAAGGCGCGGGCGGGATCGCCTGCCAGCCAACTCACTGCCGCGAAAACCGCCGTGAACGGGAGAATCACCGCCGCCCGCGTCAGTACGCGAATGACCGGGACTCGCGCGAAACGCAGGCCTGTGATCAGCAGGAGAAATAGCGCCCCTGCAAACAGCGGCAGGCCGCGGGCCGCGGTAGCCACGGAAATCAGCACCGCAAGCAGGACAACAAGCTTGGCCCTGGGATCGAAACGGTGCACAGGACTCGATCCGCGGCTCCACTGCTCCAGCACCACGTGGTGCAAATCAAATGCTCCTCTTGCGTCCCACCGCGCGGCTCAGCAGCAGGCATGCAGCATAGATCAGTGCTACGCCCGCGAGGCCCGCGGCCGCTTTACTAAGAAAAGCTGATTGCCAAAACGCGGCCTGGTAATCGGCGAACGGAGTGCGGAAAAGAGTGCGGACGTGGGAGGAGATGCCGGCCTGCTGGCCTAACCGCTCGATACCATCGGGCGCCGCAGCCGCGAACAGGACGCCCACGGAAGCAAGCAAAATGGCCGCCAGGGACACCATGGCGAGCACTAGGGACCGATTGGAGAGCGGCTGCCGAATGGCTTTGGGCTGAATCCGTTCGAGAGCCTGCACCACCGCCAGAGTGATCGCGCCCTCCAGCAGCGCCGAAACAGCGAACAACGCCAGCGAGACTCCCAGCACCGCTGACGGCATTCGAACTCCGGAAAGGAACAGTTCCGATAACGCGAGCACTGCGCTTACCAAAACAGATAGGGTGGCGCCCGCAAATAGCGAGAATTTGCGCCAGCGGGTGCGGCTCCAAATCGAATAAGGAATATACGCCGCAAGCACGCCCAACACAGCCATATTGAGCACGTTGGCTCCCAGCGCCAGAATTCCGCCGTCCTGGAAGACCAGCGCCTGGATCGCCAAAATGGCGGTCATCACCACTGTTGCCGCCGCGGGGCCCAAGCTGAACGCCAGCAAAGCACCACCCACCAGGTGGCCAGTGGTTCCCGGGCCAACGGGGAAGTTGATCATCTGAGCGGCGAAAACGAACGCGCCGAGCACTCCCAGAAGCGGGGCCTTGTCTTCCTCAAACGTTCGCTGCGCGCGGCGGGCGATGTACGCCACCGTTGGCACGGCGGCCACATCGAGAGTGGCCCAAACGGGCGCCGATAAGAAGCCGTCGGGTATGTGCACGCTTCACTCACGGTAGCACGATCGAGAAAATCGTGCCACCGGCGCCGGAATTCCCGATGCTACCATGTGTAGGCATGAGTGAGTTGAGCCGCATCGGAGTGGCGATCGATTCCGAACTCTTGGGTAAGTTCGACCGGCTCATCGCGCAGCGCGGCTACACCAACAGATCGGAAGCTTTTCGCGACCTGATCCGCGACGAGCTGGTAGAGCGTACCTGGGAATCACCGGACAGCCAGGTGGTGGGCACGATTACGCTGGTGTATAACCATCACGTCCGGCTGTTGAGTGAAAAGCTCACTGATATCCAGCATGATTTCCATCGGTCGATTCTTTCCACGCTGCACGTTCACCTGGACCATGACCACTGCCTGGAGGTCCTGGTGGTGAAAGGCAAATCGGCGGAAGTGCGCAAAGTGGCCGATACTCTGATCAGCACCAAGGGAGTACAGCACGGCAGGCTTACGATCAGCACTTCGGGCGCAGACCTGAAGTAGGCCGGCCTCAAAAATGTTCCCGTAAATCAGCGAACCGTTCGACCACCAGCAGTCTGCCCTCGCCCGGCCGGATCTGTTCCTTCTCGAGCACCCAGGTGTGGGCGTGCGGCACGAATACGGCGTTGAGCCCGGCTTCGAGCGCCGGATTGACATCCGATTTGGGGCTGTTGCCGATCATCCA
Organism: Terriglobia bacterium; assembly: GCA_003175985.1. Classification (GTDB taxonomy): domain Bacteria; phylum Acidobacteriota; class Terriglobia; order Bryobacterales; family Bryobacteraceae; genus PSRJ01. The sequence continues at coordinate 38,169 of PSRJ01000258.1, forward strand.
GGCATGGTCCGGGTCCATCGAGCGCTCCTCTACCAGCTTGCGGTACGCCGATGGATTCTTTTCTTTCACGATCGCGGTGTGATGGAAGAAGACGCCGAGCCCCGAGCGGTCGAGTTTCAGCTTCTGCTCCTCGGGATGACCTTTCGTAAACAGAGTCATATCATGCCGCAGCGAAAGATACTCCAGTGTTTCGGGCACCCCGTCAATCACCTCCATCGGGCACTCCAGGATGCGCTCCGCAAATCCCATGACGGTCTCCAAATCGTGTTCGCACACCTCACGCTCGGCCAGGCGTTCGTAACACTGCCGCAGGTTCCGCCCGAAATTGAGAGAACCATAACCGTGCACCAGAATGTTGGCTTGCTCGATTTCGTCCAACACATCGCGAACCTCGCGGGCAGTCAGTGACGAGTGATTCAGAAAGTCGGAGAAATCCTGAAAGGCGCGCTCAAAGTAGATGTTGTTCTCCCAAAGCGTATCGTCCGCATCTACGATCAGGTGCAAGCGCATCCGAATTACTTTTTGGCCGAGCGTGGAGCGAGATGAAAGGGGATGTCGAAGACGGCATCCACATCGACGGGACTGCCGTCGCGCAGGGCGGGCTCAAATTCCCATTTCGCTAATGCCTCTTCGGCGCTGCGGTCGAGACGTTGGTCCACTCCCTGGAGCAGTTCCACAGCCTCCACATGTCCGTCTTTCCGGATCACGGCGGCGAGACGGACCTTCCCCTCTACGCGGTCGTCAGCCGCCGCGGTGATGTACTTGGGATCCACCTTGCGTAAGGGTACCGGCGGATGTAAGTCTGGAGGCGCATGTCCTCCAGGCGATTCCCGTTCCGCGAACCAGACGATCCAACTGCCGGAGAAACTGGTCACGTTGGGCATTTGGATGGCCAGCGTGTAGACTGCGCGTCCTTCGAATCGCCGGTCCGGAGCGGCGGAAACGCGAGCGGCGTGGATCGTCACCTCCGCGGGCGGCGGGGCAGTCGCGACCTTCACATTACGAGCGGAAGCCATGAGGTTCCGCGCCGAAGTAGGCGCCTCCAGGCTCGCCAGCAACGTTGGCTGTTCGTCCTTCGCGGGCCCTCGTATGAAGAGGCCAGGCACCACCAGTTGCCCCGGTTGCGGGCTGGCATCCCCGCCGTCCGGTCTCAGTTCCGGGCCGGCGGAGAAGCCCGCCTGCTGCGACGCCTTCGGGCGGGGAATTTCGGTATTTCGCGTGGGCAACAATCCAACGATTGCGAGCTCGGCTTCCGGAGCGTGATTGCCTCCGCTCAGCGCCGGCGCTGCAGCGATGGGTGCAGTCGGAGGCGGCTGCGGCGCAGGAGCCTCAACTGGTGCGGCAAACGGCCGAACCGCCCTGGCCGCCTGAGTCAGAGGCAATACCGGGTTAGTGGCTGCGGCAGCCGCGGGAAGTTGTGGGGCTGCTGGTAGACCGGCAGGCTGCGGAACAGCGGCGTGAACCGCCTCCACCGGCGGGATGAATGTCCGGCGCGCGGGCTGGAGGGGAGGCAACACGGTCGAGGGCGCCGGACGGTTCGCTATGGCCAGAGTCAATTCCGGAGCGGCCGGCAAGACAGGCACGGGCGTCTCCACTCGCCGTTCCACGATCGGCGTAAACGCGCGCGGCTCCGGGCGGGCGATCGGGGGCAGGGGCACTGCGTTTGGCTGCGCAGCGACGATTCGCGGAGCGTCAGGCAGTTTCGAAACGGGCGGAGGAACCGAGGGTGTCTCCCGGGGCGCGGTGAAGTCGCGCACGGGTCTGGCGAGCGCAAGCACATTAGGAGAAGGCAGAATCTGCCGTGTCTCGATGGGGGGCGCCGGCGTCCATATCAGTTGTGGCGGTGTAGGCGAATCCTGTCTTCCCGCCACCACAGTCTGGGAGGACTTCACGCGCGCCCGAACCTGGCGAGTCTCGTGCCGCACGCCTGGCGAAATTTCGGGCAACCGCTCTTTGAGGCTGTACCAGACGATCTTGTGTGTCCGGATCTCCTGGTCGTAAAGATTCGGCGGCGGCCCTTGCGGCACCACCGGCCCGAGCGCGACCCAGCCCAGGACGGAACCATGCAGCGCCGCGGAGGCCGTCAGGGAAAATGCCTTCCGCACCCGCCTGGACTCCGCGCGGATCACCAGCTTCATCCGCTAAATCTCCACGTGCTTCCCACCGAACCCATTGGTGGGCGCCAGAGCTTTCACCCTCTCGACCATCCTCTGCTTAGGGATGTACTGCGCCAGGTACTGGTTCAATTCACGAAGACGGCCGCTTTCGGAGCGTTGCCGTAACAACATGTTGAGGAAGTTCAAGTCGGGAATGACCTGGGCCAGTTGAAAGCTCAATTGCGCAGCCTTTTCGTCTGGCTCGGCGACCTCCCGCGACGCACCCAACTCCGTTAACGCGCGGTACTGCAAAAGAGCCTTGTCGCGGAGTTCCTGAGGGACGGGCTGCAAATCGTCATCGTCGAAAAACTGCACCTCTGCCTGAAGATAAGATTTCTCATCGTTCAGCGAGAGGACCTCGAAACGCCGACGGCCGCGGGTAATAATGTCCATCCGTCCATCGGGATACATTTCCGTCAGTTTTTCCACTACGACCGTGCAGCCAGCATTCACGATGCCATCTTCGCGGGCCAGCACGATTCCGAATTCGGAGTTGTCGCGCATGGCATTGCTGACCAATTCCTTGTAACGCTCTTCGAAGATATGGAGCGGCAATGGGGTGCCGGGAAACACCACAACCTGGAGCGGGAAAAGCGGGAGAAGCCCCGACGGCATGGTACTATTATGGCGTTTTCACCCAACAGCCAGCAATCGATTAACTATCGGGAAGGAGCCGGGCAACCCTGAAGGCATGCGAATCGAGGGCAAAGTCGTGCTCATTACTGGTGCTTCGCAGGGCATCGGCGCTGCCTGCGCCGCCGAGTTTGCGAGCCACGGGGCGAGGCTTTCCCTGACGGCACGTACCGAAGAAGGCTTGCGCCAAGCCGCGCCAAAAGATGCGCTGCTCACGGCGGGAGATCTGACTCGCGACGAAACGCGCCGCATCGTGGTGAGCCGCACGTTGGAACGATTCGGCGCCATCGATATCCTGATCAATAATGCCGGAGCGGGCCTCTACGGCCCGTCCTGGAGCACGCCTATGGAAGAGGTACGCTGGCTGATGGAACTGAATTTCTTTGCCCCGCTAGCGCTCACACAATCCGTTCTGACGCATATGCGTTCCCGGCGGACCGGTGTGATTGTGAACATCGGCTCCATCGCGGGGAAAGTGCCCTTACCGTGGATGACCCTATATAGCGTTTCCAAGTACGCTTTGGGTGCTCTCACGGAAGGACAGCGTATGGAACTGCGGCGCGAGGGTATCCGCACTCTCATGGTCTGCCCCGGATACGTGAAGACGGCGTTTCAACAAAACGCCCGCGGCGGCCAGCCACCGGAAACCGTGCTGCTGAGCCGCCGATTTGCCATCAGTTCGGCCGAATGCGCGCGCGCCATCCGGCGGGGTGTGGAGCGGGACGCGCGCACCGTAGTGACGCCGCGAGCCGCGTGGCTTCTGGTGTTGGCTATGCGGTTGTTTCCCGCGCTGGTAGAAGGCCGCATGGCCGCCATAAACCAGACGGCATGAATCTGAAGCTCAAGCTCACGCCCGGCCTGTATCTGGTGGGTTTCATGGGATCGGGAAAAACGACCATTGGGCGCCATCTGGCCCATCGGCTGGGCTGGAACTTCTTCGATACCGACGAGGAAATAGAAGCCGCGGAGAAGACGACCATCGCCGAAATCTTCGAAACGCGTGGGGAGGCGGAATTCCGCAGCATCGAGACGGAGATCCTGCGGCAGCATGTCGCCTGGGTGGAGCGCGGCCGTCCCTCCGTGATTGCCCTGGGTGGCGGCGTGTTTGCTCAGGCGGAGAATCGGGGCCTGCTCGAAGACCGCGGCGTTACCGTCTGGTTGGATTGCCCGTTCGAAATCATCCAGCGGCGCGTGGCCCAGGCTTTTCACCGTCCTCTGGCGCGCGATCCGGAAACGTTTGCCCAACTTTACCGGTCGCGTCAAGAGGCGTACCGGCTCGCGGACATGCAGGTTCCGGTTTCAAGCGACGATCCGGAAAAAAGCGTCGAAGCGATCCTGAATCACCCCCTGCTGCGATGAGCACCCGCGCGTTGCGACGGCAGGCGATTTCGATCTTCAAAGCTGCAGTGACGGCAGCCGACCCGAGAGCGGCCGTGAGGCGTCACCTGGAACGGCTCGATCTCTCCCGCATAAGCGCTATCTACGTTGCCGGCGCCGGAAAAGCCGGCGCATCGATGGCCGCGGCGGCGGAGGGCGTGCTGGGCAAGCGAATCACCGCGGGCCTGGTGAACGTCAAATACGGGCACACAGTGAAACTGCGCCGGATTGAGCTTCAGGAATGCGGTCACCCGGTTCCCGATGAGCAGGGCCTCGCGGGCGCGCGGCGGATGTCCGATATCGTAGCGGGCGCCGGACAGGCCGATTTGGTGATCGTTCTGATTTCCGGCGGGGCTTCGGCTCTTCTTCCGCTTCCGGCAGATGGCATCAGCCTGGCCGAAAAACAGGAAACCACGCGTCTGTTGCTTGCCTCGGGCGCCGACGTTCACGAGATCAATGCCGTGCGAAAACACATCTCGCGCATCAAAGGCGGCCAACTGGCGCGCATCGCATCGCCGGCCCGCGTGGAGGCGCTGCTGCTCTCCGACGTGATTGGCGACGACCCCGGCGTGATCGGATCCGGGCCTGCGGCGCCCGATGCCAGTACATATGCGGATGTGATGCGGACTTTTGAAAAGTACGGCCTTAGACAGCGCATCCCCGGCTCAGTCCGAGAGAGGATCGAGCGGGGAGCTCGCGGCGCCCTTCCGGAAACGCCCAAGCCTCAAGACCCGATATTTGCAAATGTCCGCAACACGGTGATCGGTAGCAATCGCCTGGCGCTTGCGGCCGCCTCGCGCCGGGCGCGCGAACTCGGTTTCCGCACGCTCGTGCTTTCGAGCGAAATTCAAGGCGAAACGCGCGAGATTGCCAGGATGCATGCTGCCATCGCTCGTGAGGTCTCCCGCTCAGGAAATCCGCTGAAGCCGCCCGCCTGTATCATCTCGGGCGGCGAGACTACGGTGACGCTGCGAGGGGATGGGTTGGGCGGCAGAAACCAGGAATTCGTGTTGGCCGCCGCCATCGACATCGCCGGCCTGCCGGAAACCATTATCTTCAGCGGCGGAACCGACGGCACAGATGGGCCCACCGATGCCGCGGGCGCCCTGGCCGATGGCGAGACAATGCTCCGCAAGCCGGATGCCCGCTACTATCTCGAGCGCAACGATTCGTACCGTTACTTCGAAGTCTTGGGCGATCTGGTGAAGACCGGCCCTACCCTGACCAACGTAATGGACGTGCACCTGATTCTGGTAGGATCACGGTCGTGAGCTTCTGGCGGAAAGAGGTGATTGAGTTCGCGCTCGATCAGCAAACGCTGGAACATATCAGAGAGCAGCAGGACTGGATCGCGCGCGAGCCCAGCAACCCCTTGCCCTACAAGAACCTGGCCCAACTCTTGCGCATGCACGGCCGCCAGGAAGAAGCTTTGGGATTGCTACTGGAAGCCGTCCGTCTCGATGATACATTCGCAGAGGCGCATGCCTGCCTGGCGGAGATCTACGCCGTGCGCGGCGATACGAAAGCGGCATGGCGCCATGCCCACGCCGCGGAACTCAGCGGCGAACCACGGGCAGCCGAACTGCTCCGCCGCTACCGTGTGCCGGAATAGAGAGTCATCCGGCTCTTTCCATCCTTCAGGGTCTCGGCCACGAAAAGGACGCTGCCGTCGGCTGTGATATTGAAGCCATAAAAGAAGACCGGCCAGGAGCCATCCGGCAAGGGATCGGTAGCGCTCGCTACGACGAGGTCGCGCCCATCGCGGCTGCGGACCAGTAATGAGGGATAGCCCAAGGTCCGCGCTTCGTACGCCGTATCGCCGGCGTCATTCGCGAACCCGTAACCTCCCACGAAGTTATCGATAGAAAGGCCCGTGGAAAGCGTATCTCCGGCGGAGACCAGCGAAGTCCAATGATCGCCATCAAATGCCTGGATGAAGTCACCGCCGGTGCGATATTGGAATCGCGCGATGAGCCGCTTGCCCGAGAACTGCACCATGTTCGCAAGCCCGGAAATCGGGGCGCCTTGAGGGCCGGACTCGCCGGTTCGGAGAAGTTTTTGCAACTGGCCGCCGTTCCAGAGGAACAGCGCCTGGCTCCCATCCGCGAGAGCGGCCGTAAAAGCGGCGTTTCCCGACGCATCGAGGGCCGTCTGGTTCACCCAATTGAACGCGGGACCGGCGGGGCTCGGCTGCTGCATACTGGCGATCCGCTGGAGTTGTGTAGAGCCTGGATCGAAGCGCCATAACGAGCCATAGGAGCCGGTATTGGCCATGACTAGCAATTGCCCCCTGGTGTTCATGGCGTAAACGTCGCTGATCCAGGTCACCTTTTGACCATCGCCGGTAAGCGCGTTTGCGTTCGTATCTGCAATCAGGTCCACGCGCCCGTCGCGGACAGCAAAGATTGCCGGGCCAGCGTTGGTAATTGCGGTGAATGCGGCGTTCTTTCCATCGGGGCTGGTGACCACGTTGCCGGTTGAAAACACGGTCACACCGCCGGCGCTGCTTCCCGGTGCGACGATCGGTGAACTTTGACCGGCACGTGCGAGGGCGTTGCCCGGCATACGCAAGAGCGGATTGGTCGCCGAGCCGCGATCGGGCACGCTGTCCCACAGCAGGCTGGCAGTCATCGTTGAGGGAATTCGCCATCCGGAAGACAACAGCGCTGCGGGCGTGCTGCCGGAACCTAGTTTGTACACCGCCGGAGTTCCCGAGAGCGACCCTGCCAGGAACAGACCGCTTCCAGCACCAGCGAGCTGATTGACATTGGACCAGAAGCTGACTCCGGCCAGCAGTTCCGGGTCACCGGTGGTCAGCCGGAAGATGCTGGTGCCGATTGACGAATCCGCCATGATGGCCATGGACCCGTCTCTGCCCGCGGGACTGACCTGATGAATCCACCAGATCTGCGTGTTTCCCAATTTCGTATTCTGCTGAGCAACCTGAGTCCAGGTGCCACCGGTGTAGTGCATCACGCGCCCTGGCCCGTCACTTTGAAAGATGCGGCTATAGATCTCGCCCGTCCCCGATTCGACCGGAAAATCCATTTGCGTAATCCGGCCGTTGATCAGAAAGTCGTTGAGTGCCGCCAGTTTTTCGAATGACGATCCGTTCCACCGCCAGAATTGTTGCGCGGCGCCCACCGGATACACTTCCAGAATGGCGGCTCCGGTAGAAGTCAGAGCCGCTCTTCCCACGCTACCGACCGTTAAGGAGCCGGAAATCTTATCGCCATTCTGAAGAACCTGGATTCGCGTTCCATCAGCACGGCGGACGTAAGCACGACTGCCGTTTTGGCCCACGGAATAGACTACGTCTCCGGTATTGGAAAGGGCGCGGTCGGTAATAGTGATATTGCAGGCGTTGTCGAGCAGCAGCGGTGACTGATTCTGGTGAAACAGCACCAGCGCGGTATCACACCATTCGGCAGGAAATTGAACGGTGGCAGCGACGTCGCCGGCCGTATTGACGGAAACACCGGTGAAGCGATTGATCACTTTGTTCACGCCCGGAAGCGCCTGTCCGGAAGTTGCAAGCAGCGCCGGCGCTCCGTTAGCCGTAAGGATCAGACCCTGGCCGCCGGTGGACAGGTCAGCAATCGTGGCTACATAAGCGTCGCCCGCCGCGCTGATCATCCTCGCAGCCGTCAAGGTTGCCGTACCGCCGGGGTCGTCGCTGGAGACCAGCGGACTGAGCTTGAAGTCCGGCTTGCGGAAGACGTTGACCTGGATATCGGAGCTGAAGTCCAGCGCGCCGCCTCCGGAATCAATGGCCGCGGAGATGGTGATGGCGCCGGGTCGCAGAGCAGAAACCGTGCCGTCGCTCGCGACGCTGGCGACGGCGGAGATACCCGAAGTCCAGATCAATTTCACGCCGGCTATGGGCTTCCCATCGGCATCCAACGCCGCTCCGGCAAGTTGCAGCGACTCACCAACCCGGAGCTGGGGCTGCCGCGGAGTGATCTCGATTCGCAACGGCTGGACGCGAACCGAGAGACGATCGACTGCTCCCGATGATGGATCGGAAGCCTGAATCGTAACCACACCCGGCAACAGACCCTGCACGATGCCGTTTTGATCGACGGTGGCAAGCGCCGGGTTCATCGATTGCCACTGCGGCGCAAACCCGGCGATCTGCCCGCCATACTGATCGAGCGCAATGCCCGTCAGTTGAATCGTTCTCGCGCAGAGTAGATAGTCCTGCGCGGCCGCTATTCGAACAGCGGACACGGCCGGCTTACTCTGCGAAAACAGAGGGACGCAGGCGGCCAACAGCAACAGCGCGTGCTTAAGGCGCAAACCGCTTCCTGCCGGTCGCGGCTCGGAAACTCCCTCATACC